>NZ_JBHTAA010000015.1:0-138144 GCF_042663225.1 Haloferax namakaokahaiae | reverse complement strand
AGTTCGGCGATACCGTCGAACTCCGAGTGGTCGGGGTCGGTCGGGACGACTCGCGCGTAGCGAACGACGCCGGGAATTTCGCGGGCGAGCGGAACGTGCGTGTTCGCCCAGTGGTCGAGGAAGTCGTCGTGGCTCATGCCGTCTTTGCGGACGAGGAACGCCGAGTGCTTGTACAAGCCGGTGGTGTCGCCGCCGGTCTCGTCCTTCTCGACGATTTCCTCGCCGATGAATCGCGGGCGGCGCTCGATATCGAGGAAGTTGTCCACGTCCTTGCGGGCTTTCTTGGCGTAGCCCTTCGCGGGGTCGTAATCACGTGACTCTTCGCTTCCGAGCGCGTCGTGGAGGGCGTCGAGGTCGTCGAAGTAGAGTTCGGCCACGCCGTCGAACTCGGCCGCCTCGGGGTCGGCGGGGACGACCGTCTGATACCGGACGACGCCCTCGATTCGGCGCGCGATGGGCGTGTGCTTTTCCTGCCAGTACTCGACGAACTCGTCGTGACTCAGCTCGGGCTTCCGGACGAGAAGCGCGACGTGCTTGTACATGCGTACACCGTTCGAGTATCCGAACAATAAATCATGAGGTACGGGGGACAGGCGAGACCGAGGAAACAACAAGACGGCGCGATGGTCTCGTTCGGCCACGAGAGTCTACACTAAATTAATGTGATAGTCCCGTGTGGTATCACCATGCCTTTCCACGAACGGGACTTTATGAGTGGAACTCGGGGGACCATGGCCGTCGATTGGGAGGCCAGAATCGACGTGAAGCGGATGCGAGACGAGCGGAAGTCGCGGGCGCTCGAACGCATGCGTGAGGCCGGACTCGGTAGTATGCTCCTCTTGGACGACCCGAACATCCGCTACGTGACCGGGCTGGCGATGACCGGCGGGTCGGGTGCGGACCACTACTCGCTGCTTCTCGAAGACGGACAGGTCGTCCACTGGGACACCGCCGACCACGCGAGCAACCAGCGCTACAACTGTCCGTGGCTGGACGACATCCGCTACGCGTGTCCGGGATTGGGGAACGTCCCGCGCGCATCCGGCAGTGACTCGGCACGGCGGTTCCTGCTCGATACGATGGCCCAGAGCGTGGTCGATGCGCTCGACGAGTACGGACTCGCCAAAGAGCCGATGGGTATCGACGTGGCCAACGGCGGTCTCCTCGACGCCTTCGAGTCGAAGGGTGTGGACGTTCGACCCGAACCGTGTGTGAAAGCGATGGAGAGTGCACGGAAGACGAAGACGGACGACGAAATCGAATGCCTGCGGCAGGTCGCCGCCATCTGTGAGGCGGGGTTCCAAGCCGTCGTGGAGAACGCCAAACCCGGTGCGCGAGAGTCGGAGGTGTGGGGCGACGCGGTGCGAGAGATGTGGCGTCACGGCGCGATGGTCCAAGGCGGCTATCTCACTTCGGGACCGAACACGTGGCCGAAACATCAGGCCAACACCACGGATAGGATGATTCGTCCCGGTGACCTCGTCTACGCCGACTGCTACAACGTCGGCTACCTCGGCTACCGGTCGTGTTACTACCGGACCTTCTCGATGGGCGAACCGACGCAAGCGCAGAAGGACGCCTACGAAGTCGCCCGCGACAACCTCTACGCCGTCCTCGACGAAATCGAACCCGGAAAGACGACCGACGAGATTTCGATGGCCTTTCCCGACATGGAAGGCGAACACGCCGACTACTACGGCGCATCCGACCACTGGCAACTGACGACGAACCACTGGGCACACGGACTGGGTCTCCAGCTCTACGAAGTCCCGCTCATCTGGCGCGGTCTCTCGCCCGACCACCCCATCGAAATCGAGGAGGGAATGACGATGGCCGTCGAGACCCAAGAGCCAGCAGACAGACAGGGCGTCCGCGTCGAGGAGATGGTCGTCGTCCGCGACGACGGCGTCGAACTGCTCAGTCAGTGGCCCGTCGAAGAGATAACCGTCATCGACTACTGACGGTTGGAGCCGATTTTGAACGGTACGTATAAGAAATTAGAGACGAACCGAACCACTGGTACAATTTTTACAATTTGTGGAAATTGTACAAGAATTGTACTTCCAAATATCTTTTCAGGTTTCGAACGTCTGAATAGTACTGAAGAGATAATCCAGACACCGAATCATCCAAGATTTCTTATATAGTTGGCCAGAGCGGAATCGGAGACGAAACCACACCCAGCCAACACCGCCGGTTGGTGAATTCTTATTCGAACCCGGCGTGTCGATACCGACGATGCAACCGCGTCCATCAACGTTCTCTATCGTCGCCCGCGACCCGGCCACCGACGCCGTCGGCGTCGCCGTCCAATCGAAGTTCGTCAGCGTCGGTTCCGTCGTCCCCTTCGTCAGCGCCGACGCTGGAGCCATCGCAACCCAGAGTTTCGCAAACGTCGCCTACGGACCGGACGGGTTGGATGCGCTTCGAGACGGCAACACGGCTGCCGAGACCATCGAGTTGCTGACCGAGGCGGACGACGAAGCCGAGAGCAGACAGGTCGGTGTGGTCGGTCAAGACGGGTCGATTGCGGCGTTCACCGGCGAGGCGTGCTTCGACGTGGCCGGTGATATCCAAGGCGACCACTACACCGTCCAGGGGAACATCCTCGAAAACCACGAGACGCTCGAAGCGATGGCCGAGGCGTTCGAGACGACCGATGGCGGACTTCCCGAAAAGCTCCTCGCGGCGCTCCACGCCGGCAACGACGCCGGCGGCGACAAACGCGGTGAGCAGAGCGCCGCGATGTACATCGCCAAACCAGAAGGCGGCTACGACGGCGGCAACGACCGCTGGGTGGACGTTCGCGTGGACGACCACGAACACCCAATCGACGAACTCGAACGCGTCTTCCGCCTCTACGACATCACGCTCTTGGCACGTGAGGAACCCGAGGACGTCGAGTCGCTCGCTGGCGAAACCGCACGGGAAGTCCTCGAAACGCTCGCCGAACTCGGCTTCTACGACGGTGACCCGACGGCGGGGTTCGGCGACGAAGAACGGGAGGCCCTCGAATCGTTCCGCGGGATGAACAACTTCGAGAATCACACGTTGACGGTGCTCGAAGACGCAATCGCCCGCGGGTGGGACGATGCAGACGGCGACGGCGAATCGAAGCTCGTCAACGCGATTTGGCACGGTCTCGCACGACTCGACAGAAAGTAGTCTTCGAAAGGTTGGATAGCGAAAACGGGGAAGGAAAGGAAACGAGAGGGAAGGAGACGAGACGCCGGTTCACACCACCACCCGAACACCCCCGAGTTAGCCGAGGATGTATTTGAGGGCGGGGCGCTGGCGGACGAATTCGGTCTTTTCGACGATGGCATCGACGCCGTAGATGCGACCCAGCGCGAGGGTGCCGACGATGGCGAAGAGCATCAGGCCGAAGAGGTCGCCGTTGACGAAGCCGTGTGCGAAGTCCGCGTTCCCGAGGTAGAAGAACACCATCAGGAAGCCGCCGAAGAAGGCGGCGAGGCGGGTGAGCGCACCGACGAGGATTCCGAGACCGATGAGGACCTCACCGAGCGGAATCATGAAGTTGGTCAACTCCATCAGGACGGGGACGCCGGCGACCCACGCGAGGAGACCGTGGACGAGCGTTCCTTGCGTCGCACCGGTCATCCAGCCAGCCGCGTTAAACGGCTCTGCGCCGAGGTATTTCGTCACCCCGGCGTGGAGGAACCAGTACCCAGTGAGGAGGCGAACCAGCACGAGCACGTAGCCGGTTACCCCTTCCGCGTAGTTGAATTCGATCTGTCGTCCCAGCATCTCGACTTGGGCGTTCGTGGTCATTTTTTCTCACCTTACATCTGAACAGTCGCCTGCAAGAAGAATATAAACACAGCGTCGTTTCCAATTTCATAGAATTGGGAATCATCGAAAAACAGGGGATAGATGGCCTGAAACGAGGATGTGAAATCGTGGTGTAACTGGCGATTAATCGTGAACCGTGAGGAGACGAGCACGGTTGGAGACGGTGAAACGACGGCGTTACACCCCAAAATCGGTACTTTTGACCCGCCTCCACGCGAGCACCAGTCAATGACAGCGCCGACCCTCCTCGTCGCCGGAACGGCCAGCCACGTCGGCAAGAGTACGGTCGCCGCCGGACTCTGCCGACTCTTCGCCACGCAGGGGTACGCCGTCGAACCCTACAAGGCCCAGAACATGAGCAACAACGCCCGCGCGGTCGTGACACCCGAGGGCGACGACTTCGGCGAAATCGGCGTCTCACAGTACGTCCAAGCCCGCGCAGCGAGGACGACACCGACGACCGACCACAACCCCGTGCTCCTCAAACCCCACGGCGACGGCACGTCCCAACTCGTCGTTCAGGGGACGGCTGTCTCGGTCAACACGGCGGGCAACTACTACGACGACTACTGGCACGACGCCCGGCAGGCCGCAATCGAGTCGCACGAGCGACTGGCGACGCGGGCCGACATCGTCGTCGCCGAGGGCGCGGGGTCGATTGCCGAGATCAACCTCCACGACCGCGACCTGGCCAACGTCGAAACCGCTCGATTCGCGGACGCCCGAATCCTGCTCGTCGCGGACATCGAACGCGGCGGCGTCTTCGCCAGCCTCGTCGGGACGCTCGAACTCCTCCCCGACGACGTGCGAGAACGCGTGCTAGGCGTCGTCATCACCAAATTCCGCGGGAGCCTCGACATCCTCGAACCCGGTCTCGACGCCTTCGAGGAGAGAACTGGCGTTCCCGTCCTCGGCGTACTCCCCTACGACGACCCCGGACTCCCCGAAGAAGATAGCCTCGCACTCCCGGCGGAGGGGGCGCGAGCGACGTTCGGCGACGACGACGGTGTCGCGGCCGAACACACAGTCACCATCGGCGTCCCCCGATTACCTCGCATCTCGAACTTCACCGACTTCGAACCGCTGGCCGCAGTTCCGGGCGTCCACGTCGTCTCACTCCCGTTTGATGCGTCGCTCGATGGAATCGACGGCGTCGTTCTCCCGGGAAGTAAGAACACCGTGGACGACCTCGTCGCGCTCAGAGACGCAGGGTTCGAGCGCGAACTCGAAGCCTTCGACGGGCCACTCGTCGGCATCTGTGGCGGCTATCAACTCCTCGGTCAGCGAATCGAGAACGCAGACGTGGAGAGCACACGAGGCGTCGCCGAAATCGACGGACTCGGCTACCTCCCGACGGTGACTCGTTTCGAACCCGAAAAACACGTCGAGGCCGTGACCGTCGAGTTCGAGGGTTCAGGGCCGCTCGCGGGCGCGAACGGTACAGTCAGCGGCTACGAGATTCACCACGGAACGACCCGACTCGTCGGCGATGCGACCGCGCTCGCCGGCGACGGCGCGGCGACCGGTCGGGTCGCGGGGACGTACATCCACGACCTGTTCGCCAACGACGGACCGCGTGAGGCGTTCGTCGATGCGGTGTACGCCCACGCGGGGCGAGAGCGTCCGAAATTCGACGAGACGGCGTCCGAAGAGACGGACCCCTACGAACGAGCGGCGACGCTCGTCGGGTCCGCAATCGACGTACAGGGCCTCGTTTCGACACTCGGTCTGCTAACCAGTTCACGAGACCAGTGACCGTTCACGACCTGCACAGTGGTTCATCGCGCTATATTCTGTTCTGGAGTAATGTTCATTAGTTTGGAACGACGAGTGCGTACCATGTCTGAATCAGCGCTCATTTTCGAGACGATGGCCGACGACGACTGCACCTACTGCGACGAGGGGACACTCGAACTGCGTTCCTACAAGGATAACGACGCCATCGTCTGCGACGACTGCGGCACGCCCGCGGTACAGGTCTGGTGAGTACTGGCCGCCGACACGAACTTTTAGGCGTACAAAAATTTCGAAAGCCATTTGTTGATTTAGGGTTGCCTAAATCATATGGACGAGAAATTCATCGACGCCGGAACTCCGACGCGCCGGGCGTATCTCAAGAGCGGGAGTGCGCTTCTCGCGGGCGGACTTCTCACCGGTTGTACGGGCCAGAGCGGCTCCGAGTCGGAGACCGAATCGGCCGACGCGACGACAACCGCGAAGGAGACAGAGACGGAGGCAGCGGCGACCGAGACGACGGCCGAAGACACCGGCTATTCGGTGTCGATGTCGCCGGTCGGAGAGGTCGCCTTCGAGTCGATCCCGGAGGACGTCATGGTGTACAGCCTCCTCTATGCCGACATGGCGGTCGCATTCGGTCACGGCGACGCGGTGAACTCCCTCGGCTTCGACAGCGACGCCGGCGGACGGACGCTCGACGCCTACTACGACCGACTCGACGGCGTCTCGTTCGACCGCGAGGGACTCGCACAACTCAACAACGGGTCGAGCGACATCAGCGTGGATAAAGAACTGCTGTACGAACTCGACTCCGACCTGCACCTCATGGACCCCGCGCTGGCGGTGAGTTTCGACGGCTGGGAGCAGTCGGATATCGAGGAGGTCGGCGAGCAAATCGCCCCGTGGTTCGGCAACGTCTACAGTCGCGCGCACAGCACGCCACCTGAGCCGTACGCCGAGAACTACGAGTACTACACGCTCTGGGAACTCACCGAGAAGGTCGGTGCCGTCTTCCAAGCCGAAGCACGCGCCGCGGAACTCAAAGCCGTTCGTGACGATTTGGTCGAGACGATTCAGTCGAACCTCCCACCGGAAGACGAACGCCCGACCGTCGGCGTCGTCATCTTCATGAGCGACACGTTCTACCCCTCGAAAGTCAACGTCGATGGGTTCGCAACCTCGCACATCCGCCCGCTCGGCGTGCAAGACGCGTTCGCGGCCGACGACGTGACCTACGAGACGTCCTACGACTACGAGACGATGCTCGAAATCGACCCCGACGTGCTCTTGCACAGTTTCTGCGTCGCCTCCTACTACGACGTGAACGACATCGAGCAGACGCTCGCCGAACACCCCGTCGGCGGCGAACTCTCGGCCGTGAAGAACGGCCGCGTCTACCCCTCGGGCAACCCGGTACAGGGTCCGATTATGAACCTCTTCCAACTGGAGATGACCGCCAAACAGCTCTTCCCCGAGCAGTTCGGCGAGTGGCCCGAATACGAGGGCGGCGCGTACCCCGAAATCCCCGAAGACGAGCAGTTGTTCGACCGCCAGCGCGTCGCCGACATCGTCGCAGGAAACTGAATCGGCTCAGTCGAGCGCGTCTTCGACGGCCGCCCGTATCGCGCCGAATCGAACGAGGTCGGCGGCGATTTCGAGTTCGCCGTCGAGCTGTCTGTCGTCGCCGAGCGGCGGCACGACTTCTCGAATCGCGTCGCGGACGGCGCCGGTCCCGGTTCCGAGTCCGAGTCCGTCGGGGAGGAATTCGGCGGCTTGCGACCCGCAGAGCAGTTCGACGCCCACGATGGTGGCGACGTTCTCGGCGACGGTTCGCGCGTTGAGCACGCTCTGGCCGCTCATGCTCACGTGGTCCTCCTGCCCCCCGCTGACGGGCGTCGAATCGAGCGACGGTCGGCCGAGCGAGCGGCACTCGTTGAGCAGCGCGGCGGCGGTGTACTGTGCAATCATGTAGCCCGAGCGCAGACCGCTGTGTTCGGTGAGAAAGGGCGGCAAGTACGACTCTTGGATTTTCGGATTGAGCATGCGGTCGGTCCGCCGTTCCGAAATCGCGGCGAGGTCGGTGAGTGCCCCTGCCGCGTAGTCGAGGCGGAGCGCGAGCGGTTCGCCGTGGAAGTTTCCCGCGGAGATGACCGCCGCAACGTCGGTTCCGGGGGCGCGCTCGTCCACCGAGCCGGCGGGGAAGACCAGTGGGTTGTCAGTCGCGCTGTTGAGTTCGATTTCGACCGCCTCACGCAGGTGTTCGACGGCGTCTCTGACCGCGCCGTGAACCTGCGGCAGACAGCGAATCGAGTAGGCGTCTTGGACACGCTCGCAGTCCTTGTGGGATTCGAGGACGGTCGAACCCGCGGTCAGTCTCCGAATCGCGGCCGCGCTCACTTGCTGGCCGGGATGCGGTCGAACCTCGTGAATCGCGGGGTCGCAGTTCGCCGTCGTCCCCATCGTGACTTCGGTCGTCAGCGCGCCCGCGGCGTCCGCGGCATCGACGACTCGCTCGGCATCGACGACGAACAGGGAGGCGAGGCCGACGGTGAGTTGCGTCCCGTTGATGAGCGCGAGACCCTCTTTCGACGCGAGCGTGACCGGTTCGAGTCCGACCGTTGCGAGCGCCTCGTCGCCCGTGAGTCGGTCGCCGTCGTAGTACGCGTCGCCCTCGCCGATGAGCACGAGCGCCATGTGCGCGAGCGGAGCGAGGTCGCCGCTCGCACCGAGACTCCCGCGGGAACGAACGAGGGGGTGGACGCCCGCGTTGAGCAGGTCGGCGAGGAGTTCGACGACCATCGGTCGAATCCCGGAGTAGCCCTTGGCGAGCGTGTTCGCCCGCGTGACCATCATCGACCGGACTTCCTCGATGGAGAGTTCGCGGCCGGCACCCGCGGCGTGGCTTCGAACGAGGTTCGTCTGCAATCGCTCGATGTCCTCGGTGTCGATGTGCGTCTCGACGAGGTGTCCAAACCCGGTGTTGACGCCGTAGACGGGGTCGCCGGAGTCGATGACGGACTCGACGCGCTCGCGGGAGGCCTGCATCTTCTCGTACGCGCCGTCGGCGAGTTCGAGTCGGGCGTCGTGGCGGGCGACGGCGACGACTTCCTCCGGCGTCAGCGACTCGCCGTCGATGACGACCGTCGTCGGGATTTCGCGCTCACGCATGGACGACCACCCCCGATTTCAGCACCGTCGAAACGGGGTTCGTGTCGAATCGGTACGGGAGGTGCGCGATGCTCGGCACGTCGAGAACGACGGCGTCAGCCGTGCTCTCGGGCGCGAGCGTTCCGCGTCCGTCCGAGAGGTCGAGCGCGTTGGCCGCGGCGCTCGTACATCCCCTGACGACTTCGTCAGGCGTCATTCGCATGCCGACGCTGGCGAGTGTGGCGACCAGTCCCATCGTCCGAACGAAGCAGTTGGGGTTGAAATCGGTTGCGAGGGCGACTTCGTGTCCCGAGTCGAGAAAGGCGCGGGCGTCGGCGTAGTCGGCACCGAGACCGAACGCGGTTCCGGGGAGCACGACGGGCGTGACACCCGCATCGACGAGTCGCGCTCTGCCATCCGCGTCGGTGTGAAGTAGGTGGTCCGCGCTCGCCGCGCCAACGTCCGCGGCGACGTCGGTGCCGCCGATTGCGGCGAACTCGTCGGCGTGAACCTTCGGCGTGAGTCCGTATTCGAGACCCGCTTCGAGGATGCGTCTCGATTGGTCGGCCGAGAAGACGCCGCGCTCGCAGAACACGTCGCAGAACGTGGCGATACCTTGGTCAGCGACGGCGGGCAGTTGCTCCGAGACGACGTGTTCTGTGTACTCATCGGTGTCCATCCCGCGCGGGACGGCGTGTGCGCCCATGAACGTCGGAACCACGTCCACTGCATGCCGGCTCCCGGCCTCGTCGATAGCCGCGAGCATCCGCAACTCGGTCTCGGTGTCGAGCCCGTAGCCGCTCTTGATTTCGACCGTCGTCGTCCCGTTTTCGAGCATCGCGTCGAGGTGCCCGGTGAGGTTCGTGACGAGTTCGTCGTCGGTCGCCTCGCGGACGGCATCCACCGTCCGAAGAATGCCGCCGCCGTCTGAGAGTATCTCCTCGTAGGTCGCGCCCCGAAGCTTGGCGACGAACTCGTCCGAGCGGTCGCCCGCGAAGAGCGCGTGGGTGTGCGGGTCAACGAATCCCGGAAGGACTGTCTTTCCCGTGGCGTCGATTGCAACATCGGCGTTCTCGGCGGGGAACTCGGCGAGCACATCCTGAGTGGGACCGACGGCGACGACGGTCCCATCGACGGCGGCGAACGCGCCGTCTGCGACGACTTCGATTCCTGTCGGACCCTCGGGTCCGACGACCAACTCGGACGCGCCGTAGACGACCGTCAGGTGGTCAGTCACGCGAGTTCACCCCCGAGAGCGCGTGGGCAATCGCACGGGCGGCGGCGCGGACGGTTCGCCCGTCGTGGTCGAGTGGCGGCGCGCATTCGACGACTTCGAAGCCGACGACTCGCGGGTCGGCCGCGACGCGCCGGAGCATCGAGAACAGTTCGCGCGTCGAGATACCGCCCGGCGTCGGGGCGCTCACGCCCGGTGCGGCAGTCTCATCGAGAACGTCCACGTCCAGACTGACGAAGACGTAGTCGCACCCGGTGAGCGAGTCGAGCGCGAAGTCTATCGTCTGGTCGGCGTCGCGGCCGACTTCTTCGGCCGTGAAGATGACGCCGCCTTGCTCGCCGAGGTAGTCGGCGTACGCCGTCGAGGTTTCGAAGTGGCGCGCGCCGACGACGGCGAGTCGGTCCAATCCGTCGTCGAACAGTTGGTGATAGGGCGTGCCACTGGACGGACCGTCAGTCGGTTCGCGGCAGTCGAGATGCGCGTCGAAACTCACCACGCCGACCGACGCGTCTCGGTCCAGAAGCGGGCGGACGTTAGCCACAGTGAGCGAGTTGTCGCCGGGACCGGCACTCCCTCGACGTTCGAGGTGACCGTCGATGGTCACATCTCCCCGCTGACCTCGAACGGGGGACTCAGCACCGTCGGTGTACTCGGTCCCGCCGCGGAGGGCGCAGTCGTGAAAGAGTCCCGAAGCTACCGCTTCGCTGGCGACATCACGAACTTCCAATCCAGTGACGCCGTCACAGTGTACGTCGATGGTGTGCGCGTTCCGGACAGCAGTTTCTGAGAAACGACGCTCCCACGTACTTTTCTGGACACCCCGAACTCACCAGCGACCGCTGGCGAGGACAGTTCCCGCCGGGCACTTGCCCCGCTGTGGCACTGCCACAGTTCTCGACTACGAGCGCATGTAACCGTCGAGCCATTCCGGAGTGACATCGTCGAATTCGACGGTGTCGCCCTCGTGTTCGCTGGCGAACGCTTCGGCATCCGCCGTATCGGAGAACGGAATCAACTCCGCTCCCATTCCGCCGAGGACCTCGCTATCGACGACGTACGTCATCATAGTCGCATCCCCGAACGTCTCGGCCGCCGTGTGGGTCGAAATCGAGAGTCGGCCGTCCTCTTCTGTGAGTTCGTAATCCACGGTGGAGTAGTCGGTGACGTAGACGACTTCGGCGGTCCACCCCATCCGTTCGTGCTCGAAGTAGTAGGGGAACAGTCCCATGCTGAGCGTGTGGAACCACGCCGGGTTTCCGTGGCCCTTCGGCGCGTTGTCGCGGTAGAAAATCTGCCCGTTCGGCCCCGCGTGTAGTCCGATAACCATCCCCCCCTGGTCGTCCGTCTTCTCGCCACCGAGGTCGATGGGGTCGGGGACAGATTCGGACTGGCGCGTTCCGATACACCCCGCGAGGGCGGCGAGGGCCGTCCCGGAGAGTGCGGTCGTGAACGACCGACGGGTGGCCATCGGTGCCGGCGAAGACTCGTCGGAAGGGTCGTGTGGCATCGGGGTCTCACTTCGAACTCAGCCGTCACCGTATGTAAACTATCACAACTCGCAGTCGTCGTTCGAGACGTAGACTACAGCAGTTTGACGGGCAGAGAGACGGAATTCACGGCGTCGAGAAAAGCGAAACCGAGGAACGAGTCGCGTGGAGGTTGCCGAACGGTCAGGCGGCGACTCGCTCGCCCTCGACGAGGGTGACGATATCGTCGAAGAGGCGGTCCGCGGTCGCTTCGTCGCGCGCTTCCGCGGTCACGCGGATGAGCGGTTCCGTCCCGCTGGCCCGGACGAGGAACCACCCGTCGTCGGTATCGACGCGGATTCCGTCGATGGTGTTGACGTTGTCGTATTCCGAATGAATCGTGCAGGCGATACGGTTCATCGCTTGGGTCTTGTCGTCGAACGGGATGCTCTTTCGGCGAGTCGTGTACTCGTCGCCGTTGAGTGAGGCGATTTGCTCGGAGAGCGTACCGTCTCGTTCGACGAGCGAGGCGAGTTTGAGCGCCGCGTAGTGGCCGTCGGGGGCGAGCGTCTCGTCCGGCCAAATCCACGCGCCGGACGGTTCGCCGCCGAAGACGAACCCCTGTTTCGAGACCTTCTCTGCGACGTACACGTCGCCGACGGGGGTGTAGCTGACCGACCCACCCGCCGCCTCGACCACGTCCTGGACGAGGAGACTGGTATCGATAGGAACGGCGACCGACGAACCGTTCGTCACTGCGTCGCGGGCGAACAGTGCGAGGAGGTAGTCGCCGGGGATGTACGACCCGGTCTCGTCAACGGCGACCAATCGGTCGGAGTCGCCGTCGTGGGCCAGTCCGACATCGACACCGAGTGCGGGAACGACCTTCTGCAGTGCGACCAGCGTCTCGGCGTTGGGTTCGCTCTTTCGGGCGGGGAACCGACCGTCTCGTTGGCCGTCGATAGTGTTGACCGTCGCGCCGAGTTCGTAGAGCGCATCGACCGAGACGCGGCCCGTTCCGTTGCCGAGGTCGAACGCAATCGAGACGTCTTCGAGGTCGTCGAACGAGGAGACGAGGTGATCGACGTGGCGAGCGGAGGCGTCGGGCCACTCGCGTTCTTCGCCGAGTTCGTCCCAGCCGACGAGCGATATCTCGTCGCGGTTGAGCCGATGGACGATTTCGCGCGTCTGCGACCGGTCGAAGGCGCGGCCGCTCGGCGTCCAGAGCTTCAAGCCGTTATCTGAGGCGGGATTGTGGGACGCCGTGATACCGATACCCGCATCCGCACCCATCCACCCCACCGTTCGAGCAATCGTCGGGGTGGAGGTGACGCCGATTCGAATCACGTCGGCACCGCACTCTCTGACACCGGCACTCACGGCATCTGCGAGGACGTCGCCGCTGAGTCGTGCATCCTGTCCCACAACCACAGTCTGTGCGTCGCACCCGACAGCGCGACCAATACGAAGGGCTAGTTCGGCGGTCACAGTCTCGCCGACTGGACCCCGGATTCCACTCGTTCCGAACATATCACACGAGACGTAAAGAGGATGTTTTGGTATATGTTTCCTACTGCCGACAAAATCGAATCAGGGAGTCATTACTCGGCGAGCTAACCGGGGGACTGAACTGGGGTGGAGAGAACGAGTGTCGGGTTAGTTCCACTCGGGGGGTGCGTGTTCACCGTGCGGTCGAAGTTCGAGTGTGACGGTAGAATCGATGGTGACATCGAAGCCAGCGTAAGAAAAAGACAGCGTCGCATTCTGTGCGTCGGCGAAAATCGCTTCGAGCGCATCGGGGTCGATAGTTCGAGCGAGTGGCGGCAGTTGGGTCGGGGTGATGTTCTTGATGCGTGCAAGACATAGTACAAGACTCGTCGCTATCGGGTCGTCGTCGTCGAGCGTCGCCCGGTAGGTTCCCGTGTCAGAATCGTATTCAATACTAGACTGAATTCTCGATTCGGTCCGTGCCATCATAGTAAACATACCACCGTGCGAACTCACTCTTCTTAAATCCATGCTATTTGTGAACAGTAGTAGTACGTGAGTGTCTGTAACTCGTGAATGTTGGGGACTCAGGGACGTGAGTATTGGGCACGCGAGAAACGACCAACTCGGTCGATGTCCCTACCACAGGGGTCGAAGTTTTGCGACCGCATCACGGGCGTCGGGAGTAGAAAACTCCCGAGAGTACAGTGGTCCACCGGGTTCCATGAGTCGTCCACCAGACTCTAACTGCCCGGCATCGACCGGCCCGAAACCGAGTTCTCGAACGAGGTCGGAGACGACGCCTTTAGCCTCGTCGTCGTCACCGGCGACGAAGAGGGCGAAGCGTTCGCTCTCGGGGAGGTCTGGATGGCCGAAGTCCCGTATCGTCTCCCAGTACATCGTGTTGAACGCTTTGACGACCCGCGCCGCCGGGAGTTGTCGAGCGACCAGTTCCGACGACGTGTCTTCGCCGAGGTCGATGACGTGAAAGTCGTCGGTGTACGGGTTCATCGCATCGACGACGATTTTTCCCTCGAAGAGCGAGGCATCGGGGAGCGACCCGCGGTTTCGGAAGGGGATAGCGAGAAAAACGACGTGTCCGAACTCGACTGCTGTGTCAGGTTCGGCGGGGTGGAGTCGCGGGCCGAGCATCTCGGACAGGTCGTCGAGCGACTGCGGCCCGCTCCGATTTGCGATGGCGACCTCGTGTCCCGCTTCGACCAGCAGTTGCGCGACGGTGCCACCGAGTCGTCCAGCGCCGACTACCCCAATTTTCATGAACTATCGTTCGCGTCCCGGGCGATTAATCTTTTATGGCTGACATCACCCGCTCGTTCAGACACCGCCGGCGTACGCTTCGAACTCCTCGCCTCGAAGCGCGAAGTAGGCGACACCGACGAGCCCAATCGCGGATGCGACGGCGAACGCGAGCGACGGGTTCTGTGCGTAGAGCCAGCCACCGAGTGCAGCACTCGGGATGACGACCGTGTTGCGAACGAGGTAGTAGGTTCCCGTCACACGCCCGCCCGCGTCCCGTTCCGCGGGACCGACGATGAGCGCCTTGTGGGCCGGTAGCCCGGCGAATCGGAGTCCCGAGAACGCGAACAGCGCGACGAGCGCCCACTGGTTGTCGGGCGCGCTGATGAGAAGCACGGGGAAGACTGCGTAGACCAGAAAGCCGAGACCGACGACCGGTTTGAGACCGGTTCGTTCTGCGAGTTTCGAGACCGGGAGTTTGGTGACGATGGCGACGACCATCTCGACGGAGAGCAAGACGCCGAAGAACGCGTCGGGGCGGAGTGACACCCCGAACCCCGTGAAACCGACGCGGAGGAACTCCGTGACGACGATGACGAAGAAGACGTACACCATGCCGTTGGCGAATCGAATGAGCGTGTCGGCGAGGAGGAGTGGTCGCAACGTCGATGGGAGCGACTGGAGGTCGTCTCGTATCTGTGAGATTCCCTCGAACGACTTACCGAGTGAGTCTTCACTGGCGTCGTAGAGGAAATGCTGTGCCACGGTTGCGGCGAGACCGAACGCCGCGGCGACGACGAGGATGTACTGGAACCCGGTGACGAACGTCGCCGTGAGGGTGAGGAGCGCCGCGGCGATGAGCGGACCGAGCAAGAAGCCGATTCGACGGAATATTTCGGTGCTCGCAAAGCCCATCGCCAACTGACTCGGTTCGACGCTCTGCTTGACGATGGCGAACGTCGCACCCAGTCCAAACGACTGCCACGCCTGCGTGAGAAACAGACCGAGGAAGATCCAAATCCACGGTTCGAGTGAGACGCCGGCGACTGCCACCTGCGGAATCAGCGGAGCGAGAAACCAAAACAAGAAGCCCGCGGTCGAAACCGTCCCGAAGAGCGTCAACGAGAGCCGAGAGCCGAGGCGGTCGGAGAGTGCTCTGCCGGGGTACGGATACAGCGCGCCGATGAGATTTCCGAGACTGCCGTAGAGACCGACGACAGTCGCACTCGCGCCGAGGACGCGCAGATACTCGGGGACGTATCGCCCGGTCATCTGAAACGAGAGGCTGAACGCGAGCATCGCAATCGAGAGGACGAGCACGTCGCGTTCGAGTCCGATAAACTGCCGGAACGAGTCGAGAACGTCCACGGAGTCTCGCCGGGTCGCCATTAGATGACCCGACGGACTGCCGCCCGATTAACGTACGGGTCGGGGATGGATGGACTACGCGTCGAGTTCGTCTTCGAGGTCCTCGACGTCGTCTTCGACGTGGTCAACGAGCAGGTTCACTTCCGAGATTTTCGCCGTCTGTTCTTCTGCCGCGGCGGCGATGTTGCTGATTTCGGAGGCGACTTCCTCGGCACCGTGCGCGGTTTCGTCAACGATACTTGCGACCTCTTCGGTACTCGCGGCCTGTTGGTCGGTCGCTCGGGCGACTTCTTCGGCCCCGTTTGCGGCCTCTTTGACCGCATCGTCGATATCGCGGAGCGCCGCGACTGCCGCATCGACTTCGGTGAGTCCCTCGTGAACTTCGTCGTTCGCCTCGGCGATGTTCTCCACCGTCTCCTCGGTCGTATCCTGAATGTCGTTGACCATCTCCTCGATTTCGGTGACGCTCTCTTGGGACTGCTCGGCGAGCGATTTCACCTCGTCGGCGACGACGGCGAACCCAGCGCCAGCGTCGCCAGCGCGTGCTGCCTCGATAGAAGCGTTGAGCGAAAGCAGGTTCGTCTGGTCGGCGATTTGCGTGATAACCTCGACGAGGTCGTCGATTTGGTCTACCTTCTCGCGGAGTTCGACGATTTCGTCATACACGTCCGTCGTGACGGTATCGACCGTCTCCATCGCATCTGCGGCATTGTCTGCAGAACTCCGGCCCTCGGTGGCGATGGTTCGCGCTTTGTTGCTCATCTGTTTCGCCTGCGTCGCACTGGACGCAATCTCTTCGACGCTCGCGCTGAGATTGGACACTTCCCCCGAGACCTCGTGCATGTTCGTCGATTGCACGTCCGCGAGGTCGCTAATCTCCTGAGAACTTATTGCGACACTCTCGGATGCGTCGGCGAGTTCTGCGACTGCCTCGGTGATCTCTTCGGTGGCATCGCTGGTATCATCGACGTCGTCGAGTACGTCGTCGGCATCGGCAGCGGTGACCACTTGCGGACTGAGGCCACCATCGGTGACTGGTTCTTCGTCGGACGTGTTCGAATTGTTGAATTCTCGACTCATTGTGATACAGGGGATAAAACGGAGAAACGGTGATAAAGTTTCTTCCACCTGTATCAAAAATAATAACCAGAACCCCAAGTGATTCCGAGTAAAAGTGGAGAAATGTCGAAGATAGTTGGCCAGATACGAGACCAACTGTTGGTATGAAACACGTAACGGAAAATATGAAATTCAAGCCACCATATATAAAAAGCGTATCTCACAAACGGGTAGCATACTTAAACTAGGTGGTTCGACGCAGTTTCAGTATAATTTGACAAAGTGGTGAAAACCGTCACGAACGGTACACCCCCAACGACGTCGCAACAGTGACCGACAGAAAGCCCCCTATCGTGACGAGGACGATCGAACCCCCGGCGGCGAGCCCGTACACGTACGCGAGCGAGACGCCGACCACACCAGCGACTTCAGCGGCGAGGACAGCGACGGCGAGCGACTGCTTGTAACTCCTACTCAATCCGGCGGCGGTGATAACTGGGACGACGAGGAGCGCCGCGACGAGAATCACACCCATGATTCGCATGGCACTCACGACGACGAACGCCGTCAGCACCGAGAGTAACGTGTTCACGGCCCGGACGCGGATTCCAGACGCGAGCGCCGCGACTTCGTCGAACGTGACGTACAGGAGGGGGCGATAGATGACCACGACGGCGGCGAGAACGACGAGCGTCATGCCGACGAGCAGGCCAACGTCGCCGCGCGAGACAGTTGCGAGCGACCCGAAGAGATACTGATTGATGCCGACCGAGATACCCCCGCCAGTTATCGAGATGAGGACGCTTCCGAGCGCGAACCCGCCGGTGAGAACCATCGCAAGCACGGCGTCGCTGCGGGTATCGGTGAACTCTATGAGTACCTGGACGAGCAATGCCGCGACGACGGCGACGACCAGTGCTCCGAGCAGGGGTGAGACGACAACGTCGAAGGTGGCGTCGAGGAACAGTGCGACTGCTACCCCGGCGAAGGCGGTGTGAGCGAGCGTATCGCCGACCATCGAGAGGTCACGATAGACGAGAAACGACCCGACGAGGGGGCCGACGAGAGCGATACAGAGAACCGAGAGGTACGCCCGTTGCATGTACGGGTAGTCGAGGAATTCGAGACCGGTCGCCTCGGCGAGCAACGAGAATCCCTCTCCGACGACGACACGTAAGAACCAATCGAAGAGTCCTGTGAGCGGGTCAACGAAGAACAGCGGCATCCCGATATCGCCCGCCAGCATCAAGAGCGGTTCTCCGGTCACGAGTCGCCCTCCAGCGAGTCGTCACCGTCTGCGGTCGGGTCGTGATGCGCGTGATGCGTGTGGTCGAGAAGTCGGTAGTTCGCACCGTACGCGTCGTCGAGTGCGTCGCTCTCGGCGAACTCGTCGGTCTCGCCGTGGAAGAACAGTCGCTTGTTGAGACACGCGATACGCGAGGCACGGGCGGTGACGAGGCCGATATCGTGTTCGACCAGGATGATAGTGAGTCCGCGCTCGTTGAGGTCGGCGAGCAGGTCGTAAAACGAGTCTCGTGACTCCGAATCGAGCGCCACGGTCGGTTCGTCGAGCGCGAGGAGGTCAGCCTCCGCGGCGAGGGCCCGCGCGACGAACACCCGCTGGCGTTGGCCACCGGAGAGTGATCCGATTCGACGGTCCGAGAGGTGGGCGACCCCGACACGGTCGAGTGCGGTACCGACAGCACGCCGGTCTGCGCGGGTGAATCTCCCGAATAGGTTCCGCGGATATCGACCCATTCGAACCACTTCCCGAACGGTAATCGGCATATCGCGGGCCGTGTCTGTCACGTCCTGTGCGAGGTAGGCGATTCGCTCGCCGTCGGCGAAGGCGTGGGCGTGCTCGCCGAACAGTCGTACCTCCCCGCTATCCGGGCGTTGTAACCCGAGAAGCAGTCGGAGGAGCGTACTCTTTCCCGACCCGTTCGGTCCGACGAGTCCGAGAAACTCGCCTTCTTCCACGTCGAGAGACACGCCCTCGATGACCGGCGTGTCGCCGTAGGAGAAAGTGACCTCCCGAAGCGTGGCGGCGGTCATTTCGCACCGAGTGCAGTCTGGAGAGACGGCAGGTTCAGTTCTGCCATGATTTCGAGATACCCCCATCCTCGTTCGTCCCATTCGTCGGTTCGGCCCGGAATCGCCGTCAGCGGGAGCACCTCCTCGGCGGCAGTCTCGTTCACGAGTTGCGTGGCGGCGCGGTCCGATTCGAGTGGGTCGGCCAGTACGTGCCGGATACCGTGTTCGTCGATGGTCTCCTGTGCTCGCTCGATATCCTGCGGCGAGGGTTCTTCGTCGGGCGAGAGACCGGTGAGTGCGACGACTTCGAACCCGTACCGGTCGGCGAGATAGCCGTACGCGTTGTGTCCCGCGACGAGGACGACGTCTCTCTCACGAGATTCGAGCGTCGATTCGTACGTCTCGTCGAGGTCTGTCAGCGCGTTTCGGAACGACTCCGCGTTGGCGGCGTAGGCCTCGGCGTTCGCCTCGTCAACTCGTTGAAGCGCATCTCGAACCGTCTCGGTCGCGGTGGCGACTCGATGTGGGTCCATCCAGAAGTGCGGGTCTATCGACCCGTGGTCGTGGTCGCCGTCTTCGCCGTGAGTCCCGTCGTCGTGATGCTCGCCCGATTCGTGAGCCTCTTCGTCGTGATGTTCACCCGATTCGTGGTGCTCTTCCTCCTCGTGACTCTCGTGGGCGTGGTTGCCATCGGCTCCGATTTCGTGGAGTTCGACGTCCGCCGCCGCAGAGACGGTGACGACATCTGCACCGTCGGCTTCGAGCGACGTGAGAACGTCGTCGGCCCACGGCTGAAACCCGGGCATACCGTGGACGAAGAGCGCGGACTCGTAGATTCGCCCCTGAATATCCGGTCCGGGTTCCCACCCGTGGCCGTGTTGCCCAACCGGAACGAGGGTTTCGGTGGTCGCAACGTCGCCCGCGACGTGACCGAGAATATCGCCGAAGACGAAGAACGACGCAGAGCCAGTCGTCTCGGCATCTGATTGTGAGCCTGCAGTGCCGCCTAAACAGCCAGCGAGTCCTCCCGTAACGACACCCGCAGTGAGGGTGAGGAATCGCCGTCGGTTGGAGTCCGTCATATTAACAAAAATACCCTCGTTAGTAATAAGAGCTATTATTCAAAATTGTATTATTATTAATCGGCGGAGAGCAGTGAGCGAGGCTTGTACGAGGCGACAGACAACCGAGGAGAAGAAACCTGAGAGGGAATTAATCAGCGGCCGACTGACGAGTGCGTGCAGTTTGCCGTTTGTACTTCCGGATGGTGAGAAAGACGAGGGGTGTGCCAACGACCGTCGGCCACAACCACGCGGACAGGACGAGTCGTCCATTCACCGGATGAGCAACCTCACTCTATCGACCCACGGAGCACTTTCGCCGCGGTCAACACCGGGTCCCACACGGGGCTAAAGGGCGGCGCGTATCCGAGGTCCAAGCGTTCGAACTCTTCGACGGTCAACTTCGCTGCCAGTGCGGTTGCGATGATGTCGATTCGAACCGCTGCTCGGTCTTCGCCGACGATACTCCCGCCAAGGAGTCTCCCGCTGTCCGAATCCGCGACGAGCGTGACCGTCGTCTCCGCCGCACCGGGATAGTATCCCGACCGCGACCCGGCAGTGATGGTCTTCGAAACGGGGTCGAATCCGGCCTCGCGCGCTTCGTCGAGGTCGATGAGACCCGACCGGCCGCATTCCAAGTCGAAGGCTTTCACCATGGCAGTCTCCGCGACTTCTCCGACCGGTTCGGGACGGCCGGCCACCGTCTGTCCGATTGCCCGTCCGGCACGGTTCGCCGGGAGTCCCAAGGGAACCCACGTCGGTCGCCTCGTGACCGTGTTGACCATCTCCGCGCAGTCGCCCGCGGCGTAGACGTTGTCAACGTTCGTCTGCCCGTACTCGTCGGTCGCAATCGCGCCGGAGTCACCCAACTCGACCTGCTCGGAGACGAGTTCGACGTTCGGTTTCAGGCCGATACCGACGAGCACTGCGTCCACGTCGAGTTCGCGTTCCGAACAGACCACCCCTTCGAGCGTTCCGTCACTGCCGCGAAGTCGTTCGACTGGTTCGCCGAGATGGAGCGATACACCCTGTTCTCCGAGGTGTGATTCGACCGTCTCGCCGACTGCTTCGCCGAAGGCCTTGAGCACGCGGCCGGAGCGCTGGAAGAGGTGCACGTCGATGTCGAACGACGAGAACGCCTCGGCCATCTCGACGCCGACGAACCCCCCGCCGATGATAGCGACGGACTCCGGCGGGTCCATCGACAGATAGCGAGCGGCGCGCTCCTCGTCGAGGTATTCGCCGCCACCGAGGCCTTCGACAGTCGCGGTTTCGGGGTCCATGAGGAAGGCGCGAATCGCCCCGGCGTCGTCGAGGCCGTGGAGTTTGAACACGCCGTCGAGGTGAAAACCATCGACCGGTTCGGTGCGCGCGCGAGCGCCAGTTCCGACGAGCAAATCACCGTAGGGCTGGTCGAACGTGCCGTCTGGACCATCGACGGTCACCACCTGTGCGTCCGTATCGACGGCAACGACTTCGTGTTCTCGCCGGAGGTCGATACCGCGCTCGGCGGCGTCTTCGGGAGACAGCGAGAGGAGGTCTGTGAGATTCTCGACTTCGCCTTTCACGAAGTAGGGCGTCCCGCAGTGGGCGTACGACACCCAGCGCCCTCTCTCGAAGACGATGGTCTCGCGGTCTGCCGTGGTTCGCGCGAACTTACTGGCCGCGGAGAGTCCGGCGGCATCGCCACCGACGACGACGAAGGGGTCTGTGGACATCGACAGAAGAGTACACACCGCTGTCACGTAGCCTTCTCGGTGTGGGGAGTGAGCGGTGCACGACGATACCGATAGAGCGATTATTTTCCCGCCGACTGCGTCCACTAAACGTGTTATCTACATGAGTCACGGCGAGAATGAGACCACCCTCTTCGGTGTCCGGCTGGATAGAACACGGGACATCCCGCTTCGGTTCGCACTGTCGTCGCTCGTCGGAGGGACCCGGTTTTGGACGGTGGTCGTCGTCGGTCTCCCGCTCGCCGCACTCCTCGCGTCGCTCGCTCACAGTTTGTTCGTCTCGTTTGCTGCGGCACTCCCAATCGGCATCTCGCTTTGGCTCCTGTGGCTGAGCCACGAGTTCGTGGCTCCAACACTGGCTGTGGACACTGAATCCCGGACACTCACGAAGTCGAAACCATACGACAGTGGCCAGTACTCACCCATCGACGTGGACGATATCGACCACCTTACGGTCGTCACGTTTGCCGACATCGCCCTCGTGCAGTTTCAGTACGATGGATGGGCGGCCGCGAAGCCACTGGCGACGGCAATCGACGTATCGAATACCGACGAGTTCGTCGAGCGACTCGAACAGTTGGGTACCGAGGTAACCGTTCGAGCGTTCTCCAGATCACGCCTATCGGCTGATTCAGCCCACGTCCGTATCCTTACCACTCCACTAGTCGTCGTCGGGTCACTGCTCTTCGTCTGGCTACTACACGGAGCGAGTGCGTTTGCCACCGACGCCGTGGTCGTCCCATTCGTCGTGATGCTCGGCTTTGGACTGTACGGCTACCGTTGGCGACGACGGGTTCGACGGTCGAACGACGGCGTCGGGAAGTGACCGAACGAAAACCGTCCCGAAGCGTTTAGCGTCGCCACACGAAGGTTCGGACCCCGAAGACGACGACAACGGCCGCAATGCCGAGTATCACTACTCCTATCGGGTCGAACCCGGACGGTTCCGTAATCGGACCGTCGGTGGTCGTGTTCGGTTCGGGCGTGTTGTACTTCGAACTGCCCTCCTGGACGGTGATGTCGATCGCTTCGTCGTTCACGCGCAGCGTGTACACGCCGGGCGATTCGATGGTCTGTTCGAACGTGACCACCTGCGACTGACCGGGACCCACGGAGACGGTCCGCGTCTCGATGGTGTCGCCGAACGCCTCGTACGTGAGCGTCAACTCACCCTCCGAACCACCGGTGTTCGTGATCGTCGCAATGAGCGTCACGCTCTCACCGGGGCCGATGAGCGTCGCGTCCGCCTTCAAGTCGATGAGTCGGACCGACGCCTCGGGGTCGCGGACGGTCACATCGACGCTGTCGCCACCGATGGAGATGGTTCGCTCACCCGCCGACTCGAAGCGGTAGTCGAACGAGACGGTCTTCGTCTCGCCCGCCGCGATTTCGACTGACCGGCTCGCCACGTTCTCGTTGTCGATGCTCATGTTCACCGTGACGACGCCGTCGCCGCTCCCGGTGTTTGTCACGTCGGCGGTCACCGTCGTCGGGTCGCCGACCACGATGTTCGATTCGGTCGTGACGTTCGAGACGGACGCGTTGGGTTGCTGGATGCCGACTGCGAAGTACGACATGCCCGGCGAGGTCGATTCGAACACGTAGTGGGTCTCGTTCTCCGAGACGACGCTCGTTTCGAGTCGCTCCCACGCGCCGTCGTGGTAGCGGTAGAGCGCGACGTTCTTCGGGAGTGTCTCGCGCGCGTCGAGGTTCGCTTTCGACACGGCGAACTCGACGGTGAGTTCGGTGAGCGAGTCGTTCACCGTCTCGTCGCCCTCGATTTCCAAGTAGAGCGGTACGTCATCGACCCCAGAGAGCACGTCGGGACCGTCTGGTTTCTCCGCGAAGCGCTGTACGCTCACCGATGCGGACGACGCAGAGCGCGAGAGCGTAATCGTGCCCTTGCTGAACTCGACTCCCGAGTCGCCGGAAATCGAGGCCGGGAGTTGGAACTCGACCGGTTTCCCGGCCTTCGCGTCCGAGATGTCGTACTGGACGCCGCCGTCCGACAGCGACGTGCTCTTGACTTTCGTCGCCGGTCCGGACGACGAGGAGCCACCGCTGGAACCGCCGCCCGAACTACCACCGGACCCGCCGCCGCCGGAGCTGCCACCACCACCACCGCTACGCGTGGGCTTCGGCGTCGAAGTCGGCGCTTTCGTCGTCGGCTCGGGCGTCGAGGTCGGCGTTGGCGTATTCGTCGGTGTTGACGTGGTCGTTGGTGTCGAGGTCGTCGTTGGTGTGTCTGTCGGCGTATCTGTCGGTGTGGACGTTGTCGTGGGCGTAGACGTCGTTGTCGGCGTGTCCGTCGGCGTCGATGTGGTTGTCGGCGTGTCCGTCGGCGTCGATGTGGTTGGTGTGTCTGTCGGAGTGGACGTCGTTGTCGGCGTATCCGTTGGTGTCGAGGTCGTCGTTGGTGTGTCCGTCGGCGTGGACGTGGTTGTCGGTGTCGATGTAGTCGTCGTCGGCGTGGACGTGGTCGTCGGTGTATCGGTCGGCGTCGATGTGGTTGTCGGTGTGTCAGTTGGTGTAGACGTGGTCGTCGGCGTATCGGTCGGCGTCGATGTGGTCGTCGGTGTATCGGTCGGCGTTGACGTAGTCGTCGGCGTGTCCGTTGGTGTAGATGTGGTTGTCGGCGTATCCGTTGGTGTCGAGGTCGTCGTTGGTGTGTCCATCGGCGTAGCCGTGGTTGTCGGTGTCGATGTGGTCGTCGGTGTAGACGTGGTCGTCGGCGTGGCTGTCGGGGTGGACGTGGTCGTCGGCGTCTCAGTCGGAGTCGGTGTCGGTGTCGGCGTTGGCGTTGGCTCGGGACACGGTCCCGCGGAAATCGTTAGTTCGCGGTCCAGTTCGAGCGTTTGGGTGCTCCCGTCCGAATCGACGAGTCGGAACTCGGTGATTCGATTGTCGCCGCCGGTCCAGACCCAGTCGTTCCAGTGAGCGGCTTGTTCGTTGAATCCCGGCGTGATAGACACCGAATCGCCCGAGCCGAGGTTTTCGAACCCGCGGTACGCCCCGCCATCGGTGCGGTTAGGTGCCCATTTCCAATCGATGGTGGCGCTGTCGCCGCTCAACACCCAGTCGTCGTCCTGGTTGCCGCCGCCGTAGTAGTCGTCTTGGACGACCCAGCCGTCACCCTGCGGAAGCCCGTCGATGGTGAACGTTACGGTAGAGGCGTGCGGTCCGTCACCAAGGATATCGTGCAAGAACACGAGACTCACGCCCTGCGACCCGTCGTAGAAGAACATGTTGCTCACCTGGTTCGCTTGGTACGGGCCGGTCCCGTAGGACGAGAAGATGCCGTCGGGGTCGGTCTCGTTGTTGCGGTAGTCGTAGAACGATTCGACGGAGGTCGTCCCGTCACCCACTGCTTCGACGGTGTAACACTGCTCGCCCTGATAGACCGAGAACACAGTGTTGTCACCGGGCGCTGCGAAGACACCGGGCGTCACGGAGGGCAAGACGACCAGTATCGCAATCACGAACACGAGCAACTGAGATTGTGGCTTCATCAGTTACCCACGGGTTGTGTGGAGGGTGTGGTCTCCTGGGTCGAGTCAGTCCATCGAACGGCGGGAATCGAAGAGGAAGGCGAAGCCCAGAAGTCGCTCTGTAGAATCATACAATCAATCTTGGTTGAGTGATGCCTCCGGAGGAATTTGGTTATAGACAGAGTACTAGAAGCGACAGAATCGTGAGACAGACATTAAACCGCACCTCGTGGGACGTGAGCGGACTCTAACTACCGTTCTCGAAATTCACGTTCCGGCTCGAAAACAGGGGTAACCAAACGGGATACAGCGCGTTAGAACGTCACCATGCCCTTGATGACGTTCGGCTCTCTCGCCCGTTGGAACGCATCGTCGATGTCTTCGAGCGACGATTCGAACTCGACGATACCCGCGACATCGACGACGCCGTCGGCCAGAAGGTCGATAGCCACCGGATAGGTGTTCTTGTATCGGAACGACCCACGAACGTCGAGTTCGTTGTCGATGATGTCGAGCACGTCGAACGGCACCGTCGCCTCGCTGGCGAGTCCGACGAGAACGACCGTCCCGCCGCGGCGAACCACGTCGAGAGTCGATTCGATAGACGGTGTCGCACCAGATGCTTCGACGACCACGTCGGCACCGACGCCGTCGGTGAAGTCCTCGACGGCCGATTCGAGGTCCCCGTCTGCGACGTTGACCGCGAGGTCAGCGCCGCGCTCGCGCGCGAACGAAAGCTTCTCGTCCACGACATCGGTGACGATGATGTCGCCGGCACCGGCCGCGCGAGCGGCCTCCATAATCATCAACCCAATCGGACCAGCACCGGTCACGAGGACGGTATCGCCAGTTCCGACGTCGCCACGGCGACAGGCGTGGATGCCGACCGAGAGCGGTTCGCACAGTGCTCCTTCGGTGGTCGAGACAGTGTCGGGAAGTTTGTAGGCGAAGTCCGCCGGCCACGAGACGTACTCCGTGAACGCGCCGTCGTGCGGCGGTGTCGCCATGAATTCGACTTCCTCGCAGAGGTGGTAGTTCCCGTGCTTGCAGTGCGAGCAGCGGCGACACGGAACACCAGGTTCGAGCGCCACGCGGTCGCCGACCCCGAGCGAGGTGACGTTCTCGCCGACTTCGACGACTTCGCCCGCGCTCTCGTGGCCGAGGACGAGCGGGTTTTCGACGACGTAGTCGCCGATTCGCCCGTGCTCGTAGTAGTGAACGTCTGAGCCACAGATACCGACGTCTCTCACCGCGACGAGCACGTCGTTCGGACCCGCCGAAGGCCGGGGACGGTCTTGGAGTTCGAACGTCTCGGGTTCGAGGAGGACGGCGGTTTTCATAGGCGGTGATACACGTCGGAGCCACGTATAAGCGAGGACGGAGAGACGAAATCCGCTGGAGAATCCGTCACTCGAACAGCTGGCGTGCGTAGCGGTAGAGCGGCACGCCAAGCCAATCTCGACCTTCGGCCATCGTCTCGAAGGCGGTCTTGGCTTCCGCTTCGGTGAGCACGTCGCGTTTGACCAGCGCCCGAAGAACGATAGGCGAGAGCGCGACTTCGGCATCGACCAACTGGCGAAGTTCGGGGAGTGCGCGGAAGTCGTCGGTGACGAGAAAGACGGCGTCTGTCTCCCGAACCGCGGCGACACAACTCGCCTCACCAGCGTCGATACGGCTCGTCACGAACGAGTCGCTATCGACTTCGACGACATCGAATCGGCCCACAGAATCGAGGACTGCCGAGGCTCCCCGCCCGTGTCTGTCGTCGTACTCGGCGGTCTGTTCGAGTTCGTCGAGGACGATTTCGGTCGTGACGACGCTAAACTCGCTGAGCACCGGGTCGAGAACATCACCGACTGCGAGCGAGACGAAGGCACTCGTGTCGATAACGAGCATCTAGAGGTCGGCGAGTTTGTCAGCGAGTTCTTCGCCGCGGTCGAGCACCTGCTTCGAGGCGCGAACCGCCTCCGCGTCCTGCCGGCCGATAACCTCGGAAAGCTTGTCGAAGTCGATTTCGTCGTCGAGATACAGTTCGACCACCGCCTCTCGAAAGCTCTCTTCGGCTTCTATCTCTTCGAGATACCGCCGAAGCGCCTCGATGAGCAGTTCGGTGCGGTTCTTGTGGGTGACCGCCGCCGCGATATCGGCGTGGTCCACCAGTTCCTCGGGAAGCCGAAAGTTGACCCGCTTCGTACTCATTGTACATACGTTGTGTGTACAGTATCAAAGAGGTATCGCCAGTGTTCCCCCCGTAGGAATCCGAACGAACACCGAAAAATCGCGGGACCTATCCCCGACCACCCCCTCGAATCGGACAACGAATGCGAGAGGACGAGTTGGCGACTCGCGTCGTCGAGCACTTCCGGGCAGCCTTCGAAGACGTGACCGTCCACCTCGAAGAACCGTACGACCACTACGGTAATCGCGGGGTCGCCGACGTGTACGTCAGGGTTCGGACCCCGGAACCGGTCGATTACCTCATCGAGCTCAAGTCCGACGCGGCGATTCGTCACGCGACGGGGGCGAACGAGATTCTGCGCCAGTATCGTCGGATGGAGCGCTACTTCTACAAGGACGACGAGCATCGAATCGACCGCAAATTGGGTCGAGACGGGCCAGGTGTCCACGTGCTGTTACTGTTCGCGCCGACGGCGGCCTGTGTCCGACACGTCCGCGCGCATCAGGCGCTATACGAGTCAGTCGAGACGGATGCCACCGTCGAAGCCGTTCCCGCGTCCCGAAAAGTGGCGTTTCTCACGAAGTTGGACCGCGCTTCTGATGGTGAACTCGGCTTTCTCTCGGTGAACGGTGAGGTGTCGTTCGACTCCGAAGCGTTCCTTTCGGCGGTGCCTGACGGCAGTCGTTTGGCCGATGCGCTCGCAGACGTGTCGAACACGGAGTAGGGACCGGCGATAGTGTACTGGTACACTCTTGGCAATTGATATCGAGAATCGACGGTCACCGAAGCGAACACTATCATACACCCCCCGCTCGTAGGGGGTGGCATGGGAACGATTCGAAAGTCGGTTCGACTTCCGATTAGCGACCTCCGCCAGCAGGTCGCGGACGCCGTGGGCGTGGCACCGTCCCTGCTGGAGATTCAGGATATTCGAATCGAAGACGGGTCGCTCGAGGTGGACGTGAGCCACCCCGACGGGAGCGACGTGCCCGCTATCGAACTCTTCGTGACCGACCCCTCCGGAAAGACCGAATCCTACGTGACGGAACTCGACGGCGCGAAGACCCTGCTCATCGCCGGCGAGGACGTTCGCGTCGAACTCGTCGATTACAACCGCGACCGAAACGAGGTGTTCGTCTCGGCGAAGCACCGCCAGGGCCAAGAGTGGGTGACGGTCCTCGGGTGCGGCGAGCAGTGGGTCATCGAAGTCGAACGCGGCGGCGAGACAGCACACGTCCAGTGTCGAATCGAGAGCGCGATAGAGACCCCGCAAGAAGGGTAAGCGAACGAGAAATCGGGAACGCAGCGCGAAGCGAGGGTCGGTCAGTTCTTCGGTGAGATACGCGCGAGGCGCATCGCATTGCCCGTCACGCCGAGTGTCATCCCCGCGTCGCCCGCGAGCACCGCGAGCGCGACGCCGACGTAGCCGAGCGGAACGCCGACGGCGAGGACGGCCTTGACCGCCAACGACGCCCAGATGTTCTGTTTGATGACGTTCGTCGCCGAGTGCGAGAGGTCGTACAGGTAGGGGAGCTTCGACAGGTCGTCGCTCATGAGCGCGATATCGGCCGTTTCGAGCGCGGTGTCGGTCCCCGCGGCACCCATGGCGATTCCGACGGTTGCGGTGGCGAGCGCGGGCGCGTCGTTGATGCCGTCGCCGACCATGGCGACCGACCCGTACTCCGCTTGCAAGCCTTCGACGGCCGAGACCTTGTCCTCGGGGAGCAACCCGGCGCGGTAGTCGTCCACGCCGACGCCTTCAGCGATGGCAGCGGCCGTCCGTTCGTTGTCACCGGTGAGCATGACGACCGAGAGACCGAAGTCGCGGAGTCGCTGGACCGTCTCGCGGGCGTCGGGCCGGAGTTCGTCGGCGACCGCGACGAGACCCTCGATTTCGTCTTCCCTACCGACGAGGACGACGGTCTTCCCCTCGGACTGGAGGCGGGGAATCGTATCCGAGACGAGGTTGAGACAGCCCTGTCGGTCACAGAGCGAGCGGATGTCGCCTTCGAGTTCGTCGTCTGCTTCGACGACGTGGGCGTGTTCGAGGTCGAACCCGAGTTCTTCGAAGAACGTCGGGTTGCCCGCGTAGTGCGGGACGCCGTCGAGGTCGGCGCGAACGCCCTTGCCGGTGATGCTCTGGAAACTGGAGACCGAACGAGCGGACGCGCCGTTCGCGTCGGCGTGCGTGACGATGGCCTCGCCGATGGGGTGTTCGCTCCGCATTTCGAGGCCGCGAGCGCAACGAAGCACGTCCTCTTCGGAGTTGCCGTTGAGCGGCACCACGTCGGTGACGGTGAGTTCGCCCTTGGTGAGCGTCCCCGTCTTGTCGATAGCGAGTGATTCGACCGACCCCATCGCTTCGAGGTGCGACCCGCCCTTGATGAGCACGCCGTTCCGAGCGGCGGACGTAATGCCAGAGACGACCGACACGGGCGTCGAGATGACGAACGCGCAGGGGCACGCGAGGACGAGCATCGTGATGCCGTGGACGAACCACGTCACCCAGTCGGCACCGAAGGCGAGCGGTGGAATCAGGGCGACGCCGATGGCGACGAGGACCATGAACGGCGTGTAGTACGACGAGAATCGCTCGACGAACTGCTCGCGCTCGGTCTTGTTCGCCTGTGCGTCTTCGACCATCGAGACGATGCGCGAGAGCGTGTCGTCGCCGGCGGCGGACTCGACGCGGATATCCAGCGCCCCCGCTTTGTTGATGGTTCCGGCGTAGACTTCGTCGCCCTCGGTCTTATCGACGGGGACGGACTCGCCCGTGATGGGCGCTTGGTTCACCGCGCTCTCGCCGGTGACGACGGTTCCGTCCGCGGGAATCTTCTCACCCGGCGTGACGACGACAACGTCGCCGACGACGAGTTCCTCGACGGGGACGACGACTTCGTTCCCATCACGTTTGACCGTCGCCTCGTCGGGCGAGAGGTCCATGAGTTCCCGAAGCGAGTTTCGCGTCTGGTCCATCGAGTAGCGTTCGAGGAGTTCGGAGACGCTAAAGAGGAACGCGAGCGTCGCCGCCTCGAAGTAGAGACTCGTCGAGGCCGAGATGAGACTCGCGGTGACGGCGCTGACGATTGCCGCCGACATGAGGAAGTCGATGTCGAGACTGCGGTTCCGAGCGGAGTAGTAGCCGTTTCGCAGAATCGCCTGCCCGCCGATACCCGCGCCGACGAGGTAGAGCAGTTCGGGGAGCGTAATCGAGACGCCGAGAAGGGACGCGACGACGAGTTCGAGACCGAGTGCGTACTCGGTGAGGAGTCCCGCCGCGAGGAATCCACCGCTGACCCACGTCTTCTTCGCGCGCAGGCTTCGCCAGATGCTCTCGCGTTCGTCGCCAGTTCCAGCGTCGTGGCCGTGGCCCGCATCGTCGTCGTCGTCGCCATCGCCGTCGGTGCCGACGACTTCGTATCCAGCCCCTTCGACCGCATCGACGACCGAATCGACCGACGTGTCGGGGGAGAGTGAGACGACGACGGTACCAGTCATCGGGCGCGTCTCGTACTCGACGATACCGGGAACGGTCGTGAGGGCATTCTCGACCTTGCCAGCGCACGAAGCACAGTCCATGTCGGGGACAGAGAGGGTGAGTCGCCGGGAGTCGTCGGGCGACGATTCGACGGCGTAGCCCGCGCGCTCGATTCGGTCCGCGATGTCTGCGGGAGTCGTCGTCTGCGGGTCGTACGAGACGCGAAGTTCACCGCTCGTCACGCGCGGGTCGATGTCTTCGATGCCGTCGAGTGTGCGAACGCTCGATTCGACCTTGCCGGCACACGACGGACAGTCCATCTCGGGGACGCCAAAAGAGGCGTCAGCAAAGTCAGAAGAAGCGGCAGAAACGTCGCCAGCGTGTGCTCCGTCGGACGGCACACCATCCTGGGTGTCCACGGAACAGGTGTCATCGCACCCACAATCGTCCGTTTGCTGGCGTTCGGCCGTCTCAGAAGAAGACGAGATGCGGCCGTCATTTTCGCTCATACTCGGTACTAGTGAACCACGAGTTAATAACCCACCTGTTATAAAACCGGCTCTGAATACAATATGGTCATAATTTAGACCCCGTTGGTTAATAACTCAGAGATACGGCGGCGACGTCGTCGGCAGCGAGATGAGCCAGAGGCTCAGCATGGTGTAGAGAATCATCACCGCGACGAAGGGGAACTGGCTTCGAACCGCCTGCAACCGACTCGGGAAGGTCCGATACGCCTGCGAGTGTGCCACCCACACTGCGAGGAGGTGGCCCACCAGGACGAACGCGACGTTGAGACCGCCGAACCACGCCGGGAGCGTGAGGACGACGGGATTCGACGGCGGCGACAGCGGCGACGAGAGCGCGCCGACGAGCATCGGCGACAGGGAGACGAAGAAGCCGAAGTAGTGGGCGAGGTGGTAGCCGGCGGCGATAGCGACGAGCGACGGTGCGAAGGTAATCGCCAGCGAGCGCGGCGTCTCGAACGTCTCGATTCGGTCGGCCGTCACGCGTGCGGCGAGCAAGAAGAGTCCGAGGAACGCCGCGTAGCCACCGAGATAAAAGAACGCGTAGACGAGAAGCGGCGGCACACCGGTCTCGACGATGGTCGTGATGACGGCCGCCCCTTGCTGCGTCGTGACGAACCCGCTGAACGTGAGTTCCCAGACGAGGACGACGGCGACCGCCACGTCCGAGACGTCGGCCACGTAGTCGTCGGTGACGAGTCGCATCCCCGGAAGTCGGACCGAGAGACCGTCGTCCGTCCATCTGAGCGGTGCGACTCGGCCGTAGAAGTGCAGAAACACAGACACCGGGTCGATGCGGTCGAACCACGTCTCGACACCGAGGAGAATGGCCCCGGCGACGGTGACCACGGAATACCCGGCGAGCGCGAGCGCGAGCAGTTCCGGTTGGCGCGTGACGCCCGCAGCGGTTTCGACCCAGACGAGCGCGAGAATGCCGGCGACGGCGGGCCATCGGCCGAATCTCTCGGGATACTCGACGAAGCCGTTCGGAACCGCAGAAGCGAGGGTTCGCCACGGGTTGAGCGCGCGCCACGTGTCGCCGACGAGGTAGGTGAACATCGTGTAGCCCGCGCGAAAGCCCGCGAAGACGACGATGACCGCGAAGTTGACGGTCGGTACTTGCGGACCGGTGTAGCCGAGATAGACGAGGAGGACGAGCAGCACGAGTCCAATCGCGTGGCCGACCAAGACGAGTCCGCGGCGAATCGCGCCATCGACGGCGACCGACTCGCGCCACAGGTGAATCCGGTCGATGAATCGCCGGTCGGTGACGAAACTGGCGAGCAGGGCGGACGCGCCGACCGTCGCGCCGCCGGTTGCGAGATAGAGCCATCGCGGGACAGCGAGGTTCTCCTGCGATGCGCCGGCGAGTCCGACGGCGGCGTTACTCGCCGCGACAGGGTCAGACAAGAGTGCGAGGAGACTGGTGACGAGCATTCCGACACCGAACCGACGGAGCAGTTTCGACCGAGTCATGATGCGAAGAGGATAAACAGGATGAGAAAGCCGAAGTACAGGACGACGAGGGCACCGAGGGCGCGAATTCTGAACGATTTCAGCTCGCGCTCTTCCTCGTAGTACGCCTCGCGGTACGCTTCGATTTCGCTCGCGTCGAGGATGTCCGGGTGCCGTGCCCCGCGGTGGAGGACCAGCAACGTCTCCGTTGGGTACGCATCACCGCAGGTCGAACAGACGTGGCGAACGGAGTTCGTGTCGGTTGTCATCCCACTTGCCTCACTCTACGGCCGCACCGGGTGCTGAACGTTTCTGTCTCACGTCACACCTCGAAGGACATCGGTTCGAACTCGAAGAAGGCGGTTTCGTAGCCGTCGTGGCGGGCGATTTGCGGCGGCACGTCCACGGAGAGTTCGATGGCGTCTCCCGATTCGAGGGGTTCGACCGGTAATCCGTAGTGATAGCTGAGTTCAGGGTCGAGCGTCCGTCGGAGTTGTGCGGTATCGACCAGTGTCTCGCCGTCGCGTTCGACCGAGGCTCGAACGCCCATCATCGGGAGGACGAACTCGTTGTGCGGCGTCCGCGCGGAGACGTAAAGGTACGATTGCTCCGCGTCGAACCGGTCGCCGTCGGCGACGACGAAACAGTCGAAGAGGGCGTCGGCGCTCGTCCGTCGGCCGAGGTGGGTTCCCGGGAGGTCAGAAATCGACGGTGCGACGCCCGTCGGCACGTCCATCATCTCCATCGGTGGGACGGCACCGCGTTGGCCCGCGTTGTCACCCAACCTCGTGAGTTCGACGTCGTACAGTTCGTCGGTGTCGAACTCGAACGTGAACGAAGCCGTCTCTGCCGTCTCGAATCGGCCCGCAAAGGACCCAGTTCGGTGGAGCGTCGTTCCGCCGACGTGGACGCGGGCTTCGTACTCGCCTTCACCGTCGAGGACGTAGTTGGAGCCGTAGTGGACCCCCATCTGTTGTGAGAGCATGGGGTAGGCGACTTCCTCGCTCACGAGCGAGCCGTCTCGGAGAATTTCGATAGAGACACCCGAGTCGAGGGGGAGAATCGTTCCCGTTTCGGCGTCCCACACCGACGCCATGAGGTGCAGCGTATCGTCCGCCTCGACGACGGTCTTCTGGAGTTCTCCACCGGCGACGGACCAGAATCGATGCGGGTAGGAGTACGTGAGTGCGACGCCGTAGGGACCGGCAGTCGTCATGCCGTACATCTTCATTCCCTCGGTAATCGCCGGAAGATAGACCGCATCGGGTCGGTTTTCGACAAGCGGCGGGTCTCGCCACGCGGACTGGCGTTCGAATCCGCCCAGACAACCAGCAGTCGTCGCCAGCGCGCCGAGACCGAGCGTCTTGAGGACGTCTCGTCGTTTCATTGTGTGGAGTGGGCCCGAAGTCACATCGGGGCTATTGCTGGATTTTACGAGCGAATGCGTATGGCGGTTGCGCTTCGGGTGTGGCATTCGAGGGAAAGACGCACGCCAGACCGTGCATCCTATACCTACCGAGCGATGGCTTTCGAGTACGATGAACGCGATGCGAACGGCGCGAGGAGGTAGCCAATGAGCGAGACACTCGTCGAGTCGCTTCCACCGCGAGCAGTTCCCGAACAGTTCGTCACGGAGTTGGAGGCAACCGACGCGATTCAACAGGCAATCGCCGTGCGCGGGTACAACGTCGAACGCGATGGCGAGACGATCGCGCTCGCCACGCAACTGCTCGTGAACGTCCGCGGAAAGTACATCCTCGGGCTACACCTCTCGAACGGGGAGTGGCGCGTCGTCTTCGACACCCGAGATAACCTCGAATTGGCCCAAGAGGGAGCGCGAGCGGCCTACAAAGCCGCCCACGATGCACTGTACGAACGGGCACCCTCCGACGCCGAAATCGACTGGGAGACGACGCCTCGGTTCTGGAACCCACCACAGTAACTCGAATTCGAGCCTCCTGTTCCCGACACCGGTGTGTCCGCAGTAATCTGGGAACGAATGGCGGTGACTGTACAGTTCTAGCGGCTTCAGTCAGCTAAGTTGGTCGCATTTTATCACACGTCTGTCGTACGTAGCTACGCACCCCATGAGTATCGCCGACGCGGCGACGCGAACGAAATGGCGCACGACGACTGCGTGGTGCGTGACGACTGCGTGGCGCGTGACGACTGCGTGGCGCGTGACGACTGCGCGGGTATCGAACTGTTCACGCGAAAAACCGAGTGCGGCAGTAACTACATGGTACCTACGGAGCACTCAGTGAGAGTGTAAAATCATCCATTTAACAATCCTCTGCTGGCCAAAACACGTGTATTCGATGTCGCTCGACCGAAACTGCGTTAGAGTCACGTGAAATCACGAATTCAGAGGTTAGAAGCCATATAACGGCGTGCTTGGACAAGTAAGGCATTGCGAAATTAAGTATATCCAGAACATACGGATTGTCAACAGGAACCGGACATACAGCCTCTCAGATGCCTCAGTTAGGTGGGCAGGGTGTGGGGGTGGCCGTTCCTGGGGTAAAACAATGCATCTCAAGAAATTCCTTACAGAATCACGCGCAGTATCGCCCGTTATCGGTGTCATCCTGATGGTGGCCATCACGGTCATCCTCGCGGCCGTCATCGGGACGTTCGTCCTCGGTCTCGGCGACCAGGTGGGCGACACCGCACCACAGGCGAGCTTCAGCTTCGAGTACAACGAAACGAGCGAAATGATGACGATCACTCACGAGAGCGGTGAAGCAATCGCCACCGAAAATCTGAACGTGTCGGTCTCGTCGAATCCCGGCGTGACTCCCACTATCAACGATGGCGGTGACGGCCAACTGTCGGCCGGTGAGACCATCGTCGTAGACACCGACGGACTCGCCGACGGCGACACCGTTCGCGTCATCTGGACCTCCGAATCCGGAGCGAACTCTGCGACCCTCCAGAAGTACACGCGATAACCAATACCGCATAGATTGGATCGAATAGGCGGCATGGGTTGACCGCGAAGGGTAGAAACGACGCTGTTCCAACAATCGACCCGCCTTCCAACGCGCCAATTTTTTCGAACCAGTACCCGAGTAGTCGCACGGTCGTGCGACAAACGTTCTTATCAGATGAGGAATAACCCGTGTCCATGCATCCCACGGCACGGCAGTTTGCCGACGAGTTCCGCGAAACACACGGATTCGAAATCGCAGTCAGTGAGTTTCCAGAAGGGACGAAGACCGCACAGGACGCCGCAGACGCGGTCGGTTGTGACCTCGCACAAATCGTCAAGAGCATCGTGATGCGCGTCGGCGACGAAACCGCCGTCGTCCTCACGAGCGGTGACCACCGAGTCGATGAAGCGGCACTCGCCGACGAGTTCGAACTCGAAGTGAGCGACGTTCGAAGCGCGAACCCCTCAGAAGTCAAAGACGCAACCGGATGGAGCATCGGTGGTGTCCCGCCGACATGCTACGACACACCGATTCCCGTGCTTGCAGACCCGGTTTTCGAGACGTTCGAGGAAGTGTGGGCCGCCGCCGGAACGCCGAAGGCGGTGTTTCGAATCACTCCATCCGAACTTCACTCGGTTGCGGACCCGCGCGTTGTCGATGTCTTCGAGTGAACGAACTCGAAGCGAGACAACCGAGACCAGCCCCCCGAGACCAACTAAACACCACTTTGTCCGCTGTTCAGTTGAGAGCGACGTGGGGGCGATGTGTTCGTTCCGACCAGCACTCGGAACGAGGTTCGCAAGCGGTCGAGCTTCGTCGTCCGTCGAGGCGCGCAGCAGGTTTTGCCAGTGATTGTCGAGACGCCTCGTCTCAACACCAGCGTGTCCGCTGTTTTTATCTGAGTCGTGAATTGAGACAATTTTCTCGTCACAATCTCGACAGACGTCTCCACGTTCGCAATCCAGCCCCAACCGAACGACTGACCACCGAGAACAGTGTTTCCTCCACCGAAGTTCGACTAATTCGGCGTCAGGAGACGTGAGAATGTCGAAAACAGCGGACATTCCGGTGTTGGTATCTGTTTCGTATAGGTCGGTAATCTACCACGAATGACGTTTTCGAACACGTAGGATTCGGAATCTGTGCAACGCCGTACAACCCTGCGCTGGCCGGCGTTTCACGACGAGCGTTCTTACACCAGTTTGTCCGCTGTAACCCCCCGTTTCGAAGGCGTTATTCATTACTTACAGACAATCAGAGTTTTTGACACTGTTCAAGAACGGACTCCTCCCCGAGAACAGAGAGCCGAGGTCAGAAATCCGATTCGAGAGGCGTACGTCCGGTAGACGACAGTTCAGGCGAAGTCGTCGAGAGTCCGCTTCGACTCGGTGTTGACGTGCGAGTCAATCGTCTCGTGGACACCAACCAAGTCGATCGTATCGCGCATCGCCGAGATGATGAGTTCGACGTCCATATCGAGGGCGTACTCACGATAGGTACCACCACGCCGGCCTTCGTTTCGCTCGGTCACCGAGACGATACCGAGCATCGCAAGTTCGCTGAGGTGGTCACGCATTCGTCGAGGGACGAGCGGGTCGCGGTTGGCAAGTTCGGCAAACCGCGTGTATCGAGGGCGAACGTCGCGCGAACGAATCGGTGTTTCACCTTCGAGGTCGAGTGTCAACAACGAGTAGAGAACGAGGTGACCGTGCTCGGTGAGTCCGTTGATTCCCTCTTTAATCCGACCGCGTTCGAGGGCGCGACGGCCTCGTTTTACGTGTTCTTCGGTGACGCGGTCGGTCTCTTCGTCGCGGGCTAAGTCACCTGCTTTCATCAACAAGTCGATAGACTGGCGGGCGTCACCCGCGTCCTTCGCGCCGTACGCCGCACAGAGGGGGATGACCTCGTCGGCGAGCACTTCTTCACGGAACGCAACCTCCGCACGCTGTTCGAGAATCGCCTGGAGATTTTTCGCGTTGTACGCGGGGAAGTGAATCTCCTGTTCACACAGCGAACTCTTGACTTTGGGAGAGAGGTCGTCTCGAAACGAGAAATCGTTCGAAATGCCGATAAGACCAACCTTTGCGTTGTCTAGATTTCCATTCGCGCGTGCGCGCGGGAGTTGGTAGAGGATGCTGTCGTCGTTGACGTGGTCGATTTCGTCGAGGACGACGGTTATCGTCCCGCCGCACTCGTCCAGTCCCTCCCAGAGCATCCCGTACACCGAACCAAGCGGGTAGCCCGTCGTGCTAATCTGGTTCGACTCGCTGCGAAGTTCGTTGACGAGACGGGTAGCGATCTGATACGAACTCGTCAATCCGTCGCAGTTGAGAAAGATGACGGTGAGGTCGATATCGTCGTACCGTCGCGCATCTTCACGGAGGTGAGAGAGGAGATATCGACTCGCTGCAGTCTTTCCGACACCGGTTTTTCCGTAGAGAAAGATATTGTTCGGTTGCTCGCCGTTAATCACGGGTTGGAGCGCTGCCTGAAACGTTCGTAGTTCTTCGTCGCGTCCCACGAGTTCCTCGGGCTGGTAGTCCTCGCGGAGAGCATCCCGATCACGGTAGATCTCGGTGTCTCGCTCGAAGAGGGGCATGTGAACACGATTTGTTCACGTCATTTATAAAACCACCGCGTCCGCAGTGTCCGCTGTTCTGGTCATTTATAAACAACACGGTGAACACACCCCCTCCACTTTGTCCGCTGTTGTTGGTCTCGAAGGTGTGGGGGGTGGGTCGTTTGTTGGTTTAGTAATAAGAAAAGATTTAATACATTCACTGTTCAACCAAATCCGTAATAGAATTAATACAAGAGAATGAAAGGTGGTTTTGGTTGATGACTATCTTTGCTCTCCGTCGGTCGCGGCAATCGTTTCCGGCACACTGACACCCCCTACACTCTCACCGTGAGAACAGCGGACAAAGTGGTGTGAGTGTCCCCCCCATCTTCACCTCCCGAGCACTCGAGAGCGGTAGCAATTCTCCTCAGTTCGAACAGTCGCCAGCTATTCTCACACCGACGACCCTCTTTCGTGACGAGAACAGCGGACAATGTGGTGTCTGTGTCTCTCTCGTTCGAGTTGCGCAACACGACTCGTCGTAGCAGTTGACTCCGAGACAGATGGTCTCAGAATCATCCGAGCCTGTTGCGTACCTTCGAGAACGCTGTCTGCTCTTTCTCTTCACCGCTTCCTTTCACCGCTTTCTCTCCACAACTTTTCTTCCACCACTTTCTCTCCACCGCTTTCTTTCTACAACTTTTCTTCCACTGCTCTCTCGAGACAGCGACCACCGCTGTAGCCTAACACCATCCTGTCCGCTGTTCTACGCCGATTCGATTTCATTTTCTCCGGACATCGTGGTGTGTCTCGGTCCATTTGTACCTGGTGTGACGACCACAGCCGGCACTCCGACTACCATCTCTCAACTATACCGGCCACCAAAGTTGACAATAGAACTACGGACGCGGTGGTGTTCTCGATAGGTTCGTCCGTGCCGTGCGCCCCGAGCTACTCGTTTCTGGTTTCGAGGATTGCGCCAACTATCTCGTCGGGGTATTCGGTCGCAACTCGAACGAGTGCATCGTGGAACTCGCGTCCGGTCAGGTTTCGGATGTCGTGTTCTCTCCGGAGGAGCGACTCCACTTCGAACTCTGCATCGTCCAGTTGGTCGAGCGTCGCGCGGCGGACGTAGATACTCTTTGCAGTCGTCGCTTCGAACTCGAACGCTGGTCCTGGGACTTCGGATTCGTTCTCGTCCTTCGTTGTTCCGTCTGTCGTGGTTCCTTCGGGCGCTTGCTCTGTCCTGTCTGGGCCGCTCCCCGAGTCTTCGAGCTCTTTGTCGCTTTCGTCCGAACGGTCGGCTTCTTCATCGGCGACGCTTTCGGACTCTGACCTTGGTGCCTCGGGCTGATCTGCTTCGCCGTCGTCGATTGCATCACCGAGACCGGCAAACCGATTCTCCTTAGGCATCCTCGACACCTCCGCGTTCGACGATTGCCGCGAGTTCGTCGAGCCGTTCGAGCATATCGTTCTCGGGGTCGAACTCACGAAGCGTCTTCCCGTCGCGCCAGGCTCGACTGAAGGCGATTCGGTGTCGAATACCTGGACCTTTCGAGTTCGAATCGTCGAAGAGTTCCGACCGCGCGAACCTCGGAAGGAACGGTTCGAACGGTGAATCTTCGAGATTCTGGATGATTCGTCGCTCTTCGTTGTTGCCGGTGAGGTCGTTGGGGACGATAGCGAGGATGTCGAGGTCAACCTCGCGGCGGATTGGGTCGATCTGTTGTTCGTACATTCGCTCGAACCCGCTGACACTCGGTTCGCTCATGAGCAGCGGGACGACGACGTTGCCGGTCCCGATGAGCGCAGCATCTGAGAGTGGCCCGAGGCTCGGTGGCGAGTCGATGACGACGTAGTCGTACTCGTCGCCGAGTAGCGGTTCGATGATTCGCCGGCGGACCCACAGCACTCCGAACGTCGAGTTTCGGACCCGGTCTTCGATGTCGTCCAAATCGACGTGGGCGGGCAACACGTCGAAATCATCGCGCGTGTGAATGACCTCACGAACGTCAAGTGGGTCGTCGTCCGTGAGCACGTCGCCGATATGCTGGTCGGCCGATTCGTAGGCCGACTTGAGCCCGACACCTTCGGTCGCGTTCCCCTGTTGGTCGAGGTCGATGAGCAATACGTCGTTTTCGCGGGCTGCGAGCGCATCTGCGAGATTGATGGCGATAGTCGTCTTTCCGACGCCGCCCTTCTGGAGTGAAACGCTGACTGCTCGTGACACTTATCGACCCCCCTGTGTGGGGAACAGTGTGGAGTTTTTAAAAATTGTACAATTTTCACAGTGCTTGGACCATTCGGGATGTTCTCGATGGGTGGACTGTGTAGGCATGGGGGTCTAAACTGGCGTACTGCACCATACTACATAATATTGTTCACGACTTTTAGGCAGTTGAGACGTTGTGAAATTTGCCAACTTTCCAGAATTTGTGGAAATTTCGGAATTTGCAAACGGTCTCTGTGGTTGCGGTCCCAAACTACCGACAATCGCCCTCTTCTCGCTCTCTTTTCGCCCTCTTCTCGCTCACTCCCGCTTTTCTCCGAGGATTGGCGTCGTCCAAAACGCGCTATTTCTACAATTTTTACAATTTTCACACTTCTCGAACTGTGTTCGAATTTTCAATAGTGTGGACTGTGTTCGATTTCTTCGCTGTGTCTACCACGTCCGATGTTTTCACAGCGTGAGCTGTTTTCAATTCTTCCCGTCGAGCGACGTTTCGTTCGATTCACCGTTTCGAACTCGTACTGGACTCCGTACGCCGTCTCGAAAGCCCAGGTAGTGATTGTCCTCGTGTTCGCACAGCTGCCACAGTCCACAAATTCTACACTGTGTGAACACTGGTCGTGTAGAACGACACTGCTTGTATAGAAATTGTAGAATGTGTGGAATCTGTGGATGTCTAAAAAACGGCTCGAAGTTCGGTTCTCTCGCGCTTTTACTCCGGACAGAGTGGTGTTGGTTCGGTCACCACCCCTGCCACCTACTGGTTAGTTCGACGGCGAGGGTTTCGTCTTGTCGGCGAACTTCTCGCGCACTTTCTTTATTTTCGGTGTCACGTTGATGACGCAGTAGGGTTGGTTCGGGTTCTTCTCGAAGTAGTCTTGGTGGTAGTCTTCCGCCTCGTAGAAGGTTTCGAGCGGTTCGATTTCGGTGACGATAGGGCTGTCGAACGCACCCGCGGTCTCCAACGCTTCGACGAACGAGTCGGCTACCGCTTGCTGTTCGTCGTCGTGCGTGTAGACCGCCGACCGGTACTGACTCCCCACGTCTGGACCCTGACGGTCTACGGTGGTCGGGTCGTGGACGGTAAAGAACACTTCGAGCAGGTCTTCGTACTCGAGGACCGACGTGTCGAACTCGACTTGGACGACCTCCGCGTGGCCGGTCGTCCCGTTGCAGACTTCCTTGTAACTTGGATTCGGTACGTCGCCGCCCGCGTACCCCGAGGTGACCGCTGAGACACCGTCGAGTTCTTTGAACGCCGCCTCGATACACCAGAAACACCCACCGCCGAACGTCGCAGTTTCCGTACTCATACGTCACGTTACGTCGCCGAAGAGTAAAGCACCGCGGCGGGGGCAGTCCCGGCCGGTACGACGGACACGATACCCGGCCGGTACGACGGATACAGTTTGCCGGACCAGTTCCCCCGAAGAACAGACGCCCGCGACGACATCTCTCGCCGGAGTCGAGCGCGTTATTCGACGAACTCGGAGAGGCTATCGACGATTCCCGCGAGCGTCTGCGACTCGGCGTGGCCGTGGTGGACCGACAGCGGCGAGACGCTCACTTCGCCATCGACCATCGCCCTCCGGTCCGTCCCGACAGGATAGCGCTCGCGGTGCTCGTCGCGGGGCGGGAACGGGTTCTCGTAGCCGACCGTTTCGGGCCACGACACGTCACGAAGTCGCACGAGCGTCTCGTCGTCGTCCAGTTGCCGGTCGGTATCGCCGTCCGGGAGGAGTGTCGTGCTCTCGTGGTGGTCAACGTGCTGGTCGTAGTCGGCGAGCGGTTCGGTCACGCGCATTCGAGGTTGCGGAACGTCGATTGGTGCGTTGACGTTCAACAGACCGACGTCGCCGAAGACGCTGGTCCCGGCCACTCGTTCGAGGAGCGCACATGCGATTCGCGCGGGCCGCGAAAAGTCGTACTCTTCGGGCGGGTGGCAGAAGAAATCACGCGCGTGGTAACTGGAGACGGCAATCGCTGGCGTTCCGAGGAAGGCGGCTTCGATACCCGCGCCGACCGTTCCCGACCGACCGACGACGTAGTTTCCCGCGTTCGGGCCGTCGTTGATGCCGGAGACGACGATATCGAAGTCGGTGTCGAGTCCGCGAAGCCCGTAGGCGGTACAGTCCGCCGGCGTCCCGTCGAGTGCGTAGCCCCAGGGGTGTTCTCGGCGAACGGCGAACTCGTTTCGAGCGCGGCCGACGCCGCTCTGGTTTTCGGCGGGTGCGATGACGGTCACCTCGCCGACGGCGGTCAACTCTTCGCGCATCGCTGCGAGACCCGGAGCGTCGATGCCGTCGTCGTTCGTGAGGAGTATCTGGAGGGGCATGTCGCTCATCTCGTGGATGGTCCACTGCGGGGGTGGTAGTCGTTCCGGAACGAACGACATTCCGTTTCTTCGTTCACGACTAATTCGACATTGATTCATCATGATCGTCTACGGAAAATCGATAGTGTGATAGTTCCTCACACATATGTGCGTGGTATGGACGTGAATCGACCACAGGACCTCAGTCCAGAGTGGTGCCCTGATTGCGGCGAGGAATTACTGTTCAGCGGGATGCAACCCGCCGGAATCGCACAGTTCTTCTGCGAACACTGCCGGTATCGCCGCGATACATTCATCGGGGACGAGTAAACTTCTCACTCTTCGTTCGGTCTCCGACGGGATACTTGAGGGACGACGTTCGGTCTGAACGACCCGAGAGACGAGTCTCGACGCTCACGAAGCCACGTCGTTCACGAAGTCACGTCATTCACGATACTGTGATTTTCAGTAATCTCTGAACATATTTACAACGATGACTTTATGTAATTAACTTCGTACTAATGAATTGAATGAGCTACGGACGGATGTGGCCGAAGACCGGAATTCCTGTCATTTGGCCGGTTAATCTGCCGTTAAACCGATACCTATGGAACTCTTCGACACCCCCATGGGTTCGTACCCGGTTCGGTATCGCATCTGCCCCATTGGCTCGCTACCCTGCAGTTCGCGGGTTACGTCGAGCGCCGCATACCGGATTGCCGTTGCCCGCGCATCCGACCGATTGCGCAGTACATCCACTATCATGAATTTCGAACAGTCGTATAATGCACGTGGAGACACACCGTCAGTAGCGTTCGGACTGCCGACTGCACAGCCACCGACCGTACGCGAGGTGTCCCCCGTATGAGCACTAGCTATGGAATGACCGACGACGTCCCGTGGGACGAGGTCGGCTACATCATCAGTTCACAGTACCGCGTGACCGTCCTCGACCGATTGGTCCGCGGACCCGCGACACCGTCGCAAATCGCGGCCGATTCGAACAGCACCATCGCGCACGTCTCGCGCGCACTCCAGGAGCTTCGAAACCGCTCGCTCGTCACGCTCCTCGTCTCCGAGCAGCGGAAGAAAGGTCGCGTCTACGGCATCACCGGCGACGCCGAGAGCGTCTGGAAGATAATCGAAACGCAGGAGATGGCCTGACGTCCGCACTCGGCGTTTCCGCACTCGTTCGAACGTCTGAAACTCACGTACCTGCGGTCCCACCTACTCGCGGCCTCACGTACCCGCGGTCCCACCTACTCGCGGTCTGACGCACCAGCGGCTATCGCCGCCACCGACCCGCCACCCGCGACACTACTTTGGGAGCGGAATTTTCGAGCTGTTGAGCAGTTGGTAGGTGCGCTTGGCAATCGTCATGCTCGTCCCGGCCGACTCGGCCACGTAGTAGGGAACGAGGTCGCCGCCGAACTTCGACTTGTAGTCGCACAGACGCTCGGTGTTCGCGCCGACGAGGTCGTACTTCGTGACCGACTCGAGGTCCTCGTCGGTGGCGATGTCTTCGAGAATCGTCCAGTGGAGGAGGTTGTTGATACTCACGTTCTCGTAGACCGCTCGCGCGCCGCCGAGCCAGTAGTAAGCCGCCTCGTTCGAGAACGGCACGATGATGCCGCTCAGATAGTTGCCGTCGGGGTCGCGGGCGACGTACGTTCGGCACCTATCACCGAGGTTTTCGACCACCGTCTCGACGAACTCCCAGGGCATCGTGAAGGGTTCGTCCTGTTCGTCGTAGCGCGAGACGACGTCGTTGTACACGTCGTGTGCGCCCTCGATGCCTTCGACAGAGACGGTCACATCGAGGTCTCTCGCCTGCTTGATTTCGCGCCGCAAACTGCGGCTGAACCCGCTGTTCACGTCGTCGAGCGACGTGACGTTGATGCGGTACGTAAACGAGGGCTTGAGCGTCAACCCGGACCATTCGAGGGGGCGCGGGTCCGCGTAGTCGGGCGAACAGAGGAGTCGCACGAACGTTCTCGTATTCCGAACGTCGAGTTCGTCGATAATCTTCTCGGTGAAGTCCTTGTTTATCGATTCGTAGGCGCTCTGTTTCGGACTGTTCGGCATCACGATCGGGCCGATGAACGGAATCGACATCGAGGGGGGCGGCGAGACCACCATTCGACCGAGCGGCGTCTTTCGAACGAACGCCGGCATCAGTGCGACCGGGTGGTCGCCTTTGAACCCGCCGTAGAGGTGCATCTCTCCGTCGAAGTGCTGGTCGATTGCGTCGAGAAACGCCGCGGTGTGAAACACCTCGAAGCCGGTCTTCGGCAGTGCTGCGTCCCATTCGTCGAGGCTCATCCGTTCGATTCGTAAGTTTGTCATGTGTTGTGTGTCGGTAGTGTTCGTTCGGTGTGGGCTGTTCGGTGTGGGGAAGCGTCAGTGAAACCGCTTGTAGAGAGTCTCCATCGCCGCTATCGGCGGCGGTCGGTGTGTCGCTCCGTTGGGCGTGACGAGCGGCGTGAGCGTGCGCTTGTACACGTGGGCGGCGGCTTTGGCCAACATCGACCCGTGTTCGACTTGGTAGTGCATTGCGAGCGTCGGGTTGAACTTGCTCTTGTAGCCGTTGAGTCGCGGATTGTTGGCCCCCACGAGGTCGTACCACGACTTGCCGTTGGCTTTCGCGTCCACCATCACGCGCCAGTCGAGGTTGTCGTTTATCTGGCCGTCAACGTCGTTTTCCGTCTTGACGCCGCCTTGCCAGCGGTAGACTCTGTCGCCGTAGTCGAGGGCGATGATACCGCCGACGAACTCGTCGCCGTCCCGGAAGACGTAGGGCTTGATTTGCCCCTCCGGGAGACCCTCGTACAGGTCCACGACGAAGTTCGTGGGGATGCCGAAGTACTCGTCCTGTTCTTCGTATCGCCCCCGGACCTGCTCGACGATCGCGCGGAGCGCTTCGACGCCGCCGATACTGATGTTCTGTGCGAACTTGCGGCCGTCGCGGATGTTTCGGCGCGCGTTTCGGCTGAACGACATCAGCAGGTCGTCTTCGTCGGGGCGCAAATCGACGAGGTAGGTGTACTTCGGTTCGGCGTCACAGCCGCCCCAGATGAACGGCCGCATATCGTCGTAGGACCCGTTCGTCCGGATGTGTGTGTACTGCGGACTGAACGCCTGTTGGACCCACTCGTCGCAGCCTTCGATGAACTCCGTTCGGAGCTGTTCTACCTTGCGAGCTTTCATGTTCCCCATGTCCAGCATGGCCGGACCGAGGTACGTTACCCGGATGTCCGGAGGCGGCGAGAAGGCCGCTTTGAACGGTCCTTTTTCGACCTCGAAGATAGGAAACAGGCCAACCGGCTCGTTGCCGTTGAACCCAACGAGTGGGTGCAACACCGCGTTCGAGTACGTGGCCTGCACCGTGAGTGCGTGATACTGATGGAAGAGTCCAGCATCGGGAGAGCGTGCGACGTAGCTGTCCCACTCTTCGTGCTGGCTTGCATCTAGTTCTCTAATTTCTAATGTCATGGTTTCGAAGCGGAATCTCTCACTCCGTCGTCTCTCAGCCCGCGATTCATACGCGAAATCCTGAGAGTCATGTTCGAGTTATGAAATGCGACCGGGTGGATTTGTTATGCGGCGTCTATCCCCCGACAGGGTGTTCCTACATCCGACCATTCGAATGCTGGTTCTGGCTGTACGATGCCGAAATGACCGCTGATTCGGGAGCTTCGTCCAAAAGGAACTGCTCGTAGTAGTCTCCGACCGGACCGACCCAGGCGCCGTTGGCCAGCGCCCACTCGATGAGTTCACAGTAAAGCCGGCGGTAGCCGGGGAACTCGACTTCGTTAAAGTACCGCGGGTGCCAGAGCACCGTCATCACCGCGTCGTTCTCCTTGGCTTCGACGAGCAGCTCTTCGCACACCGCCCACGCGTCGTCGTAGTGCTCACCTGGGTCGGGGAGCGCCATCTCCATCAGCGTGAGGGGGAAGACCGTAAAGGAGTCGTCGAACGGGCGAATCGGTTGGTAGCCGTGTTCGAAGCCGTAGGTCCGACTCGACCCGAGACTGGCGTCGTAGCGCAGTCCGATGTCGCGGTGGTACTCCCACGTCCGCGGGCCGAGTTTCATGTGGTGTTGTCGGCCGCCGAGGATGTCGTGGCCGAGGACGTCTTCGAGGGCCGCCTTCTCGGCTTTGAGCTTCCGGTAGTCGTCGCTCGACCGGAACGACCCGTGCATCCCGACTTCCCAGCCGTCGTCGTCGAGGTCGCGGATGACGTCCACGAGTTGCTCGTCGGTGATATCGTATCGGCCGAAGTGTTCGAGCCAGTTTTTCGGCTTCGTCCACGCTTCGAGGCCGCCGGTTCGGAGCAGACTCGGTTCGTTCAGGAAGTAGAACGACGAGCGAACGCCGAGTTCGCGTTCGAGTTGCACGATTTCTTCGAACTGCCAGTAGGGGTTCTGCCGGAGCAAGAACGTCTTGAGGTGGTACGGCGACCGCTCTTTCAGGCCGTAGTAGAGACCCTGATACGTCTTGTACGGGCGGTCCACGTCGTGCGTGAGGAGGACGGCGAAATCACTCATCTTCGAACTCCGCGATTGCTTGGACGATTCGTGTTGCTGCGGTTCCGTCGCCGTAGAGTGAGGGTTTCTCCGGGAGCGAGTCGGTCGATTGGAGCGCGCGCTCCATCGCCAGCGGGTCGGCACCGACGAGGGTGTTCCACCCCGCATCGACGGTTTCGACCCATTCGGTCTCGTCGCGGAGGGTCACACATCGCTTGTCGAGGTAGAACGCCTCCTTTTGGACGCCGCCGGAGTCGGTTGCGACTCGCTCTGCGCCGTCGAGGAGGCGCACGAAGTCGAGGTAGCCGACGGGTTCGACGACCAACAGGTGTTCGTCTTCGACCACGCGCGTCCAGAGGTCGGCGTCTTTGAGCGCCTTCTCGGTCCGCGGGTGGATCGGGAAGACGACCGGCTTGCCGGCCGACGAGAGTCCCGAGACGATGTTTTCGAGTCGTTCTCGGTCGTCGGTGTTGTTTGCGCGGTGGACCGTCGCAAGGACGTACTCGCCGTCTCGCAGGCCGAGGTCTTCGAGGACCGTCGAGTGCTCGCGTGCCGTCGCGCGACTCTTGAGAATCGCGTCGTACTGCACGTCGCCGGTCACGTAGACGCCGTCGGTGACGCCTTCGGATTCGAGGGTGAGCGCGGCCGATTCCGACGGCGCGAACAGCATGTCCGAGCAGTGGTCGGTGAGGACGCGATTCACCTCTTCGGGCATCTCCCAGTTGTAACTACGGAGACCAGCCTCGACGTGGGCGACGAGCGGTCGCCGCTTCGACGCCACGAGTGCACCGGCGAGCGTGGAGTTCGTATCGCCGTAGACGAGCACGATATCCGGGTCTTCGTCTTCCATGACCGCGTCGAGTTTCTGCATCATCTCGGCGGTCTGGAGCGCGTGCGGGCCGGACCCCACCCCGAGGTTGTAGTCGGGTTTCGGGATGTCGAGTTCGTCGAAGAAGACGCCCGACATGGACTCGTCGTAGTGCTGGCCGGTGTGGACGAGCACTTCCTCGTGCTGCTCGCGGAGCGCCGCGGAGACGGGAAAGGCCTTGATGAACTGCGGGCGCGCGCCGACGACCGAGAGAATCTTGCTCATCGGTCACCCCCGTCGGGCGCGACCGTTTGGTGACTCACCGTCTCGGTCGGGCCGCTGCCAATCGTGTAGACGCGGTGACCGATATCGCCGAGCGTGCCGCGCCCATCGACGACGACGAGGTCGTCGAACGCCGCCCAGTCGATGTCGTCGAACTCCTCGTGCGGCGTGACGAGCACCATCCCGTCTACGTCGTACGTCGCCAGTTCGTCGAGCGCGACGGGCGTCGCACCGAAGGAGGCGACTACGTCGTCGTCGAGCAGTGGGTCCACCGCGAGGACGTTCGCGCCGAGTTCCGAGAGCGTCTCGATGACGCCCGCGGCGGGCGTTGCGCGGATTTCTGCGACGCCGGGGCGGTAGGTGACGCCGAGGACGGCGACGGTCGCGCCCTCGATATCTCGACCCGCTCGGCCGAGTTCGTCGCCGAGTTTCTGGGCCGTAAACGTGGGCATGCCGTCGTTGACCTCACGTGCGGTGAGAATCAGCGGCGTCTCCGTCTCGACGCGACTCGTGACGAAGTACGGGTACCACGGGATGCAGTGGCCGCCGACGCCGGGTCCGGGTTCGTGGATGTTGCAGAACGGTTGGGTGTTCGCGGCGTCGATTGCCTCGCGCACGTCGATGCCGAGGTCGTCGCGGATGCGCCCGAGTTCGTTCGCCAGCGCGATGTTCACGTCGCGGTAGAGTCCTTCGAACAGTTTCACCGACTCCGCGGTGGTCGAATCGCTCATCTCGATAATCTCGTTCGAGGTTATCTCGCCGTAGATGAGCGCGGCCACGCGGGTGGATTCGTCGTCCACGCCACCGACGATTTTCGGGTACGCACCAGTGATGTCTTCGAGCGCTCGCCCCGAGGCGGTTCGCTCCGGACAGAAGGCGACGCCGAACTCTTCGTGGGAGAGTCCGCTCGCGGCCTCGATGTACGGGGCCACGAGGTCGCGGCTGGTTCCCGGCGGGACCGTACACTCGACGATGACCATATCGCCCGGCGCGATGCCGGTGGCGATGGTGTCGAGGACGGACTGGAAGATGGCGAGGTCGGGTTCCTTGTCGTCCGACAGCGGCGTGGGCACGATGATGACGTGGACGGCGGCGCTGTCGGCGGCTTCGCTCCCGTCTGCCGTCGCGCGGAGTGCGCCGCGTTCGACCTGTTCGGCGACGAGTTCCGGGAGTCCCGGTTCCTTGCCGACGTGGCACTCGCCGGCGTTCAGTTGCCGGACGACGTCCTCGTCGATGTCCATCCCGGTGACGTTGCCGGTGGCTTTGGCGTAGACCGCCGCGAGGGGGAGACCCATCTTTCCGAGACCGTAGACCGCCACCGGGACGTCCCCGCGGCGAAGGGCCTGTTGCTGTTCTGTAGACGAGAGTGTGGTATTGTAGAGTCCTATCATTGTGTCACCGGGTCGGGGGACCCTCCTTCGGCTTGTGTTTCGATGCGTCTGGCCATCTCGATGGCGCGGAGACCATCTTCGGCCGAGACCAGCGGCGGTTCGCCCGTCATCGCACTCTCGATGAACGACTCGAGTTCGAGTTTCAGGGGTTCGCCGGTCTCCAGCATCGGCTGCTCCATGACTACTTCGTGACGATAGCGGATGTTTCCGTTGTCACGCAGGTAATCAGGTCTCGATTGACGGAATATCTGCACCGATTGGTTGAGATAATCGACGCGGATGAGTCGGTCGCGCGTCGTGATATCGAGCGTTCGGGTCTTCTGTTGGGTCATGCGACTCGCGGTCAGCGAGCCGATCATGCCGTTCTCGAAGGTCAACTGGGCCGTCGCGTACTGTTCGTCGGCGGCGCTCGCGGCGGCGACCGACCGGACCTCGGAATCCACGAGCGAGAGGAGGATGTCGATATCGTGAATCATGAGGTCCATCACGACGCCGTCGCCCATCTGCCGGTCGAGCGGCGGGCCGAGACGGTTCGCCGTAAAGGCGATTGGCTCGACCTCGTCGAGCAACTTTGCGAGCGAGCGCACGGCCGGATTGAACCGTTCGATGTGGCCGACTTGGAGCGTCACTTCGCGCTCTCTGGCGAAGTCGGCCAGCGCGCGGCCCTCTTCGAGGTCGGCGACGAACGGCTTTTCGACGAGGACGTGAACGCCCTTCTCGATGCACGTTCGCGCCACGTCGGCGTGATACGGCGTCGGAACGGCGACGCTCACCACGTCAACGTGGTCGAGCAAGTCGTCGATGGTGTACGCGTCGGTGCCGAAGTCCTCGGCGACCGATTTCGCGCGGTTCAAGTCGGCATCCGCGACGCCGACGAGTTCGACGTCGCGGAGTTCGGAGTAGACGCGGGCGTGGTTCGTTCCCATCGACCCGACGCCGATGACGCCGGCCTTGACGATTCGGTTGGCGTCTCTGCTCACGTCACCACCTCCGCGTAGCGGGCGACGGCACGGCCGATGCGCTTTACGTCGTCACCGTCGAGTCCGGGGTGAACCGGCAGCGAGAGCACCCGACCAGCGACTTCCTCCGCGACCGGTGCGGAGACGTCGAGGTGTCGGTACGGTTCCTGGTGGTGGACCGGAACGGGGTAGTAGACGCCCGTATCGATGCCCTGCGAGTCGAGGTACGATTTGAGCGCGTCGCGCTCGACGCGGTCACACTGGACCGTGTACTGGTGGAAGACGTGCTCGCTTCCCTCGGGGACGTACGGCGTGGTGACCGGCGCGTCTTCGAGGAGTTCGTCGAGCATCCTCGCGTTGGCTTGTCGGACCGTCGTGAACACCGGGAGGCGTTTGAGTTGCGCGCGCCCGATCGCCGCGGCGATGCTCGTCATCCGGAAGTTGTGACCGACTTCCGAGTGTTCGTAGCCGGTGACGCGGCCGTGGTCGATGAACCGCGCGGCGCGCTCGGCCACGTCGGCGTCGTTGGTGGTAATCATCCCACCTTCGCCCGTGGTCATGTTCTTCGTCGGGTAGAACGAGAAACACGCGGCGTCGCCGAACGACCCGACGCGTTTGCCGTCGATGGCCGCTCCGTGGGCCTGTGCGGCGTCTTCGATGAGCGCGAAGTCGTACTCTTCTGCGAGTTCGACGAATCGCTCCATGTCTGCCGGAAGCCCGTAGAGGTGGACGACGATGACGGCGTCCACCTGCTCGCCGGCTTCGAGACGCGCTTCGAGCGCGTCGGGGTCGAGGTTGTACGTCTGCGGGTCGATATCGACGAAATCGACCTCGGCACCCGCGAGCGCGACCGCGTTGGCCGTGGCGATGAACGTAAAGGGCGTCGTCAGGACGCGGTCGCCCGGCCCGATTCCGAGCGCGTGGAGCGCGGCGTGAAGGGCCGTGGTTCCGTTCGAGGTTGCGACGCCGTGAGCGGCATCGCAGTAGTCTGCAAATTCGCGTTCGAAGCCCCGGACTTCGGGACCGTCTGCGATCATTCCGCTTTCCATGACCGCCTTCACGCGCTCGAATTCGTCCGCATCGAGCTGCGGTGAGGCGATTGATATTCGCTTGTCAGTCATCATCGGTGAATCGTGTTGTCTCCTTGGAGGGGTGCAGGCAGTTCGCGGTACGTCGCGGGCGCGCCCACCGCGAGCACGCGTGGCGGCACGTCTTCGACGACGACTGCGCCCGCGGCGACGAACGCGCCCTCGCCGATGGTGACACCGGGGAGGATTGTCGCGTTCGCGCCGACCGAGGCGTTGTCTTCGATAGTCGGCCCGGTGAGTTCGTACTCCGACCGGACCGGGTACATGTCGTTGGTCATCACGACGCCGGGTCCGACGAACACGTCGTTCCCGATGTGGGTGTTCGTCGGGATGTAGACGTTCGTCTGAATGCTGACGTGTGACCCAATCGTGGTGTTGCCATCGACGACCGAGTTGGTCCCGATGAGGACCTTGTCGCCGATGGTCGTGTGCTCGCGGACCAGCACGTTGTGGCCGGTGATGAAGTCGTCACCAATCTCGACGTCGTGATAGATAATCGAGCCGGCGCGAATCCGCGCGCGCTCGCCGATAGTGGGTTCGGAGCCGTCTCCGTACCCGACCGTGACTCCCTCGTCGATGAGCGAGCCAGCTTCGGATTCGGCGCTCATCGGGTCTCTCCGTCGTGTTCGCGGCGATTCGATAGCCGAGCACTCTCGGCGCGTCGCCGAGTCGAGGGTAAAATCATTGGTTTCATTTTCATTTCGGCGAGGGCGTGCCTGCCTCAGCGAAATTCAGTCTCGGTAACGGCTTTGTTATGGAGTGATTGCTACCCTCGCAACAGTGTTACAGGTCGATTTTTTGAGAGAAGGACGCCGTTTACGACTGACCGCCCGACGGCGCGACGTTGCTACCGGGAGGCGCTTCGACGGATTTCGGTCAAGGAACGCTTGAGGAGTTCGATTCCGGGCTTCCCGTCCGTTAGCCAGAGCAGGAACGCACTCCCCATCAGCACGAGTTCGAACAGGAGGTAGGCGATTGCTTCCGGGCGTTGCACGTAGTAGAGGAACCGGCTCAGATAGTACCACACCTGCCCGAAGAAGCCGTTCGTCGCGGTCTCGCCGCTGTGAGAGAGCGGCCAGAGGAACGAGTCGAGTGCGCCGTAGTTTCCGAAGAAGAACCCGCTGTAGAACAGGTCGGCGGGGATGTGTGAGAGGTAACCGAGTGCGAACGCGACACCGACGGTAGCGACGCCGTATCGTCTGGAGACGAGGACGACGAGGAGCGCGACGGGAATCGAGACGAACAGCGAGTGAGCGACCGAAATCCCGCTCGGGAAGACGTTGAACGACCACGCCAGCGGTTTGTCGATGAGGTCCGGGAACTGCGTTCCGAAGGCGACGGCGATGACGGCGAAGCCGTCGAGGGGCCGATTCGTCGCCCGCGCCCACATCGAGACGGCGATATAGCCGACTGCGAGGTGTTCCCACGGCCACATCAGCGGTGCTCCGGGGTGTTCGCGTGGGTGCTATGCGGTTCGGCCGCCGCGTTCGAAAGTGGACACATCGTTGGTCGGAGAGAGGACGCCGAGTATCGTGCCACTTTCGCCGATTGGGTCGGCCGACTGGGGCACGAATCTCGGGCCGCTTTCGCTGGGCACCTGTGGGGCGTTTGTCGTTTTGTTATGCTGGGTGTAATCCGGTATTGACGGGTGATTCAATCGGGTGGGAACTCCGCTCTCGGCCGGGTAGACGCTGAATAACTACTCCTACTGGCGCCTTCTTCTCGGATAGAACTTATGCGATACGTGTTCTTCACAAACACTCCCGCCCACGTCCACCTCTACAAGTACGCGGTGCGAGAACTGCAACGGCAGGGCCACGACGTCCTCGTTCTCGGCCGAGACTACGGCTGTACCAAGGACCTGCTCGAATACTACGACCTCCCGCACGTCATCTACGGCAAGTGCGAGACGACGAAGAACTCCCTGTTCAAGGAACTTCCCTTCCACTACTGGAACATCTTCCGCGAGGTTCGGAAGTTCGACCCGGACCTCATCTTCGGCATGGGCGGCTACTCGGCTCACGCCGGCGCTCTCTCACGCACGCCGACCGTGCTCGTCCTCGACTCCGAACCGACCTCTCTCGACCACATCGTCTCGAAACCGTTCGCCAAGGCCATCCTCACGCCACACACCTTCGGGAAGGAACTGGCGAAGAACCACTACCAGTTCCGCGGGTTCAAAGAGACGGCGTATCTCCACCCCGACGTGTTCGAGCCATCGGTCGATATCCGCGAGGAACTCGGACTCGACCCGGACGAGAAGTTCGTCGTCGTCCGTTTCAACGCCTTCGGCTCGCACCACGACGTCGGGCACAAGGGCTTCACCCCCGAACGCCGCCGCAAACTCATCGAGACACTGAGCGAGTACGCGACGGTGTTCGTCCTCGACGAGAGCGAAGAACGCCACGACGGCGACATAGACACCCGCCCCTTCGACTTCCACCCCGCGCTCATCCACGACGTGCTCTCGGAAGCGAGTCTGCTCGTCGCCGATACGCAGACGATGGTGACGGAAGCCGCGCTGCTCGGTACGCCCGCCATTCGCTCCAACTCCTTCGTCGGCGAGGACGACATGGGGAACTTCAAAGCGCTCGAACGCGAGGGCCTCATCTACAACGTGCGGGAGTTCGACGAGGTCATCAAGCTCTCCGAAGAGATTCTCGCCGACGACGAGTCGAAGGCGAAGTGGGCGGAGAAACGCGAGGCCTTCCTCGCCGACAAGGTGAACCTCACCGACGTTATCGTCCAGGTCGCGCTGAACTACGGGACCGTCGAACGGGTGCCGTCGCTCTCGAAGCACTCCGTGACGACGTAGTCCGAGCGAACTCCGGTGGGTCTCTTTTGTGCGAAAATGAGGTCGTTCAGGACGTGTTGACGGCGCTTTCTACGGTCGCAACTCGTTCTTCGGCCGACTTTGGTTGGCGGTCGATGTAGCGTTGGACCCAGAGTTCGACCGTGACGATACCGGAGAGCGCGTTCATGTTCGATTCGTCCCTCGTCAGGTGATTCCACTGTAACCGCCGAATCGCCTCGGCGTCGAAGTACGGGCGCTCGCACGCCGAATCCAGCACCGAATCGACGAACGCCGCGAAGTCGTCGTCCTCGTGGTACCACTCGGCGAGAATCGACTGCCCATCGAAGGACTGCGCGTTGCCGGTGAGGCGCTCACGGAGCGTCTCGATGGAACTGCCGATGGCCGTTCCGACGACTTGCTGCCACAGCGGGCGCGACGGTGCAACCTTGGTTCGTTCGTCGGGAATCGCCGCCAGTCGCTCGTCGAGACGCCGCATCAGTTCGAGTTTGGGAACCGACGTCCCCGCGGGGACGGTCCCGTTCGTGAACGGGAGCGTTCGCACTCGGTGTTCGAGCGGCATCGCCGCGAGGGCCGTCAGGAATTCGCCGGTACTGAACGGGATTCGCGTCCCGGCTTGACTCTCCAAGAGCGGCGTGCTCCCGAAGTCACACCGAGAGAGGTGGTTTCGGTAGTAACAGTCCAACGTCGAACCGTAGAAATCAGAGTGGCTGCTCTCTTGGACCGCCTCGCGGTAGGAGGTCATCGGGTCGAACGACGTGTTCAGGAGGTGGCGAACGACGCCGACATCGACCCGCCGGTCGGCGCGATAAAGCGCCTCTTCGGGCGAATTACTCCGCGTGAGGACGCGCCGACTCAGTTCGGTCGCCAACGCGCTTCCCTGTCGCCCTCCCTCGACGAACTGCCCCGGTGTCTCCGAGACGTCGAACACGGACGCAGGGCTGATGAGCGACCCCAGTTCGACCATCCCACTCGTGAGTTGGACTGCTGCGTCGATGGACTCGACGAACCGGTCGGGTGCGGTTAGAACGGACTTCGTGTCGATACCGAGTTCCTCGGTGACCGCTGACGCGAGGTCGTTCGACGACGCCGTACTGGCGGTCTCTGGGGAGAACGCAGTCACACGCCGGTGACGGCCGAGCGCTGCGGCCAGCAACCGGTCGTCTAAGCCCCCCGAGAGCCACGTGCCGACGGTCTCGTCTGTCGTCGCCGCGGCGTCTTCGACGGCGGTTCGATAGGCGTCGGCGAGGGTAGACAGATACGAATCGCCCCGCTGGTGTCGAAACTCCGGTTCCCAGTAGCGGCGACGTTCGTAGCCCGAGGTGCGGTCGTATTCGAGGACCGTCCCCGGTTGGAGATAGTTCACGCCCTCGACCAGCGTTTTGTCGCCCCAGACGTGGCCGCTCATGACCACGTCACTGACCGCTCGCTCGTTCACCTGCGAGTCGTCGAGGAGGGCGGTGAGCGCGCCGACTTCCGTCGCAAAAGCGAACGGGTCGTCGTCGATGTAGAATAGCTGTCGCGTCCCGAGTTTGTCGCTTGCGAGGACGACGCGCTCGGCTTCGCTGTCGATGGCGGCGACGAGGAACGAGCCATCTAACTCGGCGAGGAGCGCGTCCGGGTCGTCCAGCAGTCGGGTGAACAACGCCTCCGTGCTCATCTCGTCGCGGTTCGTAATCACGCCGTAGAGCACGCCCATCCGCCATCTGTCTCGCCACGTCGTGCATCCGCGGGGGTCTTTCGACCCGTGGTGAGACACCGTCAGACCGAACCCCGCGAGGTGGTAGCCGTCGGTTTCGTACCACGGTTCACGATAGAGTTCGGCCGTGCTCTGTTCGAGCGACGTATCCGTGAGGTGGCCGCCGACGAATCCCGTCATCAGAGCCTCTCGCCGCGAATCGATTGTCGGTCAGCACACGAATGAGTATCGTTGAATGTCATTTTCGATTGACATTCTTCCACGAATTGGTTTTGTTATCATGTGCCTATCGAAGTTTCAAGTACGTGAGAAACAGGGGCTACAGTGGATGAATCCGCCATACTGACCGGCGGTAGTGCGTTTTCGTTACGACGTAGATACCAGACTAGTTCGACGATTGGTTCGACGATTCGGTCGGCGAGAAGTCGGCGGGAGTTCACGAAGCCGATACTTTGGGGGCACTTTCGATGCCCGGTCCGTGCGTGGTTCCGTCTGCGATGGTCTCGACGGCGTCCAGCGGGAACTCTGACGGTGCTCGGACCGTCATGAGGAACCCACGGCAGAACCCGTACCACGAGATTCCGTTTCGAATCCAGCGTTCTGCGGCGAACGATGGCCCTTCCCAGAGCGAGTCGGCGAGGAACAGACTGGTCGCCATGAGGACCCACCCGACGAAGAGGATTCTGCTCACGACGAACGTTGCGACTCCGACCGAGAACAACAGCAAGAATAGCACGAACATGAGGTTTCGAATCAGCAGGAGCTTCAAAATCTTCGGAGAGGTCAGCGACTTACGGACGACCTGCCCGAGTCCGTACATGTAGCCGTTGTTCCAGCGCCGCTTCAACTGCGAAATCTCGTAGGGTCTGGCGTGAGTCGCCGAGACGATAGGGAGGCGAAGCAAGTCGTAGCCCGCCGCTCGCAACTGAAACCCGAGGATGATGTCCTCGTACCCCTGCAAAAACGGGTCGAACGTTTCGACTTCGTCGAGGACCGCGGCGTCGTACAACATCACGCCGTTAATCGCGTTGACCGATTCACGTTCCGCGGACGTCGCTCTGTCGAGATAGCCATCCACGCCGGAGACGTTCGGCTCGCTCTCGATGGTGTCGTGGGCGTCTCGCACCCAGTCGCCGGTAAGTTGCATATCGCCATCGACGAAGAGTAGCAGGTCGCCATTGGCGACTTTCCACCCCACGTATCGCCCGGCACCGGGCGTCGTCAGGTCGTCTTCCGTAATCTGCAGTACCGTAATCGGATACTGTCGGGCGCGTTCGACGGTCGAATCCTCGGAGTTCGAGTCCACCAGTATGACTTCGAACGATGGGCCGTCCTGTAGCGCGTCGAACACCGAATCGAGGCACGTTTCGATGTTCTCTTCTTCGTTCAGCGTCGGAATGACGACCGAAATCGTCGGGTCCGTTGCCTCACCGGTCGCTCGGTTCTGACCGTCTGCAGATGGCGACATTTCACTCATTCTGTCACTCCATTGTCGAGTGTGTGTTCAACTGGTGGGAGTATCAATGTTTCAGTACTGTCAGTATCGGCGCTCTGCTGCCCAACGTCGATGGATATCCGAAGTACGCGGTCTGCCGTTTCGACGTCTGCTTCTTGGGGTGCAGTCCCGTGGTAGAGCAGGAACCGGAGTGTGAGATTCTCACCTCGCTGGGTCGGCTCGACGGGGTATCGAACGGTCGCCGTCTCGTTGGGTTGGACCGTCGTCGTCGTCCGTCCGAGTTCGGTCGTCGCCGCCGAGTCGCCGGACCCTGTGGTGAGCAGTGCGACGACTTCGTACTGCCGTGAGTCGTCGTCGTTGGACCGAATCTTCAGGTGGTACGGTTTCTCCTCGCCGACGGCGAACGACTGGGGGTAATCGCTTGCGACGAACGTCCCGTTCGCGCTTGTGTTCCCGACGTAGAACTCGGTCATGTCGGTGGGTTCCTCGCTTCCCGGGAGTGAGACGGCGGCGCTCGTCCCGACCAGCAGGAGGGCGAGTACGAGTGCGCCGACCGTGAGGCGGTCGGTCGGTACGGCCTCCCAGATGGAACTGGACGAACTCCCCCACGCGTGTGTTCCCGTCGTCGGGCGTCGATGTATCGCGGCCGCTGTGGCACCGACCGTCACGAGTGACACGCCGGCGAGAATCAGTCCGATGTCGATTCCGGCGACGACGTTGACCCCGAGTGTGACCAGCGGAACGAGTGCGATAGAGACGACGACTGCGAGGGTCACACGCTCGAACACGCCGAGTCCCTCCGGGAGGTAGGCGCTCGTCGAGGAAACGTCGTCATCCGGTTGTTCGGGTGCGCTTGCGGACGTCGGAACGAGTGCCGTGACGACTGCGAACCCGGGCGTCAACAGCAGTATCGGGAGTGCGAGTGGAATCCGAACGAACGTCGGGAGCCACTCGACCAACCAGAGCAGGCCCGCGGCGACCACCGTGTAGCCGCTGAGCAGCACGAGAATCGTGGTGAACTGTCGTTCGAACGCCGAATCAACGCGTCGAGAGGTAGTATCTGGAATCATTGTCGTCTCTAGCGGCAGTATTCGACCGACCCAATCGTGTACACCGTATCCCGCGCCGGGCCACAGACGGAGTCGTGCGGGAGTTGGACCCGGAGCAGTTCGCCGTTGTAGGTCGCCTTCGGTGCGCCCTCAGTTTGGTAGGGGCGATAGACCGCTGCATCCGCGGCTATCGTTCCCCTGTCCGTCAGTTCGAACTGCTTCATCCTGTCGTCCTGCTGCCGCCGTTCGTAGACGGTCCAGTACGGGTGGTCGGTCTGAAGCGTCTCGCCGCTCGGGTGGATGCTCGATATCGTCTCGGCTGCCTGGAGTTCCGATTCCGTGTAGCTGAACTCCGGATAGATGTCGTTGAACACCGGGTCGTCGGGCGTTCCTTTGTGACCAATCATCGTCGCGCCGGGGAAGACGACGGCGAAGATGAGGATGCCAACGACGATGGCTTTCGAGGGGTGATGCGCGGTGAGATACCGCAGTCCGAAGGCCGCCGCGAGCGCCATCGGGACGAACAGGAACGCGAACCACCGGTTCGGAACGAAGGTGTAGATACCGAATATCGGCATTCCGAGGGCGACGAACAGCATGATTCCGGCCGAGATGAGCCACGTCATGTGGAGCATCTTCAGGCGGTTCTGCCGGAGGAGCGTGAACGAACCGATGAGGGTGACGAGTAGCAACAACAGGAATCCAAGCGTGTCGATGAGACCGACCGTCACCGGAATCGTGGTGATGAGCGACTCGATGGTGCTGCTGGTCACCGAGGTGTTACTGACGATGTTGAGGAAGCCAGCGTAGGCCTCGAACTGTCGTCTGAACAGGTCGATCATGCCGGTGAGGAACGACTCGCTCGACAGCGGCGTGTACATCCAATCGACGAACGTCACGACCATCGTGAACGCGAACAGCCCCACGAAGTTCACTTGCTTGCGACTGTCGTACAGGTGGTGTGCGATTCGTTCGGGGAGGGCGTAGCGGTAGCCCAGTTGGGTGACCATGCCCGCCCCGAGGAAGACGAGTGCGACGAACGAGGAAATCTGGTGCGTGAGGACGATTGCGAGACAGAAGAACAGCACGAGCGCGTACAGGGGGCGGCGATTCTCGCTGACGTATATCTTCGCGGCACCGTAGAATATCGCCAGGAAGAACGCCACGCCCATGCTCGTCGGGATGATTTCGAGACCCCAGCGGACGACGTGGTCGCTGACGCTGTACATCGCCAGTGCGAGCAGCGACCACCGAACCGAGAGAAAGTACCGCGAGGTGAAGTATATCAACAGCGTCGAGAAGGGAATCGCAAAGCCCAGCGACACGTACAGCGCCGTTCTGAGCGACGAGTGGAACAGTTCGCCAGCGACGGCGAGAAACAGGTGATAGAGCGGCGCGGCGAAGTACTTCGACTCGGACATCCCCGAGAGTTCTCCCGCCTCTCGAATCGCCCCGGCGAATTCGAACACGTGCGTCCACGTATCGACGCCAATCAGCCCGGGCGTCGTGAGTAACGCGATTCCTCTCAGTATCAGGGCGAACGCCAACAGTTCGCCGATGATGACCGACGGTTGCAGTGCGGACTCCTCCGAGAAGAGAATTTGGACGAAGATGAGCGTGCCGACGACCGAAGCGACCATGAAGAACGGGACGGTTCGACCGTCGGTGAGGAGACCAACTGACACCATCCCGCCGAGACCGACGATGGTCGCGGCACGCAAGACGTGAATCGTCTCTTCTGACAGTTGCCAGTTTGCGAACGACGCATCCTCGTGCCCGTAGTACTTGACGGCGAGAAAGACGACGCTGGCACCACCGAGAACGATGGGGACCGTCTCGATGAGGATTTGAGAGGCGAAGAACCGAAGCGGGAAGAGCACGATTGCGAGCACGAGAACGGCAGTCGCCACGAAGGTGTCCAACTGCCGCGTTCCGAATGGGCTGTTGTTAATCAAGCTCGTCCCTCGTGATTGCTGTCACGGCGACATCTGAGCTCGATTCGTTCAGATATCTCACAATGTGCGGGTCGTGTGACTGTATCATATGACGATTGATTGAGTAGTTCCGATATTGGTTGTTTACTGCCTAATTGGGTAAGGGTACGCTCCTGCCGGTCAGTCCTCAGACCGTGGGGTTTCGACGCGGCGTCTCTCATCGTGAGACCCTCTCCACGGGGACTGGAATCGCCGAGAGACCCACTCGAACTTCTCTTCTATCGATGGCACCGGTCGTGAGGGCGACCGCCCAGAACAACAGGAAGCCGACCGGCGGCACGAGTACCAGTGCGACGATGTCGTTGACGATGACCGACTCGACGCCGAGGACGAGTGGAGCACTCACGAGCGCGGTGACGACCACCCGAATCGGACGGACGCCGGTCAGCGGCCGATATCCGAGGTAGTACCCGCAGACGACGTGCAGGACGAACATCGACCCGTAGCTGATGCTCGTGGCGATTGCGGCACCGATCATTCCGTATCGGGGGATGAGCAGGCTGTTCAAGACGATGTTCCCCACCGCCGCCAGTGCCGTCGCCCCGATGAGGGGCCGGAGTCGCCCCGTCGCCGTGTTGATTCCCGATAGCGGGATTGCGAGTGCGAAGCCGAACGCCCCGAGGAGCAGGTACGAGAGCGGCTGATAGACGACGGCGAACTCGGTACCGTAGTAGATGGGGATGAACCGGTCTGCGAGCGCGAACACGCCGATGACGAGCAGCGAGGTGATGAGAAAGACGTAGCGAGTGACTTTCCCCGCCAGTGCGCTGACACGTTCGTGCTCCCCGCGCGACCACATCTTCGACGTCGAGTGGAGCATGAGCGTCTGGAACGCCGTCGGAATCAGCCAGATGTACTCGGCGAGTTCCAGCGCCGCCTTGTAAAATCCGGTCTGCTCGCCGCTGACGAGCAGGCGTAGCATCATGATATCGACGTGAAAGAGCGAGGTCATCAGCAACACGAGCACGATGTTCAGGCCGTTGAACGACAGCAACTCACGATACGGGAGCGCAACCATGGGTTTTCGAACCATCGCTCGAAGCGAGAGACGACGGGACAACACGGCCACGCCGACGACGAACACGACTGCCGACCCGATGGCCTGTGCGACGAGGAAGCCGGCGACTCCGAATCCGATAAATGCTAACCCGAGACCGATTCCCACCAAGATGAGTTTCTCGACGACGATGAGCGACTCAGAGTAGGGTTCGAGTCCGAGTCCGAGCAACGCCCGACGAACGAAGGACCGAAGTTGGACGGTGATGACGAGCACCGCGAGCAGGTAGAAGTACACCTCGAACTCCCTCTCCAGCACCTGTTGGAGGACGCCCGAGGCGGTGAGTAACGCGAGCGTGGCGCTCCCGACGACGGCGAGCACGACGGCGAGTTTCAGGTAGAATCCGACGACACCGCTTTGCCACCTGTCGATGTCGTCGCGTTCTTCGGCGACGAACTTCTGGGTCCCTTCGGTCACGCCTGAGCTAACCAGAATCATGAGCAGCGAAAACGTGGACAAGAGAAACGCGTAGTTTCCGTACCCGGTTGGCCCGAGCACGCGGACGATGAGTGGGAGCGAGAGGATGCCGATGACCGAGGTCAGCACCTTCCCGTTCAAAATTGAGAGAAAGCCACTCGTGAGGTCTCGACTCATTGTGGACCGATTCGACGGTATTGGTCATTGTAATGGAGAGTCTAGTTCACCGATGACTCCGACGAATCGAGCGACGCTCTTCGCTCTGTTCGACGGCGAATCACACCCGCTTCGAATCGCAAGCTAACGTGACAACAAATCACCACCATTCGCCTCGTAACGTTCTGTCGTATTGAAATGACAATATCACATACACTCACTCTCGAACGTATCGAATAATTGAGTGTTAATCCGTACTATCGACTGATACGCCCGTTTTCGATAGACGTGGCTCTATTGTACCACTCGAAAATGTTGTTCGAGAGAAAGATTAATCGTTCACAAGATGGTGAATTTCTGGGTTAATAGTCTACTAATCGTATGCGTAGTTGGTGACCATCTGGTTAAAATATGCAAACGATTCGTAGCTAAAATAATATCATCTGCGAGGAGCTGGTAAAATGGCTTAATGAGCCGCATTAGTGGGGGATTAGTATGTCAGAGGACAGCCGTCAGGAAGAACGGCCAAACGAATTTGATCGGAGATCATATCTGAAATTAGCGGGTGGGGCACTCCTCGCGGGTGCAGTCGGAACGAGTAGCATGGGAACTGCGGCAGCCGCCGAGTACGACGAAATCACGGTCGGAAGAGGCGAGACGTTCACGGTACGCGTGAACTCCGGTGAGACGTTCGAGAACAAGCTCATCGACATCTCGGCACCCGGCGCGACGTTCGATATCGAAGCCAGCGGGAGCGACTGGGTCGTTCGAAACATCGGCATCAAGGGCGTCTGGGACCAGTACGAGAAGGCAGAGCCGTTCCGCGCTCGCGTCGATGCCGGTGGTACCGGTCTCATCGAGAACTACTACTTCGCGGATGGATGCCCTGACGACACCTACGCTGGCGTCACCGGCATCTACGTCTACCGCACCCACGCGGGGGACCTGACCATCAATCGGACGAACATTCAGGACCTGCCCGACAACGCGATTTACGCGAGTACGCCGGGCTACCCCGAAGAGACCGTCGGGAACCGCTACCCGGGTAACCAAGGCACCGTCGTCATCAAGAACTCCTACGCGGAGGGCTGTCGCGCGTCTCACTTCCGTGTCGGGACGACGGGTTCGCGCATCGAGAACTGCGTCGCCGTCGGCGGCGACCAGGGCGACCGCGGTGTCTGGGCGCGCTTCAACGACATCGAAGTCGTCGGGTGCAGTCTGACCGGTCACGCACAGGGGGACATCGCCTGCGGGACCTACGAGTGGCCCGACGGTGCCGATGCGACTGTCACGCCCACAGACACCTACTTCGAGACGACCGACGACACGCTCACCTACCGCGGAACCGTCCGCGCTGGCTCGTCCGGGTCGCCGACCAAGGCGCTTCCCGACGGCGCGCCCACCAGTGCGGAAGAAGCGGCGAGTGGCGGCCCGACAATTGACTCGACGACCGACAGTAGTGACACCACCACCGACGTGACCGACGCCCCCGATTTGGCGAACACGCTCACCGTCGAGACGGTCGAAGGTGGCCCGCTCGTCGAGTACGAGTTCACCGTCGATGGCCAAGTCGCCAAGGGGTCGGACGCGGAGAGTTCCGACACGCTCGCATCGAGTGACGGCACGACGACGGTCACGGGCAAGACCGGCAACGGGTACGCCGACGACTACGAGTTCGACGGCGAACTCACGGCGTTCAGTGCGAACGTCGATGCCGACAACTACACGGTCCTCGTCAACGGCGAGGAACTCTCGTTCGAGCAGACGAGCATGCTCACCGTCGAGACGGCCGAGGGCGGCCCGCTCGTCGAGTACCGTTTCACCGTCGATGGTGAGGTGACGAGAGGGGCTGACGCGGAGAGTTCCGACTCGGTTTCCTCGAACGACGACGGGACGACGACGGTCACGGGCAAGACGGGCAACGGCTACGCCGACGACTACGAGTTCGAGGGCGAACTGCTCGACTTCAGTGCGAACGTCGCCGCCGACGACTACACCGTCCTCGTCGATGGCGAGGAAATCGAGGTACAGTCCACGAACACGCTCACCGTCGAGACGACCGAGGGCGGCCCGCTCGTGCGCTACGAGTTCACCGTCAACGGCACCGCCACGCGCGGGCCCGAGTCCGAAGGCTCGGAGAAGGTCACCTCGAACGGTGACGGCACGACGACGGTCACCGGGAAGACTGGAAACGGCTACGTCGATGATTTCGAATTCGTCGGCTGGCTCACTGACTTCAGTGCCGATGTTGCCGCCGACAACTACCGCGTCCTCGTCAACGGCGAGGAGGTGGACACGGCCTAGGCGCACCGCACAGCAGTCAATCACACCTTCTGCAGCCACTGACGTGGCTATCGGCACGGTGCAGTCGCTCGTGCCGCGGTTCGACGGGAACGCATCGTTCCCCTCCCGGACCAAACATTCATTCTTCAATCCACTGTCTTGTTAGACAAGACAATGGAGGCCGACGACGAGCGAGAGACATCGGTACGCGAGGGCTCGTCCTTCGCGGTGCGCGATTTCCTTCCGCTCGGTGTTCTAGACGAGGATACTGGTGTCGGTGGCGACAGTCCCGACGACCGAGACGAGAGTACTGCTGCAGCGACCGACAGTCCCGACGGAGGCGACGAGGGTGTATCTCGACTCACGCTCGACCGTCGCTCCCTGCTCAAAGCAACCGGGGCCGTCTCGGTCGCGGCCGTGGCCGGAATTGCGAGTCTCTGGGCCGCTGACAGTGCTACGCCTGAGTACGAGGAAATCACGGTCGGTGCCGGCGAGACGTACACTGCCCGCGTACACTCCGGCGAGACGTTCGAGAACAAGCTCATCGACATCTCTGCATCGGGTGCCACCTTCGACATCGAGGCCAACGGGGCCGACTGGGTCGTCCGTAACGTCGGCATCAAAGGCGTCTGGGACCAGTACCAGAAAGCAGAGCCGTTCCGCGCTCGCGTCGATGCCGGCGGTACCGGTCTCATCGAGAACTTCTACTTCGCCGATGGCTGTCCCGACGACGAGTACGACGGGGTCACCGGCATCTACGTCTACCGGACTCACGGTGGCGACTTGACCATCAACCAGACGAACATTCAGGACCTGCCCGACAACGCGATTTACGCGAGCACACCGGGCTATCCGCGAGAGACGGTGGCAAATCGACTCCCCGGAAAGGGTGGGACGGTCACGATTAAGAACTCCTACGCGGAGGGCTGTTGCGCGTCTCACTTCCGCGTCGGGACGACGGGCTCGCGCGTCGAGAACTGCGTCGCCGTCGGCGGCGACCAGGGCGACCGTGGCATCTGGGCGCGCTTCAACGACATCGAAGTCGCCAACTGCCACCTGACTGGCCACGCCCGGGGGGACGTCGCCTGCGGGACCTTCGAGTGGCCCGCGGGCCTCGACGCGAGGGTCAGCGTCGTGGATACGTACTTCGAGACGACGGATTTGGGGCTGTTCTACCGCGGTACCGTGTTGGGATTGCCGACCGGGTCACCAGAGCCTACCATGCCACCGATTCCGACTAGCGCCGAAGCCGCGGCACAGGGAATCGCCACGCGACCGAGAACGGGGACCACCGATAGCTGAGTTGACCACCGACGCTCGAGTCCGGCGAGTGTGCCCCTCGCTCGGACTGGTCGGTCCGTCTGGCACAACGACGCATTGACTCGATTTGGTGCTGAAAAACTGTGGTCAACCGACCCATAACTATCCACCACGCACGCAACGGTTCGCGTACGGATACACACTCTTCGCACGTGATACTATGACACACTCGCAGAAACTCCTCATCGTCGGCCCGAAAGGGACCGGCGGCATCGACCGGTACATCACGGAACAACAGCGACATCTCAGCAACCGAATGGACGTCCGTGTCTACACGAAATACTCCTCACCGGAGGGTGAGGGCCTCGAACGCGGCGTTCGAATGGTGTTGTCGTCGCTGTGGGCGATACTCTTGTTCCCGTTCCAATCCCGACCCGACGTCGTTCACGTCCACACCTCTCATACGTACTCGTTCTACCGCTCGGCGTTCTTCGTCTTGTTCTCGGCGTACGTGTGGGACGCCCCCGTCGTACTCCACATCCACGGGTCGTCGTTCGACGAGTTCCTCAACACGCGTTCACCCATCGTCAAGCGTCTCCAATCGATGGTCTTCAGAACCGTTGACGACGTCGTCGTCCTCTCTGAGTACTGGCGTGGCGTCGTCTCGCCGCTCGCCGACGAGGAGAAGATACACGTCCTCGCCAACGCGGTGGACCCGAGCGAGTACAGTCCGAGGTACGATGCCGACCCGGTGCATCTGGTCTTCGTCTCGAACCTCATCGAGCGCAAGGGCGTGCTCGAACTCCTCGACGCAATCGAGCGTCTCGAAGCGATGCCTGATCTCTCGTTCCAGGTGACCATCGGCGGTGGCGGCCCGCTCGCGGACCGTGTCGAGGCAGTCGCACGCGAGTACGACAACGTCGAGTACCTCGGATTCGTCACCGAAGCCGAGAAGTGCGACCTGCTGAGTCGCGGGTCGATTTTCGTCCTCCCGACCTACGCGGAAGGACTCCCCATCGCCATGCTCGAAGGGATGTCGGGCGGCAACGCCATCGTCTCGACGCCCGTCGGAAGCATCCCGGAAGTCATCACCAACGAGCGCGGTCTCCTCGTGGAACCCGGCAACGCGGCGGGGTTGACCACCGCACTCGAACAGCTCATCCGCGACCCGCAACTCGTCTCGGAGATGGGGCGTGGAAACCGACAGGCCATCGAAGACCAGTACTCGTGGCAGGCGACGGCGAACGAACTCGTCGAAATGTACGCGAAAGCGGACTAGTACGAAGGTAAGAGGCTCCTGATTTCCGTACTTTCTCGGCTATTTTCCTCGATTTTCACGTTAGAATGGGCCTTACTACCCCGCTCTCGCGTGAACACAGTGCTGATACGCATGGCACATCCGACGATCTGCCGTCCTGATTCGGTGGGGTGTATTCGCTCCCACCCAGCAGGAGGGGCACGCTGATGGTCGCAAACCGGGTTCTCGTCCTCGATACGAATCTCAGACAGGGAATCGTGACACTCCGGAACTTAGGTCGCCACGGCATCGAAGTCACCGCCGGTGCGACGACGAAACTCAACCCCGGCGCGTACTCGAAGTACGCGACCCACTCGATTCGGTATCCCTCTCCAGACGGTGACGCGACGGCGTTCGCCGACGCAATCGAGGCCGAACTCCGCGAACGCGACTACGACATGGTCGTCGGTCTCGGCAACGCGACCATCCCCGCACTCACCAAACACCGCGACCGATTCGAACGGTACACGGCCGTTCCCTATCCGCCACACGACCTGCTGATGGTCGGCTTCGACAAGTGGTACAGCTATCAGGCCGCCTGCGACGCGGGAATTCCGGTTCCGAAAACGGTCCTCCCGGATGCAATCGAGTTCGACGACGTGGAAGCCGAGGTTGGCTATCCGGTCGTCTTGAAACCCCGCCGCAGCCACAGTCGCCACGGCGTCGTCGTCTGCCACTCGCAGGCCGAACTCGAAGCGGCCTATCGAAACCGGGACCAGTCGCTCGGTTCGTACCTCGTCCAAGAGTACATCCCGAGCGAGGGCGAGATGGGCGTCTACACGCTCTACGACTGGTCGTCGAACCTCGTCGGACTCACCGTGCAGCGACGACTCCGAACGAACCCGCCGGAAGGCGGCATCAGCACCCTCCGCGAGACGATTGTCCACCCAGAGGCGGTCCAGTACGCCAAACAACTGCTCGGTTCGATCGACTGGGTCGGCGCGGGCATGATCGAATACCGCATCGACAGTCGTGACGGGGTGCCGAAGATGCTCGAATTCAACCCTCGGTTCTGGGGCAGTATGGCGCTCTCCGTCTTCGCGGGCGTCGAGTTCCCGTACCTCCTCTACCAACTCGTGACGACCGGGACCTGCGACGCACAAAAATCCTACAGAGTGGGGGTTCAGGCACAGCACTTCGCGGGAGAAGTCGGACAGTTGCTCAGTCGCCCGGACAAGCTGACCGCCGCCCGCGAACTCCTCAGACGACCCGATTCGCCGCGAACGTACGACGTGCTCAGCCGCGACGACCCGCTCGCAGCGGTCGCGTACGTCGCGCTGAACGTCCAGCAACTGACGACGCCGCTTACCGAGCGACTCCTCCGAAGAATCAGGTTTCGAAGGTCGCGGCGGATGAAACCCGTCGTGGACATGGTGGGCCGCTTGCGTTGAGGTGTTAAGGGTCGAATCTGCAGTCCATATTCACGTCTATTTGTTCGGTGAATAAACACTTATCAACGGTTTTCATTTTGATACGTGTATGCGTAGGCCGAACGCAGCCGCCCGAAAATCCCCGACGTGGCCGACCCCCACACCGGAACAGGTCGAAGTCGTCCTTCTCGGAACCTACCACATGGATAACCCCGGGTTAGATGCGGGAAACGTCGATGCCGACGACGCCCTCAGCGACGACCGACAGCGGGAACTCCAAACTCTCGTCTCGAATCTCGAAGCAATCGACCCAGATTTCGTCGCTATCGAACGCCCAGCGTCTGCGGCGGACGCGGTACAGGACGCCTATTCTCGATACCGAGACGGCGAGTTCTCGTACGACGAAGAACACGCACTCGATTCGATGCATCCGGAGCGTGACGATGCGACCCAACGAAGTCGGAGTGAAGTCGTGCAAGTCGGGTTCAGGCTGGCCGACCGCCTCGGCCACGACCGCGTTGTCCCGGTTGACGTACCAGAGACGCTCGGCGACGACCCCGACTTCGAGACGCTAGAGGAGCGCGGGTCCGACCACTCACCGAAGATAGACGTTCCTCGATTCGACCCGGGAGCGCTGGAAGAGTCTCTCTCGGAGCGTCTCGAAACCTCGTCGATTCCAGCATATCACCGCTATCTCAACGAAGAGGCTGCACTCCACTACAATGAGGGGATGTTCGACCACTATCTTCGCATGGGTGACGGTGAGAACTACGCCGGTCCCGACGCGCTTGCAAGGTGGTATCGTCGGAACCTCCGTATGGTCCACAACATCTGGCGCGCCGTGGACGACGACACCGAGCGCGTTCTCTTCTTGGTCGGGTCCGGTCACGTCCACATCCTTCGACATCTCCTCACCGAATTTCCGCAGTTCTGTCCGGTGAGTCCGCTTCCGTACCTGCCGCGAGACAACTAATATCGGTGTAGCTGGTCGGAAATTCGGTGAATCGGCATAGTGTACGCGTCTGTAGAAAATGTGTTCGCCGTTCGTCGGCAGTCTCGACCGGCTATCGTCGGAATTTTCGCCGCCCGGAACTCGACAGTTCGTCGCTGTTCTTCTTGTCTCCCATCATCGCACTGAGGAGCGACGCGACGCCGAGAAGCGACATCTGCATCGACCGTTCGGTCTCACCGCGTCTCGTGAGCACCCGCCAACCGGTCTGGAGGACGCCGATGAGCGTTGCGAGCGCGCCGATGACGTAGAGCACTACGACCGGGTGGACGCCGGATTTCGTGTACTTCACCCAGAGACGCCACACGAAGTTGCGAAGGAGGAGCGCCGAGAGTTTGGGGATGAACGTCGAGTAGCGAATCCCGCTTTCTTCGTCGCCGTAGCGGGAGGGCATCGGCACGCTCGCCACGCGCTTGCCGTGGACGTTGAGTTTGACGAGCATGTCGTTGAGGAAGCCGTACTGGTCGTAGAGGCTCTCCATGTCGATATCGCGGAGCGTGTCCGCCGAGACTGCCGTGTAACCGTTTTGCGGGTCTCGAATGTGCCAGTAGCCGCTGGAGATTCGCGTCAGGCCCATGAGGAGGACGTTGCCGAACAGGCGGAAGGGTGGCATCCCGACGAGGTGTCTCGTATTGCTGAGTCGATTGCCGACCGAGTAGTCGGCCTCGCCGGCGACGACGGGGTCGAGAATTTGGTCGAGAATGTCCGGGTCCATCTGTCCGTCGCCGTCCATGACGGCGATAACGTCCATCTCGTCGGCGAGCGCCTGGCGGTAGCCCGTCTTCACTGCTGCGCCGCGACCCTGCTGGGTCTCGTGTCGAATCGGGACGATTCGTGAATCGAGTTCTTGGCCGCCGTCGCTGGCGAACGGGGCGACTCGGCGCGCAGTGGCCTGTTCGGTGTGTTCGAGAATCTCGTCCCACGTTCCGTCGCGCGAGCAGTCGTCTACGATGTACGCCCGGTCAACGAAGGATGGCATCGTATCGATGACCGGTCCGATGAACGATTCTTCGTTGTGGGCGGGAACGACCACGCCGATTGCCTTACCGCGATACATTTCGCCCTCCGTGCCCAGTTGCGGCCGACTGAGCGGGCCATACGTGAGTGGACTCCTCCGATACCGTCTGCGTGGAGGATTCCGAGAACATTAGACACATTTTCTAGTTCGAGTCCAGATTGTGTCAGAAACATCTTTGTTAATCGCCACCGACCAGCATCTCCAATCGGTCAGCCACTCAACAACCGAAACCAATCGCCTCCGTGGCTGAAATGGATGGACAAGAATCGAGGCGAATCGAGATTGGGTCGGAATAGTGGGGCGGCGGCCACCCAACGTATCTGAAAAATATCATACTAATCGTGTCTATCTCGAATTACTGATAGTCGTGAATCGAGACACGTTTTCGCACGCTGTAGTTTCGCTGGTCTCTTCGGCCCCGTACGGCGGTTGTGTCGCGTTCGAAGTCTCTGTTCAGTAGCGATTCACGCTCCACCGACCGATGAACAGAGGAACCCCTGTGGGGGAGTCTTGGCGTTGACTAAAAGTTGGGAGGGCGGTGTACACCACCACCTAACTACGGCCGCTAGAGGATGTCGTCGTCGATGCCACCGGGGTCACCGGCAGTATCGAACAGGTTGTTCTGTGCGCTCTCGACGAAGTCCGACCGAATCGCGATCTCTTCTTCGACGGGGGCGCCGTAGGCGTCCATCCCCATCGACAGCAGTTCTTCGACTGCCTGTTCTTCGCTAATGAATTCCTCGTCCACCAACTGTTCGAACTCCACGAGCAGTTCGTCGGGCAGGGTCACTTCAACGACGGGCATTATCCGCGCTTCGTGCTCAACGTACTTGAGCAACCGGGTGTGACAGAGCGGAATAACCGGGTCGCTTATCACCGTTCATTCTGACTGTCACGACAACGAGACGGTCTAGATTCGGCGACGGGAACGAACGACACCACTCGGAGGACGACCACATGACACACGACTCTGATTCTCAACCCGACGGTGTCGGTGGTGGGCCTGGTTCGGACGACCTCGATTGGCTTCCCGAGCGCATCTCGCTTCCGAGCGACGAGTGGGTCATCTACCCGCCGGGTGAGCCTCGGCCGGCCAACTTCGCACTCCGGTTCGAGAAGTCGGTTCCCACTGCACTCGTCGGAACCGAGTCGGGTGATTCGCCCGGGGTCCACGTGCTTCCACATCCCGGTGGGTTGTCGGTCTCTGCTCGTCTCGGCGGCCTGCTCGACGAGTCTATTCGAGAGTTTCAGCCACCGACGGCCGAAACAGACAGGGTCGAAATCGCATCGTGGGTCCAGACGTGGGTCGAGACCCTCGACGACCGGACCGAATTAGAGCGGATTCGGTCTGCGTGCCGTCCGGTTCCCAACGCGGGAGACACGGTCGCTCGCGCGCTCTTCGACCACTTCGACCGGGCTGACCTCGTCGCCGCACACATCCTGGACCGAGACACGCGTGCGCTGTGCGCCGTTTCCGGCATCGCCGAGCAGACGGCAGAAGAGCTGGTCGTCCACTACGGAACCGACACCGAGTGGGACTACTACCGAAGTCGCCAATCGGGGTCGCGTGAGTCGCTCGACGACTGAGACGAATGCAGCGTCGGTGAGTAAAACGGGATTTTGACTCTCACGTAGGGTTATGCGCTCGACGCGTGAGATATAGCTATGTCCCCGACACGTCGCACGATGCTTCGCTCGCTCGGACTCGTCTCTCTGTCCGCGCTCGCAGGCTGTCTCGGCGGCAACGCCCAACCAGACGACGGACTCACGGACACTCCCGGTGATTCGACGATGACTGAAAATCCAGGCGGTACGCGACCGACAGGAACCGGTGGCCCAGGTATCTCACTCAGGGGCGTCGATGCCGCCCCCGACATCCCAATCGAACCCGCCGTCGAGGTGAGCGAGGATACGGCGACTGACGACCACCCGCCACAGATTCGCATCACGCTGACGAACACGAGTGACGCGGAGGTGCTCGTCGGCGAAGGCCGAGCTATCTTCTTCGAGTACGTCGCCGACGACACGCGAGAACTCATGTTCCTCCCTCCCAACCAAGAGTGGCCGGCCGAAGCCGGCTGTTGGCGACTGTCTGACGGCATCGCCGTCACCGAAGAGTATCGCATGGAGACGTTCGAACCCGGCGAGTCGAAGACGAAGTCGGTTGACCTCTACGGCGTGATGAACGAGGAAGACAGCTGTCTCCCGGTCGGCGAGTTCCGATTCGAGACGCAGATTGCCGTCCAAGGTGAGATGGGAAGTGACAGTGACGCCCAATCTGCGACGTGGGGTTTCTCCCTCGTTCTGGAATAGCTGACTGTCAGGCTATCTCGCCAACTAATCTGGACATTCCGTATTTCCGAGGCCGAAGAGTTGATAACGACTGATTCCCTCTCGTGGGCAAGCGTGTACGAGAGACTGTTCGCGGTTCGAGACCGCATCCGAACAGGAATAATCGCCGCGTTCGAAGCCCAGCACACGCCCCACGAGATTGCGCTGAGTTTCGCGTTCGGCGTGTTCGTGACGGTTCTTCCGACCGCCGGAACCGCGCTCGCACTGTTCGTATTGGTCTCGTACTACGTCGAGCGCGCGAGCAAACTCGCCCTCGGCGCGACGGTCGTTATCTTCAACCCGCCGGTCAAGTGGGCGCTCTACGGTGCGAGCTTTTGGCTCGGTTCGTTCCTCCTCGGGCCGGTCGGAACGGCACCGGTAGACCCGACACAGTTCACGCTCGACGCCGGTTACGACATCATCGTTCGACAACTCCTCGGCAACGCCATCTTCGCGGTCGGGCTTGCGGTACTCGGCTACGTGCTCGCCTACGCAGTCGCTCAGGTGTACTACCAGCGAGAGACGACGACCACCGCATTCGACTTCTCCTAGCGTTCGTACTGTGCGCTCGGTACCGACGTTCGATACCGGTTTCATACACCACTATGTCCGGAGTTATCGGCTCCGTCAGTGGATTTACTGCCCGGGATAGTGCGTTGCGAACTCCACGCCCTGCCGCTTCTCCTCGTCGAACACGTCGGCGAGTCGTGTCCGCATGGCTTCCCGTCGGAACTCACGTCGGCGAGTCTCCGAGAGGTAGTTGGACATGACGACGTCGGCACTCTTCGACCCTTGGTCGGCGGCGATGCCCTCTAACTGTGTGACCATCGTCTCGACGGCCGATTGGTAAGTCGTATACCAGAAGCGACGACAGAGTTTCGCCGTCGGCGTCTCGCCATCGACTCGAACGTCGGCGCGTTCGGCGAGGCGCTTGAATCGCCGGTTGACCGTCTCGCGCGCGATGTACCCCGTCTCGGACCGCCCGGAGGGGAATATCGCCCCCGTCCAGTCGTCGTTCGCGGCGAGCGTGTCGATTCGGTGGCGGACTGCCTCTGTCCCGTAGAGGAGCGCCACGGTACCCGGCCCGTTCTTTCGCTCGTCGAAGGCGATGTGCGGGTCGTCCTCGGTCAGGGTGAACTGCGACGCATCGAGCGTTGCGAGTTCGTTCGGTCGAAGCCCCCACCCCGCGAGTCCGAGCACGAGCAACCGCTCTTCGAGGGTTTCGGCTGCCTGGTACACGGCTCTGACCTGTTCGACGTTCATCGTTCGATTGTCGGGTTGGTCTTGTTCCCACCGGAACTGCTTGGCCGCGTTGGCGACCGGGTTGTACCGCGCGCGCCGGAAATCGACCAGATACTCGTAAAACGCGCGGACCGTTCGGAGGTACGCGAGTTTCGTTCCGTCGGATGCCAACTGGTCGTCGAACTCGTCGAGCACGCGCAGACAGCGGTCGATTTCGTCCGGTTCGGCGTCTCTGTCGTCCAGGTGGGCCAGCAGATTCGCCTCGCCGTGGAGTCGCCGGTAGAGGCGCGCGAACCGCGCGAGGTGCGTTCGACGGGTCGGGAGCGTCGTCGCCGCGAGACCACGCCGCGAGTCGAGCATCTCGAGGTACGATTCGAAGGCGTCGATAGTGCGCTCGTTTTCGATTCTCCACTCGTACCCGTTCGACTTCCCATCGTCGAGCCCGACGATATCCGTGAAAAACTCCTTCGGCGTCACGTCGTGTTTCTCGCGCAGGGCGTACGCGATACCCGACCATCCCTGTTCGGTCAACCACGCGTAGGTCGGAACGTCGCTCGTGGGGTCCATCCCCGCTCTGTCCATCTCCGGCGCGATGGACTCCCAGTAGAACGATTCGAGTTCGTCGAGCGACTTCCGCGACCAGTTCATTCGTGGCTCTCCCGGAGGTGTGTCCGTCCTCGACGACTGCGCGATACCATCGTCTCAGTTCACCGTTCGTTGGAGACAAAGTATTTTCTCTCGAGACGGCCCCATCCTCTCGCTTCGGACCCGAGTTCTGCTGACTGCAACGGACCCATCAGCTACCATTCGAGGGGAGGTAGAATTTCAATAAAAACACAATACTATCTCTGGTGTGTTCATAATATGTGGTCGAGCTGCTGGTCGAAACACAGTATACAATGTTCACAAATTGTAGAATGTCTTCCGTTGGTGCACGTATGGTGCCTCTGGGCGTTCGCCAACATTCACCGCGAGCCGACTATTTGGGTCATTGTTGTTAACCGGGGTAGTCGTTCTTTGTACTCTCCTCCGGAAATCTTCAACTGTGATGCACTATTGGAACGCGCTCACGCGGTGTCGGCGCAGGCGCACGACCCCTGTTCGATGAGTTCGTCGAATCCGTACTGACGGCCACACTCGGTACAGAGCACCTGGATATCGACGAGTACGTCGGGGGTGCCGATTTCGAGTTTCTCGCGGTGTTCCAGCGAATCGAGTGCGCTTTCGGTGACGGCGACGAGTCGGCCGCGAAGTCGCTGTACGCGTTCTGTGGGGTCGCTCTGTCGCCGTTCTTTCGACGCCCCTCGGTACGAGGTCAGGTAGGTATGAATCGCCTGGTGGGAGACGAAGTTCTTCTGGAGTTGTTCGACGTCGAGCCCCGCGCGCTCTAATCGACCACGGGCGCGGGTTCGCTCGGCACCGGTCGCATCGTCACCCGTCAGGGCGTCGTACAGCGATTCGACTTCGCCGTCCAAGAGGTCGAGACCGGCGTCGTCGGTCGCGTGCTGCAGCAGTTCGAGGTTGAATGCTCGCGCGAGCGTTCGAAGGCTGTCCGCGTCTTCGTCCGCGGTCCACCGTGCTTCGAGTTCGTCTCCGAATCCGTTGAATTCATACGTCTCTATGAGCCGGCCCACTTTGGAGTTCGTGGGGTCCGGACGCTCAGTTGCCATTACGGAGTACAGCTACTCCGACAAAATAAACGTATCCATTACACCTGTACCTTTGTAATCTAATACGAAGTGTTATCTGTAATCACTTTGTAGGTAGCCCAATGACCTTGACCAAAAGCGCTTCAGAGGTCTCCGTTGAGGCGCAGAATATCGGCGGTATCGAACACGCATCTGTCGCGTTCGAACCAGGCATCACGATTCTCGTCGGCCGAAACGCCACCAACCGAACGTCGTTCTTACAGGCGCTCATGGCGGCACTCGGCAGCGACCGAGCATCGCTGAAGGCCGACGCCGACGAGGGGAGTGTCACCCTCTCCGTCAACGACGAAACCTACACGCGAACGCTTCGCCGTGAAGGGTCGAACGTCGTCACCGACGGCGCGCCGTATCTCGACGACCCGACGCTTCCAGACCTCTTCGCGTTCCTCTTGGAGTCCAACGAAGTCCGCCGCGCGGTCGAACGCGGTGACGACCTTCGGGAACTCATCATGCGGCCGGTCGATACGACGGCCATCGAGTCGAAAATCACCCAACTCGAAGCAGAGCGACGGTCTGTCAGCCAGCGTCTCAAAGAGGCGGACAACATCGAACAATCGATTCATTCGCTCGAACAGCGCGAGGCCGAACTCGAAGCGAAAATCGAAGACGCCAGAGAGCAGTGCGAGGAACTCGAAGCGAAAATCGAGGCCGAAGAAGCGGCCGAGTCGCGCAGCGGTGACGAACTCTTCGAGCGACTGAGCGACCTGCGTTCGTCGCTCGAAAACGTCCGGTTCCGCCTCGAAACCGAGCGGCAGAGTCTCGAAGCGCTCACCGACGACGAATCCGACATCCGCGAGGCACTCGACGAACTCCCCGACGAGAGCCACGATTCGCCCGAAGACCTCGAATCGGAACTCTCGAAGCGCCGCGAGCGAGTTCGACAGATCGAATCGCAGATGAACGAACTTCAAAACATCATCCGCGTCAACGAGTCCATGCTCTCGGGGACGAACCGAGACATCGCAAACGTCCTCCGCGGCGAAGAAGAACGAGACGTGACGAAGGGACTCCTCGAAGACGAGCAAATCGTCTGTTGGACGTGTGGGTCCGAAGTCGATGCCGACACCATCGAAGCGACCATCGACAATCTCCAGTCCTACCGCGCGGACCTCGCCTCGGAGCGACGAAACGCCAGACAGGCCATCGACGACCTCGCGGACCGCCTCGACACCATCGAATCGCGGCAGGGTCGCCGGCGCCAACTCAACACCCGTCTCGAACAGACGATTGCCGAACGCGAGGAGACGACAGAGCGCATCGACGACCTCGAAGCGCGACAGGAGGAACTCCACGAGGAGATTGCGGCCGCCGAAGAAGAAGTCGAAGACGTGGACGACGAACGCGACGAGTTGGTCGAACTCCACTCGCAGGCCAACCGCGCCGAACTCGAACGCGACCGCCTCGAAACCGAGCGCGAACGCGTCCGCGAACGACTCGACGAAGCCCGGATGCGCAAGGACGAACTCGCGGAGTTGCGCGCGCGCCGCGAGGAAATCGACGACGAGATACAGGAGCTTCGCGGCCGCATCGACCGCATCGAAGCGAACGCGGTCGAAGCCTTCAACGACCACATGGAGCGCGTGCTCGACATCCTCGACTACGGCAACGTCGAACGCGTCTGGATCGAACGCATCCAGCGCGAATCCCGCGGGCGTTCGGACGACACCCGCGAGTTCGTGCTCCACATCGTCCGCGAGACGGAGACGGGAACGGTGTACGAGGACACCATCGACCACCTGAGCGAGAGTGAGCGCGAGGTCATCGGACTGGTGTTCGCCCTCGCGGGCTACCTCGTCCACGACGTGGCCGACCAACTCCCGTTCCTCTTGCTCGACTCGCTCGAAGCAATCGACTCACAGCGCATCTCTGCGCTCGTCGAGTACATCCACGAACACGCCGAGTTCGTGGTCGTCGCACTCCTCCCCGAAGACGCGGCGGCACTCGACGACGAACACGCGCGAGTCACCGAAATCTAAGGTCACACCCGACCGACCTTCTTCGACTCCTGCCGTTCTCCGTGTGAGAACTGTCGTCGAATCGGACGCGAACGGCGAGTCGGTTCGAAAAGAGATTAGCTGAACGTCGGGAACTCGTCGTCGGACTCTTCCATGTTGACGTTGACCTCGATGACGTTCGCCGTGTTGACGACGCTCTCGATGATGCGCTCGTGGTAGTCCGGTTGCTTCATCCGACGGACCGGTCCCGAGACGCTAATCGACCCGAGCACCCGCCCGTGGCGGTTGGTGACGGGCGCGCCGATTGCCTGGAGGCCCGTAATCTCCTCCTCGTCGTTGAGCGAGTAGCCGCGGTCACGAATCGTCTCTAACTCCTCGAAGAGGTGTTCGCGGTCGGTGATGGTTCGGTCTGTCTTCGCCGGGAGGCCGTACTGGTCCACGATCCAGTTCACGCGCTCGCGGGGGAGGTGCGCGAGAATCGCCTTCCCCGTCGCCGAGAAGTGGAGATAATCGGCCTGCTGAAGCTTGTTCACCTGGTAGTCTGCACCGACCGCTTTCTCGCCGCGAACTTTGTAGAGGTTGATGCCCAACCCGTGCTGTTCGGTAGCGAGGTGGGCGTACTCGCCGGTCTTCGCGGCGAGTTCTTCCAATTCTGATTTACCGATTCGGTAGAGGATGTTCTGATATCGAACGTACTCGCCGACGAGCAAGAACTGCAGCGAGAGGCGGTAGGTGTCCTCTTCTTTCACCACGAACCGCTCGCTTCTGAGCGTGCTGAGGTAGTTGTAGACGACGCTCTTCGAGAGGTCGAGGTGGGTGGCTAACTCTGTCACGCGCGCGCCGTCTAACTCTTCGAGCGCACGGATGACATCGAACGCACGAGACACCGTCTTCAGCGTCCGCGGCGAGCCGGTCGTGGGTTCGTCTGCCATAGGATACATCCCGGATGCATCCTCATAGGTGTTTGTATTTCACGAACTAATGGAAATAGTGAATCTGCCTTTTACTGGACAACTGGCCAATTTGCACGAAATAGTTCATCATCGAACAGTGTGAATTCTTGGCACGTGGGTTCTCCACAGTACTATTTCGAAGGATTCGGTTCTGTGTTCACATATGGTGTACGATGTCTGACCTGCGTCGGACTCTCCACGCCGGACTCTCCACGTCGGACTCTCCGCGTCGGGTCGGTTCGCGCGCTGTCGCCACCAGTCGCTCTCGATGGTGGAGTAACGAGAGAAAACAGCCAGCTACCGGTCGATTCTCCGTGTGAGGGTCGAACTACTCGGTCGCCAACGACGCGATTGCTCCCGCGAGGACTCGCGTCGCTTCGGCACAGTCGTCCCAGTCGGTCCATTCGAGCGGGTTGTGCGAGATGCCGTCTCTGGACGGCGCGAACAGGAGGGCGGCGTCGGTCACTTCGGCGATGTGCATCGTGTCGTGGCCGGCCCCGGAGTGTAGGTCGAGTGTGTCCAGTCCGGCGTCCTCGCCTGCTTCGTGCAGCGCGGCTCGGCAGCGCTCGCTCATCTCGATAGGCTGGCGGTTCCACGGGTGTTCCAGCGAGGTTTCGACGGGTCGTTCGTCCTCGATTTCGGCGAGACTCGCTCGCGCCTCGTCGATGATGTACTCGATAGAGTCGTAGTCCACGTCGCGCACGTCGATGGTCAGCGACACCGTACCGGGAATGACGTTCGGCGCGTTCGGCGAGACTTCGAGTTTGCCGACGGTTCCGACGGCCGTCTCCGAGACGGCACCGCGCTCGTTCGTCGCCCGCTCCACGTCGAGGATGAACTCGCTGGCCGCGGTGAGCGCGTCCGAGCGCTCGTCCATGAGCGTCGAACCGGCGTGATTCGCTTCGCCCGTGATTTCGACGTTGCAGCGCGAGAGACCGACGATACTGGTGACGACGCCGGCAGGGACGTTCGCGTCTTCGAGGCGTTCGGACTGCTCGATGTGGAGTTCTATCCACGAGTCCCAGCGCGAGGCGTCCAGTTGTGCCTCGCCTCGATAGCCGATATCGGCGAGGGCGTCGCCGAGCGGGATGCCGTCTTCGTCCTCGATTTGGAGGGCCTCCTCGACGCTCATCTCCCCGACGGCGACGGCAGAACCGATGAGTCCGCCGCCGAATCGCTGGCCCTCCTCTTCGGTGAAGTTGACGACTTCGACGGGGCGGACGGGTTCGACGCCCGCGTCCTGCATCGCTCGAACGCTCTCCAAGGCGGCGTAGACGCCGAGTGGTCCGTCGAAGATGCCACCTTCGGGGACCGAATCGAGGTGGCTCCCGGTGGCGACGGAGGCGGCGTCGGGGTCGGCGCTCTCGGGGACCCATCGCCCGACGATGTTGCCGACTTCGTCGATGGTGATTTCGAGACCCGCGTCTCTGAGTCGCTCACAGAAGAACTCCCGCGCTCGTCGGTCTGGTTCGCTCCCGGTCAGGACCGTCCGCCCGCGACCTTCCTCGGTCGGGACGGCACCGAACTCCGCATTCGACTCGATGTCACTACGGAGTCGCTGCTGGTTGATGTGCATGGTGCTTACTGCCGGGTTTCGTGACTCTCACTATTTTATTGTTTGGAATTAACACACACGACTGACATAATTGGAACATCACCGATTCTACCGTGCGTCGGTGTCTCACGTGATTTCGTTCTAAATTGCGATACTGTTCGCATCGACAATTTATCTATGAACAGTTCTCGATGCGTTCGTGATACAGATTTCCAGCGACGGGACGTGATACTGAGTAGATATGTATGTGAAGATATCCCACATAACCACAATTTTTATCACAACGTAATGGATTTGAGCGAATGTATGCAAGGTAATGGCAAGGGAACCGACTCTCCCGACAGCTCTGCTGACGAGTCACGTCGCGGCCGTCTCGGACGCCGCACGTTCCTCGGTGCCGCCGCGACGACCGGCGCTGCTGCGTTAGCCGGTTGTACTGGTGGCTCCGACGGCGGAAACGAAGGCGGCGACTCCGGAGGCGACTCCGGCGGTGATTCTGGTGGCGACTCCGGCGACACTGAAACCGAAGAAACGACCGAGGCGATGGGCAAGCAAGGCGGCACGCTCCAGTGGGGCGGCGCAGTTCCCGTGCAGGGACTCGACCCCCACCTCGACACCTCCGCGGCGTCGAAGCGCGTCCTCGAAAACATCTACGAAGAGGTCGTCGCGCTGCAAGACGACTACTCCATCAAGCCGCACCTCGCGGAGTCGATGGAGCAGTCCGACGACAACACGGTCCTGACGTTCAACCTCCGTCAGGGTGTCACGTTCCACAACGGCAAGGAGATGACCTCCGAAGACGTGCTTGCGACGTACGAGCGCGTCCAGAACGGTGACTACCTCGCCACTGGCTTCTTCGAGTTCGTCGAAGAACTCCGCGCACCCGACGAGTACACCTTCGAAATCGAGCTGACCGAACCGTTCGCACCGTTCCTCGCCAAGATGGCGACGGCCGAACTCTCGGTCATGCCCGCCGAGAACGCCGAGAAGGACATCGTCGAAGAGCCAATCGGTACCGGCCCGTACAAGTTCGAGAGCCGCGAAATCGAGACCTCGTTCACGATGACGCGCAACGAGGACTACTGGGGTGCCTCCGACGAGGACGGTCCCTTCATCGACACTATCGTCAAGAGCGAGATTCCGGACCCGAGCGTCCGTCTCCAGTCGTTCCTCGCCGGCGAGTACGACTTCATCAACGGCATCGCACCGAAAGACGTCTCCCGTGTCGAACAGGCACCGGACGTCCGCTTCGAGTCGCAGTTCCCCAAGTCGCTCGTCTACCTCGGACTGAACTGTGACGTCGAACCGTTCGACAACAAGGACGCCCGTCTCGCCCTCGACTTCGCAATCGACAAAGAGCAAGTCGCCGAGGCGGCGCTGTACGGAACCGGCCAGACCACGGCCTCCCCGGCAGCGCCCGGCAGTCCGTGGGTCAACCCGGACATCGAGCCTCGCCCGCGCGACCTCGACAAGGCACAAGAACACCTCGACGCCGCCGGCATGTCCGACGGCTACACGGCGACGTTCAAGATTCCGCAGTCCTACCCGACGCAGGTGCAGGCCGCGGAGGTCATCTCCGACATGGCATCCGACGTCGGCATCAACCTCGAAATCCAGCAGATCACGTGGAGTACGTGGCTCTCGGACGTCTACTCGAAGCGTGACTTCCAGGCGACGACGAGCTCCTACCTCGCGCTCTGGTACCCCGACGTGTCGTTCTACAAGTTCCTGCACCCCGACGGTGCGTTCTTCTTCACCAACTGGACCAACGACGAGTACAACTCGCTCGTCGAGGAAGCACGTACCATCTACGACGAAGACGAGCGTGCGGACCTCTACCACCAAGCGACCGAGATTCTGCACGAAGAGCGCGCGGGCCACCTGTTCCTGTGGTGGCAACCGAGCCTCTACGGTGCCACCTCGCAGTACAAGGGCGACATCGGTGCCCCGGATGGCTCGACGCTCCAATTCAGCGACAACTGGCTCGACCGCTAACTTCCGATAGCCAACCATGTCGATGTACAACTACATTGCACGTCGCGTCGGCTTCATGGTGGTGACGCTGTTTTTCATCACGCTCATCGCCTTCGCAGTCACCAATATCCTTCCCGGTGACGTCGCGCTCCTCATCTTGGGGCCGAACGCGACAGAGCAGTCGCTCGAAGCGCTCCAAACCCAACTGGGACTCAATCGCCCGTTGTACGTTCAGTACATCGACTGGGTCATCGGCCTGTTGCAAGGAAATATGGGTGAGTCGTTGCGGTTCGGCGAACCGGTCGTATCGCTCATCGCAGAGCGTCTGCCCCGTTCGCTCATGCTTGCGGTCGCCGCGACGCTCATCGCAGTCGTCCTCTCGGTCCCACTCGGCGTCTACGCCGCTATCAACCAGAACGAGGCACCCGACGTGAGCGCCTCGATGTTCGCGTTCGTCGGTATCTCGATGCCCATCTTCCTGTGGGGACTGGTGTTCATCTTGGTGTTCGCCGTCTGGTTGAATCTCTTCCCGACTGGGGGATACGTCGCCCCCAGCGAGGACTTAGTGGGGTCGCTACAACGACTCGCACTGCCCGCGGGCGCGATGGGATTCGCCCTCACTGCCTACATCATGCGGATGACTCGGTCGTCCATGCTGGAGGTCCTGAACGAAGAGTACATCAAACTCGCACGCGCGAAGGGAATGAGCCAGCGCGTCATCGTGCTCCGGCACGCACTGAAGAACGCAATTATCCCCGTCATTACCGTCATCGCGTTCCAGTTCAGTTACGCCTTCGGCGGCGTCGTCGTGCTCGAAGAGGTGTTCTTCTGGCCCGGTATCGGCCGGTTGACGCTGACGGCGATTCAGAGCCGCGACATCCCGCTCATTCAGGGATGTATCATCGTAATCGCACTCATCTACATGTTCTCGAACTTCGCTGCAGACCTGCTGTACGCCTACTTCGACCCCCGTATCCGCTACGGAGGTGACGACTGATGGCGACAGAACAGGAGACGAAACAGCCGCTCATCTCGCAGTCCCAACGCGAGCGTATCGCCCGGTTCGTCCGGAAGTTCCGTAACAACACCAAGGCGATGATCGGACTCACCATCGTCGTGGCGCTCGTGTTCGTCGCGATTTTCTCGCGGCCCATCGTCATCGAGGGATTCACCATCCAGCCGTTCTCCCTCGCACCGTATCCGGTCGCGGAGACGAACATCCCGGCGCGGACGCAACCGCCGTCGCTCGCGCACCCGTTCGGCACCGACGACCTCGGCCGCGACATCTTCAGTCGCGTCATCGCGGGGAGTCGCATCTCCCTGTACGTCGGGTTCGGTTCGATTACGGGTGCACTCCTCGTCGGCGCGGTTATCGGCGTCGTCGCGGGATACGCCGGCGGCTTGACCGACGAACTCCTCATGCGCGTCATGGACGCGGCGATGGCGTTCCCACCGGTGTTGCTGGCACTGACCCTTCTCGTCGTGCTCGGCCCCGAGTTGACCAACGTCATCATCGCGCTCGCGTTCGTCTATACGCCCTATATCGCGCGCGTCTCGCGCAGTGCGGCGTTAGCCGAGCGCAACGAAGCGTACGTCGAAGCCGCGATTGCCCGCGGTGAAAACGACTCGCGCATCGTCTTCAGCGAGGTGTTCCCGAACTGTCTGGCACCGATGCTCGTCCAAGGCTCGCTGAACGTCTCGTTCGCCATCCTCGCGGAGGCGAGTCTGTCGTTCCTCGGCCTCGGCGCACAACCGCCGAGACCCTCGTGGGGGCTGATGATTAACACCGGTCGCGGCTTTATGGAGACCGCACCGTGGATGCTCATCTTCCCCGCGCTGGCGATCGGTATCGCCGTCGTCGGGTTCAACATGCTCGGTGACGGCCTGCGTGACGTCCTCGACCCCAAGGTGGAGGCGATAGAATGAGTACGAACACGACCACGGTCGAATCGAACGGCGAGAGCGGTGCGCTCCTCCAAGTGCGCAACCTCAAGACCGAGTTCCGCACGGAAGCCGGGAGCGTCGTCGCCTCGAACGAAGTGTCGTTCTCGCTGGACCGCGGCGAGACGATGGGTCTCGTCGGCGAGTCCGGGGCGGGCAAATCAGTCACCGCGCGGTCTATCATGCGTCTCATCGACTCGCCGGGTCGGATTTCCGGCGGGCAAATCGTCTTCGACGGCGAGGACCTCATGCAGAAGTCGGAAGCCGAGATGCGCGACATCCGCGGCAACCGCATTGCGATGATTCCGCAGGACCCGATGTCGTCGCTCAACCCGGTGATGACCGTCGGCGAGCAAATCATCGAGACGATTCGCCGTCACCAGGACGTGACGAAAGCAGAGGCACGAACGCTCGCCATCGAATCGATGGACGAAGTCGGCATCCCGGACGCCGCCGAACGAATCGACGACTACCCGCACGAGTTCTCCGGCGGGATGCGTCAGCGCGTCCTCGTCGCAATCGGCTTCTCGTGCGAACCCGACCTCATCATCGCCGACGAGCCGACCACCGCGCTCGACGTGACGACGCAGGCGAAGATTCTCGACCTGCTCAACGAGATGCAAGAGCGCGAGGGGACGGCCGTGCTGATGATTACGCACAACCTCGGCGTCGTCGCCCAGACGTGTGACCACGTCGGGGTGATGTACGCCGGGAACCTCGTCGAGACGGCCGAACTCCACGACCTGTTCGACCGCCCGCGACACCCGTACACCCGCGCGCTCATCGACTCCATCCCGGAAGTCGGCACCGAGTACGACGAACTGCCGACGCTCGACGGCGCGATGCCCGACCTGTTGGACCTCCCGTCGGGGTGTAACTTCGCCCCGCGGTGTCCGCACGCGACCGAAGCGTGTCGCACGGGCGGCAACCCGGCGCTCGAATCCGTCGGCGGCGACTCCTCGCGCGCGGCGTGTATCCACGCCGAGGAGTTAGACCTCTCCGAAAGTACCGTCGGCAAGAGCAGTGGCGGCCGCAACGAAATCGACCGGAGCGGCGACCCGCTCTTCGAGGTCAACAACCTGAAGAAGTACTTCAGCGCGGGCGAGGGCATCTTCGGAAACATCCGTTTCTCGCGCGAGGGTGGCGGACTCCCGTCTATCGAACGTCGCTACGTCAAGGCAGTTGACGACGTGAGCTTCGACGTCTACCCCGGTGAAACCGTCGGTCTCGTCGGCGAATCCGGCTGTGGGAAGTCCACCGTCGCGCGGACGGCGCTTCGACTCCTCGAACCCACGGAGGGCGAGGTGTACTTCGAAGGTCAACCGCTCCACGAACTCGGCTCTTCGGAGGTTCGCAGTCTGCGCCGCGAGATGCAGATGATCTTCCAAGACCCGTCGAGTTCGCTCAACCCGCGGAAGACGGTCGGCCAAATCGTCGGCCGCGCGATGGAGAAACACGACATCGCGTCGGGCGAAGAGAAGCGTCGCCGGGTGCGCGACCTGCTCGAACGCGTCGGTCTCTCCGGCCAAGCGGCGAGCAAGTACCCGCACGAGTTCTCCGGCGGACAGCAACAGCGCGTCGCCATCGCGCACGCGCTGGCCGTCGAGCCGAAACTCATCATCTGCGACGAACCCGTCTCGGCACTCGACGTGAGTGTCCAAGCCCAGATTCTCAACCTGCTCAACGAGATTCAGACCCAAGAGAACATCTCGTTCCTCTTCATCTCGCACAACATCGGCGTCATCCGGCACATCTGCGACCGCGTGGCCGTGATGTACCTCGGCAAAATCGTCGAGTTCGGGAGCATCGACCAGGTGTTCTCCGCGCCGTTCCACCCCTACACGGAGAGTCTTCTCTCTGCGGTTCCGCACGCGAATCCGAATCGCAAGACTGACCGGATTCTCCTCGAAGGGAGCGTTCCCAGTCCCATCAACCCGCCGTCTGGCTGTCCGTTCCAGACGCGGTGTCCGAAGAAAATCGGCGAGGAGTGCGAGACGAAGGTCCCACAACTCGAAGCGATGGGCGAGGATGGACACGCCATCTCGTGTCACCTCTCGGAGAGCGAGATGAGCGAGCGCGAATCGTTCATCGCGCCGTCGGCGTCCGACTGAGACGATTCTCCAGACTGAGGCACTCCTCTCTTCTCTCCTCCCCACACCCCTCCTCTCTTCTCTCCACTGCCGAACGGCGAGCCGCCGCACAGCGTGCTCTCGAATGTGTCGCCGCTGCGTAGCGCTGGGAAAAAATCCGCCCGTCGTCAGTACTTCACACCGAAGTCGAGAATCTCCTCGGGGTAGTCGCCGAACAGGTCGTCCGTCTCGGCACGGATTCGGTCTTTCGCACGCCGGGCCTCGGTGAGCAAGTCCCGAAGGTCCGAAACGGGCGTCTCCGAGAGGTCAACGCGGAGGTTGTGGTACATCTCGGGTGTCGGTGCGTGGACGAGAATCGCGGCGCTCATCTCTCCTCGGTCGTCGCCGCCGGCGTCTTCGCCCGCTTCGAGCGCCGAGACGAGTCGTTCTGCCATGTCGCCCGTAGTCGATTCGTACGCCTCGGCGGTCGCATCTACCACTGCTTTACCGGCGAGCATGTTCCCCGCGACGGTGTAGTGTTCGCCCGTCCGGTGGCCCGCCCACTCGACACACTCGTCGCCGGTGAAGGCGAACGAACTGTCGGTGCCGACACCGTGGACCTGTCGATAGGCGGCGTGTTCGTCGGCGTCGAGAAGGGATTCGAAGGCGTCGTCGATTCGTTCTCCTGCGTCGGCACGGCTGACTGCCTCCCGACCGTGCTCGGTCTTGGTGTACGATTGGGTGACCGCTGCGGCCTCGCTGCTCACGTAGGGACATGTCGCCCCGACCGAGACGGTCCCTGTCGTCACCGCCGCGCCGAAGGTGCTCGTCTCTGGGTCGTATGCCGCTATCGAGAACGTTCCGGGAATGTGTCGCATGGCTCGTTACGTAGTCTCTCGGGTGACTGTGTGTTAAACACGCACGTCTCGGTCTGAATGTGGATTTCAGACCTATAGTATTGTACGAAATGACATCTACAATCTCTTTGGAATACATTTTATTCTTAAACAAATATTGTTGGATTATCTATCGAACTCTCGAAGTTCTCATCGGTGGTGGGATATTAGAGACGGACTTGTCCGCAAATCTCCGAGGATGGTAGTAATTACATATCACATAGTTGTATTTCAATTGCCAATTTCTGAATATATTGTGAATATTTTGCACTACTTATGCGGCTTTCGTCGAACCGGTTCGCCCCCCACGAGGAACTCATCGGCCGTCAGAAACCTTGAGTAATCACAAAAATAGGATTGCATCGAATACATTCAAAACTGTTGTTAGAAATATTTTGAACTTCGAGAATGTGAACAAACATTTTTGATTTTCGTCAACCACTAGTGTGATTGTGATGTCAGGTATCTCCCCCACTCTCTCCAGTTGTATATCACGTCCCTCCACCACGCGAGTCGAATTCAGTGAGTTCGAGATTCACGAGGGTGCACCGGTGGTAGACTGGCGGTTCTCCACTTCGAGGCCATGAGTAACGAGTTGACCCGCAGACGACTGTTGCAGATTGGTGCTGTGGGGAGCGTCGTCGGTGCCGCCGGGTGGAGTACACGATACGGCGAGAGGATGGACACTGAGTTGCAGACACAGCGGTCGCAATTCTCCGTTCCCGATGCTTCGCTGACCAGCCAAACCGACCCGGTTGACGTCCGGGGGGCGATATACATCCCCCCGAGGGCGTTCAACTTCTATCAGATGTGGCGCTACTACGACCCGTCGGTCATCGAGCGAGACCTGACCTACGCCACGCAGGTGAACCTGAACGCCATCCGGACGTGGCTGTGTTACGAACAGTGGGAGCGCGACCCGGACGGTCACGAACGGGCGTTCGACCACTTCCTCGATACCGCCGAAGAACGGGACCTGTCGGTTCTCATCGGTATCTTCGACGGAATCGGGGCGAACCCCACGACCGACCGACTCTTGGACACCGACCCGAAGACCTCGGTCGGACTCAGTTCCCCCTCAAGAGAGATTCTCAGCGACCCCACTAGATGGGACGAACCTCGGGCGTTCGTCGAGTGGTTCATGGAGAACTACCGCGACGACGACCGACTGCTCGGCATCGAAGTGATGAACGAACCGGGATGGTCTGCGAACAAACTCGCGTTCTCCGAGTCGATGTTCGAGACGCTCGTGGACAATCGCGGGAGCGTGCCGCTCACCGTCGGTTCGACGAGTCTCGTGAACAACGCGGAGTACGCCCGCTGGGGCAGCGAGATATTCCAGTTCCACTATAACTTCGTCAGCGACCAGGCGACGTTCCAAGAGATGCTCGAACGGGTCGCAATCTCCCGGGCCGCCCTCGACACGCCGATTTGGATTACTGAGTGGCAGCGCGCCCGTAAGGGACAGGGGTTCACGGCCGAACCGGAACCGGACGAGAGAGGTCCCGATTATGCGAGTCTCGCGCCGCTCATCCACGATGCAGGACTAGGGAACTTCTTCTGGTCACTGATGGTCAAACCGGCGTGGGTCCAACCACAGCGCAAGAATGGGGTTATCAACGGCCTGTTCCACGAGGATGGAAGCGTCTGGAGTCTCGACGACGCGCTAGCGATTCAGGCGATGTCGGGCGAAACGTCGCTCGACGTTCAAGAACGTCAAGAGGTACCCGACTGGATGGCGGTGTGATGTGATGAACGAGATAGAACTCTACGGGAAGACGACGATTACGGAACCGGGAACGTACACGTTGGGACAGGACATTCCCTACGGTGGCGGAACACATCTCTCTGAGGCGTGTTTCAGTATCGAAGCGAACGACGTCGTCTTCGACGGTGGTGGCTTGACTATCGGCGGAAACGGGGTGAGCGACACGTCTGCTATCGTCGCTACGGACGTACAGAACGTCGTCATCAAGAACGTCACGCTCGCTCGATGGGACTACGGGATTCGGTTCGAGAACGTCGTTGGCGGGCAGATTCGTGACGCCGAGGTGACCGGAAACGGCTACGGACTCGTCTTCCACGACTCGTATCTGTGTATCATCAGAGACTCCCACGTCTCCGAGAACCTCCTCGGCGTCGTCTTCGATTCCTTCAGCGACGTGGCCCTCTTGGACACGACTGTCGAGTCGAACAGCGGCCGTGACACGTTCCGAATTCCGACTGAATTGCTGTGACGTACCTTCCCCTACGGTTCGAGACACCGGAGTGGCGCTTCACAGCACCCAGACCGGTACGCGTCTGCGTGCCGGACGAGTTTACAGTCGCGGTACCGATGAGCGACGTTCTCTCCACAGTCCGTACAGGTGAGGACGTACTTCGGGTCCGAAAACCGACGCACTCTGACGGGCGCATCGACTTGGTCCGCACGTTCTTTGAACGCTGTCCCGTGGTTCGTCGAGCCGAACGTCTGGAACTGCTCGACGTGAACGAGTTCGTGGCGTAACGTCGCTGCCCACTCTTCGTATTCGAACGACTGGGCGGCGCGCCACGACAGCGACATCGTACACGACGGCGGCCCGTCGCCGTTCCACGTTCGCGGGGTCCCGACCTCGGCGTCCGAGAACGAGGGAGACTTCACCGCCGCCGCGCGGCGCTTTGCCCGGGTGGAGACTTCCCACTCGACTGCGTCGAGCGACACGTCGAAGTCGTAGTTGTCGATTGCGCTTCTCGCATACGCTTTCGACCACCGAACGAGCGACGTGTGTGTCTCGATGGCTTCGAACTCGTTCGGTGACGCCGCCTTCCCGCGTTCCATTGCAGTGCTCGGGGATTTTTGACCCGAGGGCTTGGGTGTTACGCTGTTCCCACTGTCGATTTCCCCCGCTCGCTGCGAGTGGGGTTCGTGCTGAGTCTGTCGTGAGCGATGGCTAGCCCACTCTAGTTGAAAATTTGTCAATTTTACTAATGTCGTTGTCTCCCATAGACAACGAGCTTTAGCAGAATTCAGTGCTACGGTGCGCCGATTTGAATATATCGCATGTCGCTATATTCAATTTTCTCTGACTGTCTCCATCTCCGGTCGGTACGGGTCCACTCCTCTCACCGCCAGCGTAGTTCATATCTTCTGCGGACGTACCCCTCTCGTGACCGTCATCGCTGAATTTACAATCCGCTCAGATGAGTTCATCCTCGGCCAAGTGCTCGCCCGGCAGCCGGGAGTACACATCGAGATGGAGCGTATCGTCCCCGCATCTGGGCAGGTCATGCCGTACCTGTGGGTTCGAGGGCCGGATTTTGCTGCGTTCGAGGAGGCAGTTCGCGGAAGCGAATACGTCCGGGAAATCATGACCCTCGATGTCGTCGGCGAGAGCGCACTCTATCGCGTTGACTGGGACGAGGACATTCGAAGTCTGCTGTACGGGATGGCAGAGACAAACGCGACGATTTTGGAGGCGCGTGGAAACGACGATTGGTACTTCCGGATTCGGTTCGACGGCCACACGGACCTGACGGCGTTCAACAAATTCTGCGCGGAGCACGACATCACGTTCAAACTGAAGCGAGTGTACACCCTCACCGAGGAGCAACACGGCGAGTACATCTTCGACCTCACCGACGCACAGCGGAAGGCACTCGTCACCGCGGTCACCGATGGCTATTTCGAGGTTCCGCGTGGGACGAACCTCGGCGAAATCGGACAGAAACTCGGTATCTCCGAGCAATCTGCGTCTGAGAACATCCGCCGAGGTGCCAATAGCGTGCTCACCAAACTACTCCTCGCGGCGTCGATCGACGAGGTCCAATAACCACCCGAGGAATGTGTACCACTTTTGAACCGCCTGAAATATCAAGCGTATCCTAAATACAACGGTACTCCGTAGGCACGTGGTATGAGTGGTGAGAAGAGTAAGTTGTGGGAGGTGGTATACCAGGCGTTGGCCAGCTCCCATCGGCGCAGCGCCCTCCGTTACCTCAGAACCGACCCGACTTCTGCGACCTTCGACGGCGTCATCGAACACCTCGTAGACGACGGTCAGGTATCGTCTTCGCCTGACGAAGTTGCCCGTGTTCGGACGAAGATGTATCACGTCCACCTTCCGAAACTATGCGAAGCAGAACTCGCCGAGTGGGACGGCAATTCCACAGTCAGACCGTCTTCGTTGCTTCGACAACTTCCGCCTGAACTGCTATCGCCACAGCTCAAACCCCACGCAGAAAACCCCCAAGGTGCTGACGACTAGAACACGCTCCTCGACTGATGAAGATTGAGCGGAAGAGTAGCCACGAAGTATTCTCACCCGCTAGCTACGACGACCCAGACGGCGTTGCGTACAGAGTCGTCGCCTGCGTCGCCGAACTCACAGACGTTTCTCCGATGGACCTACCACCGCTCACGGATTCGGTGGACCCCGACGCACTCGCTGGGGTGGTCGAATCGACGAGTGAGGGGAACTGTTCTATCGTCTTTCCGTTTGCCGGTGCGCAGGTGAACGTCGTCGGAAACGGCGATGTGTACGCCTTCATACCCCAGTTTTCCGGCCCCGGTTCGAAGAACTGAGGGTCACCAAAACCGTTCTGTCTCTGCTTCCCATTCGACTTGTTGAAAGTTCTCTTCTAACATCCGGAACTGGTGAGCACGTCCGTTCGTGAGGAACGCCTCGCGCCCATACGGGAGAATCACCCGCACGCGGTCGAGTGTCGCCGCTGCCAACGTGTCGAGTGAACACGTGCCCGTGTTCTCGATACCCAATCGCTCGGACTCGTCGTCGATTGCCTCTTCGGAGTAGTGGTTCGACACACGGACGTGGTCGTCGCCGACCGCTTCGAAGTGGAGGAACCCTTGGTTTCCTGCGTGCATCGTTATCGCCGTCTCCCCCGCGTATAGACGCTTCAGTACACCGAGTGTCCTCTTGAGGAACGAGACCTCGGACTCGTCGAAGAAGTAGGCGACGTCTCCCGAAGGGTTCTGTCCGGGAATCCACGTCTCCCCGATTCGCAGTGCGACACCGCACTTTGGGTCGAAGTCGTCGCCTCTCTCTTCGGGGTGCCACGGAGACCCGCCGTTGTGTCGAAAGTCGAATTCGACCTCGTCGGGTTCCGTCATCCCATCGCTACTCATCTTAGTCGCTGTAATCGGTCAGTGTAACATACCGATTTTCCCGTCACACTGTTCTTCCTGTACGTCAGAAGTACGTGACTAACGTAGAAACCAGATGGTAGCGATTAGTTTTCCAATTGTTCGTGAGAGTCGGCGGAGACAGCACGAATAGTTTGGTACGCTGTGGCACGAGAAATTCCGAGTTTCGGCTATCCGTGTCTATCAACTGTTCGTGCATGAAACTTCTTTCTGCCTCACGCATCACGCCGATGTCTCTCGGTTCCCTATCTCAACCTCGCAAGATAACTGGTAATTTTGCCAACTGGACCATCGAAAAGTACCTGTTAACGTTCGTATCTTTGTGCTGTTTCGATGTCGAAAATAACAGGTGACCATATGGTATGTATTTGCAGTGAACTCACAGGAACTCCCGAATGTCTGGATATCCTAAATAAATTACCACCAAAGACTTTATGTAATTAAGTGCCTGTTAATCAGGTGAATGGCTAGCAAGCAAGAGAACGAGGCTGGTACGAACGAGGAAATCAACTGGAATGTCATTAGTTACGTCATCAGTTCGCACTACCGCCTCGCAGTCTTAGAACGATTGTCTGAAGGACCCGCGACGCCGACGCGCATCGCATCGGACACCGAACAGCACGTCGCACACATCTCGCGTGCGCTCCAGCGACTGCGCGAGCGCGACCAAGTAGACCTCTTGGTCCCCGAAGACCGGACGAAAGGTCGCGTGTACGGTCTGACCGACGAAGGAGAGCGGTCGTGGAAAATCATCGACGAAGAGGAACTACTGTAACCGAGAACTGGATTTCTACCGCCTCACTCTTCTCTCCACTCCGGGAGGTTTTTCACTACGTTTCGGTGAGCGAACAGCCACCGATTCTGAAAAATCTCTATTGCTGAATTGTCCACCGAGAGGCGTTCTATGTCACGTTATGAGCTGTCTAATGGTTGGAATATGCCAGTCAGCCGATGAACAACAATATACCCTCTTCAACATTAGAGGGTATGGTGGAATTACCGAACAAAGAGCGCAATCGCCTGTTGCGCGTCCTCGGATACTCCGCAGTAGACGTTTCCGTTGGACTCTTCCTTCTGGTCGGTGCTTCCCTGTCGTTACTGTATTTCAGTTCGTGGAGTCTTCGAGCAGTCTTTGGACTTCCTGTCCTCCTGTTCCTCCCAGGGTACACCCTCCTCCTCGTCTTGTTCCCGCACGACCACTCGACGAGTGTCTCGACGGTCTCCGACGCAGGTGTTCGTCCAGCGATGACGAACATTAGCCTCGGCGAACGACTGTCCCTGTCGTTCGGAATGAGCCTCGCCTTGATTCCGATTCTCGGTCTCGTTCTCCTCCAATTCGGTCAGTCACTCGGGACGATGGTGTTGGTCGGGATTCTTCTCGTCCTCATCGCTGTCGGTCTGCTGTTCGGCGAATACCGTCGCCAGCAACTTCCCGAGTCCGAGCGCTATTCGCTGCCAGTCGCTCGCTGGCTCACCGGCGTCACTGCGGCGTTCACCGCCGAAGACACCGCTACCCGCGGTGTCAACATCGCCCTCGCGCTCGCCATTATCCTTGCGATGAGTACGCTCGGATACGCACTGGTCGTCCCCAACACCGCCGAGCAGTATTCGTCGATGTCGTTGCTCACGCAAGGCGAGAACGGTGAATTCGTCGCGTCCGACTACCCATCGACGTTGACGACCGGCACGACGGACGACATCTTCGTCTCCGTTACGAACAACGAAGGTGCGGCAACAAGTTACACGCTCGTCGTCGAACTCCAGCGCATCGATACGACGTCTGGCGAACCGAGAGTAATCGAGACTCAAGAACTCACCCGCACCACACAGTCCGTCGCGGCGGGCGAGACGTGGACGGCGAACCCGTCTATCCAGCCCGAACTGACCGGCACTGACATGCGACTCGTCTACCTCCTCTACAAGGGCGATGCCCCCGAATCCCCGGATATGGACAACGCGTACCGCTCGACCTACGTTTGGGTCTCCGTTCAGTAGTCGGTGAGCGTCTCACTCGGTCTGTTCGGCTTTCGACCTCCTCTCTTGTCTCCTACATTAGTACTCGTCCGTCGCACTCGACATCCGTGAGTATCGGCGATGGAATTATTTGTCAGATGGATGTATTCTCTGCCGATCGTTGCGACGTGTGGCGTCGTACGTGGCACATCGAGAACTCAGATGACGACCGACTGGCCCACCGTTCGTGAACGCATCGCCGACCGGACAGCACGCGTCCTGTCCGACCTCAACGAGCGGTGGGGACCGACTCGAACTATCGACTCGTTCGACTTCGGACCAAAGCCGTACTACCCGGACGAACCGCCTCGGTCGGTGGACGGACAACTGACACGCATCGCGGGCATCGCGTCCGTCGTCCTCTTCTATACCTCGTCACACGAGCAGACGGTGCTCGTCTACAACTACGGTGGCTTCTGGGAACCGCCCGGTGGTGTCACCGAGAAGTCGCAGACACCGGAGGAAGCTGCCCGCGCCGAGGCACGAGAAGAGACGGGACTCGAAATCGAACTGACCGGTCTCCTCTACGCTGGCACGTTCGAGTTCCACTACGCCAACGGTGCGAGCGTCCCGCTGCCAGTCGCGCAGTTCGTCGGTCATCGGGTCGATGGGACGCTCACCGTCGAGCGCGAACGTATCGACCACCCGGGGGCGACCAGAGCGACCGGTCTCTTCGATACTGATGTCTTTCCAGAACAGTGCCGCGACGGCGACGAGATACGGCGACTACTCGCCGAGAGCGAGTGAACACTGAGCGGCAGAACGCGAGAAAAAGAGCGAAAGGAGCGAAGAGAGCGAAAAGACGGAAAAGAGCGCGGTTCGACTATTCGAGGTAGCCGAGGTTCGCAAGGCGTTCTTCGACCATGTCGTCATCCGTCTCCTCGACGGCACCGGCTTCGAGAGTCGGGTACGCCTTCGACCCGGGTGAGGTGACGATTGGAAGCGCGCGTCCGTCCATGCGTTCGTCGCTCTCGATACCGAAGGTGGCGAGGACCGTCGGTGCGACGTCGAAGATGTGTGCGCCTTCGAGACCGGCGCTGGCGTCGATTGCCTCGCCCTTCGCTCCGATGACACCGAACAGCTTGTGATTCCACGGTTCGCTCGGGGTACCGAACACCTGTCCCGGCATCATCGCAGAGAGGAACTGGTCGAACTCGCGCGGAACGGTGACGATATCGACCGACGTGTCGGCCTCTGGGCCGAAGTAGTACTGTTCACGCGGAGCGACCTCGTCGAACACCGGTTTTCCGTCGGGTCCCTTCGCGCTCTCGAGGAGTTCGATAAGCTCGCTTCGGACCACGTCGTACTCCGAGACGGGGACGATGCCGTGTGGTTCGCGGCCTTCGAGGTTGATTCTGATGCCGATTTCGGTGCGCGAGCGCATGAACGCCATCGACCGCTCGAAGTCCACCTGTCGAGTTCCGGCGCTGATGAGGTCGGTATCGATGTGTTTGGCGACGACTTCGTCGAGACCGACGCGCTTGAGTACCGCACCGATGCGCTGACTCGTCAACCCGACGCGGGCCATGAGTTGAATCAGTCTCGCAGCAGCACCGAGTTCGACGCTCTGGGCTTCGACGCCTTCCTTTAGTTTCGAGTCGCGGACGGTGGCCCACGTGGGCATACCCTGCCCGCCGTTGACCGTCTTGACGTAGCCGTGTTCGTGGAGGAACTCGTTGACGCGGAACTCGTAGCCGTTCATCTCGCCCATCCCGTGGTCGCTGACGACGATGACGTTCGATGGCTGGTAGGCGTCGATAATCGCCGCGAGTTGGGCATCCACTTCCGCGTAGATGTCACGGACGGTGTCGAGGTCGCCGGGGCGTTCGTGGAAGACGGTGTCCGTCTGTTGGAACTGGATGAACCCGAACTCGGGTTGGAATCTATCGACTAAGTAGCGGAACGCCTCGCCGCGCATCCGGATGAGTTCGCAGTAGCGGTCGCTCGCTTTCGCGTCCGTGGGCTTTGGGTCGCGGGCGTAGATGCGGTAGTCACCGATGGCCTCGCGCACGTCGTCGAGGATTCCAGCGGGGTAGCACGGGGGGTTCTCCGGCGACGTGTAGCCGGGGATGAGTGCGCCGTCGAACTCCCGACAGGGGTGTGTGACGGGCGTGTTGACGACGACGCTCGTGTGACCGTGATAGCTGAGGAGTTCCCACAGCGTGCGTTCACGGATGTGGCTACCGTTCACGACGGACCAGTCGTAGCCATCGAACGAGAGAAAGTCGAAGATGCCGTGTTTCCCGGGGTTCATGCCGGTGTAAATCGAGGGCCAGGCGCTCGCGGTCCACGGCGGCATCTGGGATTCGAGCGGCCCGTGGGAACCCTGGTCGAACAGTGACGCCAAGGTTGGGACCGCTCCTTCTTCGAAGAGGGGTTCTAAAACCGGGAGACACGCTGCGTCTAATCCTACTAACAACGTGTTCATCTCTCCCGAGCGAGTGTCGGTCATACTGAAACCATGGCGAGTTCGGCGTTTTGTTATAGAGTGGCTTGCGCCCGGCAACTCCTTACTAAATCCAACAGTCTGCTTTCGTTGTGCGTTTATGTCGAACTGAATTCCATTTATCGAAGGTTGCCAGTGGCACCTATTTGGACCCCAAACTGATGCACGCCGACTCCCCGTTGCACTGGAAAAACAGTTCTCAGCCCCCAAAGTGGTAGACGGCGTCTGGGTTTCGGGCCTCTATTTTACCCTATTCTACATGGAAATCACGGCCTGACGAGCGTAGGCGGCACGTAACAAAGCCGCTAAACTCTGTTTCTCAACGTATTGTATGTCACAAGACGCTTCGCTCCTGACCGACCTCAAAGAACCCTCCGAGACGACGGTCGGACCCATGCTCGAGTTCGAGGGGACTCCAATCTCGAAGATTCTCGAGCAGACGCTCGAATACTCGCGTGAGCGAGACTACACCGGGTGGGACTACGGAGACGGCATGAGCAGTCGCTTCCTCCAAGCGCTCCCGTTCGACAACAAGTGGGTCAACCTCGTCGTCCAAGAACTCGTCAAGCGCCCGCCGGTCAACGTTCGGCCGCTCTTCCTCGTCGAAAAGCGCCGTAACTTCAAGGGAACGGGACTGTTCTCGATTGCCAACCTGAACTTCCACCAGTACAAGAACGCGATGGGCGAGCAGTCGGACGTCGATTACCTGGCGGAGTCCAGAGCACTCGCCGACTGGCTCATCCAGAATCGGAGTGTCGGATATCACGGCTTCTGCGGTGGCCACAAACACGTCCTGCAGATGCTCGACGGAAAGGGCATGCCGAACGACCCCGACGTGGTCTCCACCTCGTATGCGACCAAAGCGCTCCTCAGAGCCGCTCCCTACGACCCGATCTACCCGACTATCGCCAAGACCGCTTCGGACTTCGTCGTCCAGGACCTGAACTACCGCGAAGTCGATGGCGGCGCGAAAATCAACTACCACCTGAACCACCCCGATACCTACTACACCATCAACTCGGGTGCGCTCGGTGCGCGACTCTTCGTCGATATCTACGACTACTACCACGACGAAGCCGACCTCGAACGCGCGACCAAGATTCTGGACTTCATCGCGGACCACCAGGCGGATATCGGTGGCTGGACCTACCGCATCCCGGCGTCCAGTTCGCACCTCTCGATGGACAACCACCACAACGGGTTCGTCCTCGACGCGTTCCTCCGCTACCGCGAGGTGACTGGCTCGGACCGCTACGACGAGACTATCGACCGTGGGATGGAGTTCTTCCGCAACGCCCTCTTCGAGTCCGACGGCGCACCCAACTGGGACGAGTCGAAAGCGTTCCCCCGCGACATCCACGCCGCCGCGACGGCGATTCAGGTGTTCACCGCCGCCGGCGATTTAGAGTTCGCCGGTCGCGTCCTCCAGTGGACGCTCGAAAACCTCTACGCCGGTAACGGGCGGTTCTACTACCGCAAGCACAAGTACTACACCGTCAAGACCACGCTGATGCGCTGGGCGCAGGCGTGGATGGCCTACGCGATGTCCGAGTACCTGAACGCAGTGGCTCGCTCGCAGGGCTACGAAGTCGGCGATAACCCGGACGCTGCTTCCTCCCGGCAGACGGTGTAGACGAGCGACGCCTTCTCCTCTTTTTTCGGTCCCCGTGTTCGATATGCTATACTCACGAGACTGGTGCACATGGACTCGTCGAGTGCGACTGCCGGTTGGCTGTCCCTGCTGTCCCTCTCGCATCGAAGCGCGAATCCGCAAATGGCTCACGTCGCGGGTGTCGCATCGGTCAGGACGCGGTGCACCACAGCGACCGGCCCACCGACAAGCGTGAGTCCAAGGAGCAACAGCGAAAGCGAGACGAGCGTCCGGAACGGGACTGGGATGATGAACAGCCCCTCCTGTGAGAACTCGACGGCGTATCACCCGACACCGACTGCCACGTAGAGTTTGAGCGGTTCTGGACTCAGCGCGTACCGCAGCGCGTCGAGTGCGGGTCATCAGGCACACACTACGATCAAACAATCGTCAGCTACCCCCTGTGACTAACTAGAGCAACGGGACAGGTCGGGTGTCGTCAGCGATAGAAAAGATACCAGACGGCGATACTACTTCTTGAGCCGCTGGAGTCAGGCACGCTGCCGGATCGACTTGTAGAGGTGGGCCAAGGTTCCGATGCCGGACTCGCCCTTTTCGAGGCTGTAGAACGGCACGAGTTCGGGGTTGAACTTCGCCTTGTACTTGTTGATGCGGCGGTTGTCGGCACCGACGAGGTCGTAGGTGGTCCGTTCGCGTTCGATTGCGTCCGTCATGACGTGCCAGTCGAGCAGGTCGTTGACGGCGATATCGACGTCGATGTCGGTTCGGACACCACCCTGCCATCGAGAGACCATCTCTTTGTAGTCCGTGACGAGGATGCCGCCGATGAACTCGCCGTCGATGCGGAGGGTGTACGGTCGAATCTGCCCCGCTGGAAGACTGGTGTAGAGGTCTTTGACGAACTGTGGAGTGGTACGGTACGAGATTCCTTGGCTCTCGTAGCGCTCGGTAATCTGCTCGACGATGAGGTCGATTTCTTCGAGTCCGCCTTCCTCGATGGTGTACGAGTCTTCGGGAGCGTTCCTGATGTTCGCCCGTGCGTCGCTGCTGAACTTCATCAGCACCTCTTCTTCACCACCGGTCAAATCGACGTGGTAGGTGTACGAGGGCGTAATCGAGAAGTTGTTCCACGAGAACGGACGCAAGTCCGTGTACCCCCCGTCGAGGCGGATGTGCGTGTACTGCGGCCTGATCTCGTTCTGAATCCACTCGAAACAGCCGTCTAAAAACTCGTGATGGCGGCGCTCACGCTTGCGCTGCTTGAGTTTGTCCATGTTGAGGAGGATCGGCCCGAGGTAGGAAACACGAAGCTCTGGCGGCGGTGAGAACGCCGTTCGAATTGGACCCTTCGTTATCTTGAAAACGGGAAAGAGACCGACGATTTCCTGCCCTTTGAATCCGACCAACGGATACAGCTCTGCACCTGCGTGCTTTGCCTGTACTCGGAGTGCTTCGTATTGGTGGAAGAGTGTCCCGTGCGGCGATTGCTCGACGTACTGGTCCCAACGTTCGAGGTCATCTTGGTTTGCGTGCCTAACTTCTATCGTCATTGTTCGCAGGTTGAAAAATCACTGCTTTCGTGCTTTGTTATACATCTGTTACCTCTCGCAGGCTTCCGTGCAACGTCTCCTTGCATCACTAATGGCCCAGATAACTGGATTCTCAGTTCGTAAAGATAACCGGGGCGAACACTTTTCTCACTCGTCGAGTCTCTTGAACGTCACTCGTTCGTGCCGTTCTCGAGAGAACCGTCAGCCTACCTGTCGTTCAGGAACACCGGAACTTTAACCGGAATCTCCTCCACTTTCCGCGCCCAATATCAGATTGTTGACTACTAACGAATCGAGACAGTCCGGGATAGAATCTATAACTAACTGTCTCTCTCGCAACCAGTCAGTCGTCCGAAATCGGACGATTCAACTATGACTACCAGACCATTGCTCCGACTCTCCCGCCGTTCCCTGATGAAAAAGAGTGCGCTCGCTACGCTCGCGCTGGGTGTCGGAGTTCCTGCGTTCTCCGGTACCGCCGCCGCAACGTCGTGTCCACGGACACCCGGCTACTGGATGAACCACGACTGGCCCGACGGTGGGCTTGCGAAAGTAAATCAGAAACTCGGCACGGACTTCCAGTCCGTCGAGGAGGGCCAAGCCTTCCTGAAGATGCCGACTCGGGGCGACAAGGGCGTCATCATGGCGACGCACCTCATCGCTACCATCCTCAACTTCCAGGGCCGAGACGGCTCTGAACCGACGTGTGTCGATGCGTACCTCGCCGACTACGACACGACGGTCCGCGAGGCCAAACAAAACGCCGAATCGTGGCTTGCCGACTCGTCTTTCCCAGCGGCCCAACGGCGGTGGAGAGTCGCTGGTGTCGATGGCGAGGAACTCAAGGACGTCCTCGATGCGTTCAACAACAACGCCCTCGGACTCGACTGCGGGTGTGGCACTCTCGAGTAATCCGCTGCATTCTCATTCCTCGGTTCACCCCCTGTTGGTCGGCTTCTCTCCTTTCGTCTGTGTTGTTTTTCCGTTCCTCTTGTTCTCAGACGGTGACCGGGGTTTGACCGCTAACGCTCAGAGTTTGCGCACACGTACACGTGCGTATCACTACTCTCTAGTGGCAACATATCACGAGCCGTTAGTCTCACGATATCCCGAACTATCAGGCTGAATCACGCTCTGCTCGTCTAGTATAAACGCCAGACGGGAACGGAAGTTGGCGACCCATAACAATACTTGCTCATACCCATCAACTGTGTAATGAGTCAATCGCGGTCGTGGTCTCTCAGCCAAGTCGGCTTAATTGGAGGATTCGTAGCGTTCGCAATCGCTGTGTTGGTCGCCTATCGGGCTCCTGCGACTGGCTACGAACTCTCGATTTACGGCGCGACGCCGACCCTCTACTGGGTTCTCGTTGCAGTTGCCGTCCTCTGTTCGCTCGTTATCGCTGTGATGGGTGGCGCTCGGTTCCGAAACCTCGCGCTCTTCCTCGGCGGCGTTAGTGTGTTCTCTGTCGTCGCATTGCCCGTCATTCGCGGCTACTTCTTCCTCGGCGCCGGCGATTCGCTGACGCACCTCGGATGGGCGAGAGACATCGTTAGCGGTCAAACCCCGGTCACCGAGATTCTCTATCCGGGGATTCACACCTTTGCAATCCTCCTCTCGATGGTCACCGGCTACTCGCTGGAACACTCCTTCCTGTTCGTCGTATTGGCGTTCATCGCGCTGACGTTCTTGCTCGTTCCCCGAATCGCCGCGCTCGTCTTCCCGCAGGACGATGCTGTGGTCGTCATCGCCACGTTCTCGACGTTCCTCCTGCTCCCCATCAACACGATTAGTACCCACTTGGCACCGCACTCGTTCAGCCAAGCGGTCTTCTTCGGTTCGTTGACGGTGTTCCTCTTCTTCCGCTACGTGTCGAGCAATCGCCCAGAATCGTCTACATTCCGGCCGACGGCAATCGGCGCGCTTCTCGGCATCACCGGTATCGCAACAGTGCTCTACCACCCGATGCAGGCGCTCAACATCTTGGTCCTGCTCGGTTTGGCCGCCGCGGTACAGTACGTCGCTCGCCGGACCGACCGCTGGGAGCAGTTCCACTCGAACCGCCCGGTCTACGCACAGACTGCGATACTCGCCGTCGCGCTCTTCCTGTGGATTATCCAGCGTGCCGCCTTCCTGAACACGGTCGGGGCAGTCGAGCGAACGGTGGAAGGCTACCTCAGCGGGACGCCCCCAACTGCTGCAGGGGCCGCCGCCTCCCAAGGTGCCTCGCTCGCGGCTATCGGCGTCAGTATCGAAGAGATATTCCTCAAACTCTTCCTCGTCAGTGTCATCTTCATCGGTCTGACGGGGGTGCTGGCGGTGGCGACGCTTTCGAGTCGCTTCGACGACATGCCCGAAACGACCGCGAAGATTCAGTACTTGACGCTCGGCGCGCTCGGCACCCTGCCGTTCGCGCTCGTCTACATCTTCGGCAACATCGGCGAACTACACTTCCGTCTCCTGGGCTATCTGATGGTCATCGCAACGGTGCTCGGTGCGGTCATGATAACGCTCAGTGCAATCGGCATCTCACCACGGATGGGTGCTCGAACGGCGCACGTCGGCATCGTCCTCGCCTTCGTCATCCTCCTCCCGCTCGCGCTGTTGGCAGCCTTCCCGTCGCCGTACATCTACCAGCCCAACCAGCAGGTCACCGAAGCACAACTCGACGGCTACCACCAGGCCTTCACGCTCCAAAACGAGACGTTGACCGTCCAGAGCGTCCGGCAGGGACCGTGGCGCTACAACGACGCCGTACTGGGCGTCGAAGCCTCCGAAGAGACGGAGTACGACAACTACGTCCCCGACAACGGACTCACGGACCTCAACTCGAGTTTCGAAGGCCAGGGCTACCTCGCCATCACCGACTACGACCGTGAGCGCGAACTCGTCGCGTACAAGGAACTCCGGTACTCGCAGGAGGGCTTCGACGCGCTCGATGCCACGCCCGGCGTCAACCGAGTCATCTCGAACGGCGATTTCACGCTGTTCTTCGTCGAGGACTTCGAGGAGCGGGCCGAATCGACCGAGACTCAACAGACGTTCGGGTCGGATGAGCAGTCAGCCGTCTCGGAACTCGACCTCGCTGGCGGCGGTGCGGCAGCCGACGCGACTCGTCCCGGAGGGGGCGACGGGTCGTCGGTGACGAATGCAGAGGTCCCTGACAGGGAGACCGACCCTCCCGACGACACCCAACGGACGAGCGACGAACCGGCGAACGACGATTCTTTTTCTGGGAGTGACTCGACACAGAGCGACGACTCAGCTGTGACGCCGGACACTGCAGCGCCGACGCCGACGACCGACGAACCGGTCGGTACTCCCAATGCGGAGGAGACGACGACCGACGAGCCGACGAGTCTCGATACCGGTGAAGCGGTCGCCGCGGTCAACGACACGAGAGTCGCCCGCGTCGAACAGCGAGACGAGCGACAGACCAGCACGACGACCCAGCGTGAGAGAGACGATGACGACGCCAGTAACGATGGCAAGGCGAAGGGTCACGACAAGGACGAAAAGGAGAACAGGGGGAACGGCGACGGGAAGGCCAAGGGAAGAGACGCTGATAGAAGCGAGGAGCGTCGTGGGGAGCGAACCGGCGAGGAGGACGAACGCGAGGGCCGAGATGACCGCGACGACGAGACCGAACGGGAGCGAGACGAGGGCCGGGACGAGGACGATGACGAACGTGAGGACGACGAACGCGAGGACCGTGACGAACGCGACGATGAAGACGAAGAAGATGACGACGACCGTCGTGACGACGATAGGGAGAGAGACGATGATGACCGCGACGATGCGGATGAGAGAGATGACGACGACGATGAAGAGGAAAGTGAGGGCGACGATGACGAAGACGAAGGTGACCGTGACGACGAAGACGAAGACGGCGGCGACCACCGAGACGACGACTAACCTCGTTGACTGAACACCGGGTGGGTTTTCGTTCCGCGTGAATTTCGGGCAGTGAGACGCTGTCACTCGGATATGCGACTTATAACTATCCGATTCACAGACGAAGCACCGCCCAGAGCTATGACTGAGCGGCCAAATATCGTCTGGATTACACTCGAAAGCACGAGAGCAGACCACACGACGATGGGTGGGTACGACAAAAACACCACCCCGAACCTCCAACGAATCGCAGACAGCGCCGACGGTCGGTACTTCGCCGAATGTTTCTCTCACGGTATCTGGACGCTCGCTTCTTCGGCGTCCATCCTCACGGGAACGTACCCCTCGCACCACGGCGCGGGAATGACCGGCGAGGCGATTCCCGACGAACTGCCAACCGTCGCAGAGCGATTGCAGCAAGCCGGCTACGATACGGCCTGCATCTCGCCGAACTCCCACCTGAGTTCTGCGACCGGTCTCGACCGGGGCTTCGACGAGTTCGTCTGGCTGAGCAAGTCCACCCTCCGCGAATCGGTCGGTGTCGGAACGATTCTCTCCTACCTCCGCAACATCAACAAGCACGGCGGCGGGCTGAGCCTCGATACGCGCAAGCACAGCACCGACTACATGATGAACGAACTGGCGAAGCGGTGGCTCAAAGACCGCCAGACGAAAGAAGACCCGATGTTTCTCTATCTCCACTACGGCGGGCCGCACCACCCGTACTACCCGCCGAAGCGCCACCTCGACACGTTCGCCGATGCCACCGGGCTCCCCACCGAGCGTATTCAGGAGATCGGGTTAGACCACCACGACCGCCTGTTCGAGCACATGGCGGCGAACAGCCCCTTCTCCGACGAGGAGTGGAAGGCAATCTCGGCGCTCTACGACGGCGAAATCGCTCACGCAGACGAACTCGTCGGCGAACTGTTCGACACCGTCCAGTCGCTCGACCTCGACAACACCATCTTCGTCATCACCGCCGACCACGGCGAACTGTTCGGCGAGAGCGGCTTGCTGGCTCACCAAATCGTCACCGACGATGCGGTCTGTCACGTCCCGCTCATCGTCCACGGACTCGACGGCGTACTGGACTACGACGGTGAACTCGTCCAACACGCCGACGTGATGACGACGTTGCTCGCTGCCGTCGGTGCCCCGACCGAAGGGATGCAAGGCGTGGATATGCAGTCCGACAGCCGCGAATTTGCCATCATCCAGCGCGGTGCAGACCGCTGCAAACAGAACCTCGACAAGCTCGTCGAACTCAACCCGGCGTTCGACGCGTCGAGATTCCCGAAATCGACGCTCACGGCGCTCCGAACGTCGGAGTTCAAATACGAGTACAGTGACGACGGGGCCGAACTGTTCGCCCTCCCCGACGAGACACACGACGTCTCTGACGAGTACCCTGAGGTTCGAACCGAGTTAGACGACCAACTCCAGACGTGGTTCGAAACCGACGGCGTCCCGGTGAGCGAACAGCAGCAACAGGGTCGGTTCACCAAGGCGATGCGAGCCCAGCTCGCCGACCTCGGCTACCTCGTCGATTAGCTGTTCGAGGCTATTTTCCGGTTTACACTCTCCTTAATCGCCACAATTCGGGAAGAGCGCCCCCGATACCGTCTCAGTTCGCTAGAGGTGTTCGTTTTTCCAATTCCTCGCCGTTTTTGTTGAATATTTGTTCGTCTTCTGGTGACACGAGACGGATGTTGGTAACAGGTAGCATACGTTTCGGGGCTCGCTGAGAACAGTTGGTAAACACTTCGCTCATTTATCGATACTTATTTGCAAGCTTATGGTGCACATTTGACCACTATTCTCAACTAACTACAGCAATTTAACCACATTTTGCTTCAAATGTGGCCATATTCGTTATTTATGCAAGGTTCAAGGGGCCGACCATGCAGAAGGACTCTGACCGCAACGACCGCAATCAGCTCCTCGATAAGATTTCGAGCGATGAAACAAGCATGGGCCGCAGATCGTATCTGCGAATGGCCGGCGTCGCCCTCGGTAGTATGGCTGCTGCAGGTGCAGCAGCAGAGAGCGCTTCGGCCGCCACGACCGTCCGTGGCATCTCCTTCGACCGCGTCCTGAACGCCGCAGACTTCTGTGACACCTCGGGTAACCGCGACTGTTCGAACGCCATCGAGAACCGCCTCTCGAGTGGGACGCTCATCAAGTTCCCCAAGGGAACGTACCGGATTTCGAGCACCATCTCGACGGGTTCGATGAACAACGTCGGGTTGTACTCCGAAGAGGGTGCGACGTTCGAGATTCCCTCGGGCAACCACGTGACGGTGTTCTTCAACCGCGGCGGCCGCAACGTCTTGTTCGAAGGCTTCACCATCGACCAGACCGCACGCGGCGCGTTCGCAAACATGAAAATCCTCTGCCGGGACAACGGCCAGATTCGCAACGTCGAAATCGTCGGACGTGCACCCAATGCCGACGACCGCCTCGACCAGCACATCCTCGCCGACGTTTACGACGCGGACGGAACGTCCATCATCAAGAACTTCAAGGCGGCAGACGGTGGCGTCCTCGGGGCGTACCGCAACAGTTCCGGTGGGATTCAAGCAGGTCCCTCCCACGAGGGGACGCTCCGCATCATCGACTGCCACCTCGAAGAGATGGCGAACAACGGTATCTACGCGACGCGCTGTAAGGGTGCTATCCAAGTAGAGGGTGGTATCTACCGCAACAACGACGTCGCGCAGGTTCGACTCATGGGTCCCAACTCGTACGTCGAGGACGCCCTCATCGAAATCGACATGAGCAAGGCTCGGGACAACCCCGGCACGCCTCGTAAGATGCGTGGGCTGTGGGTCGAGACCAAGCAGAGCAAGTTCAGCGGAACGAAGAACGGCGGCCACGCCCGCAACTGTACGTTCATCGTCCGCGACTCGCCGAACTCGCTCGAAGCGATCGACCTCGACGAGACGGGTGGCTTCTTCGAAGTCGATAACTGTTACTTCGTCATCGACCGCGACAACACCCGCGCAATCACGGCCTACGGACCGGAGGACAAGGCGTCGAACTACCCGAAGGCACCCAAGCCGTGGGACCTGACGGTCAAGAACTCCTCTATCACGGGTAGCGCGGCGGACCGCGAGAGCATCAAAATCATCAACCGCCCCGGTTCGACCATCGAGAACACCTGTATCCAGCAGACGGCCAACGGCCGCGACGGTGTCACCGTCGTCAACGCCGGCGACTGTTACGTCGGCGAATCGACCATCAACGTCGATGGCCGGGCAGTCCGCGAGGTCGATACGAACGTCCAGACGCAGGCAATCGAAACGTCCGGTAGCTGTCCGCTCCCGGGCGACGGCGACCTGTCCAGCGGCTCCGACTCGGACTCCGATTCGACGGATTCCGATTCGGACTCCACCACGACCGACGCTACGGAAAAAAAAACACATGAACTAGTCGTAAATGGTGAAGGTGGTACAGAACTGATTAACTACGAATTCAGTGTAAGCGGCACCGTCTCGCAGACGGACTCCCCCGGCGAGGACACCGTCGAGGGCAGCACCGTCTCGGGCGCGGTTCGCGCCGGTATCGACAGCTTCGAATTCACGGGCGAAATCACGTCGTTCTCCATCGACGGGTCCGCACTGCTGACCCTCGACGGCGAGGAAGTCACCCCCGAAGACCTCGGCGGTTCCTCGGATTCGTCCACCGATTCGGGTTCGACCGACTCGTCCACTGATTCGAGTACGGACTCCGGTTCGACGGATTCGAGCACGGATTCGTCCACCGATTCGGGTTCGACCGATTCGAGTACCGACTCTGGTTCGACCGACTCGAGCACGGACTCTTCGACTGATTCGACCGACTCGCCGGACACCCTCACCATCGAGACGGCCGAGGGCGGCCCGCTCGTCGAGTACGAGTTCACCGTCGATGGGACTGTCTCCAAAGGCTCGGGCGCGGAGAGTTCCGACACGCTCGAATCGAGTAACGGCACGACGACGGTCACCGGCAAGGCCGGCAACGGGTACGCCGACGACTTCGAGTTCGACGGCGAACTCACGGCGTTCAGCGCGAACGTCGATGCCGACAACTACACGGTCCTCGTCAACGGCGAGGAAATCGACCCATCGTCGGTCGGAAGTTCGGACTCCGATTCGACCGCGACGACGCACGAACTCGTCATCGACGGCGAGGGGCGCTCGGAACTCACGAACTACGAGTTCAGCGTCAGCGGCTCTGTCTCGCAGACGGACGACCCGGGCGAGGACACCGTCGAAGGCACCACCGTCATCGGCGCGGTGGGTGGCGGTCTCGACAGCTTCGACTACACCGGCGAGGTGACGGACTTCACCATCGACGGGCCCGCGAAGGTCACCGTCGATGGCGAGGAAGTCGATCCCTCGACGCTTGGCAGTTCGGACTCGACGGACTCCACCACGGATTCGAGCACGGACTCCTCGACGGACTCGACGGTCGAGACGGCGACCAAGCTCACCATCGACGGGATGGGAACCGAAGACCTTGCGACCTACGAGTTCAGTGTCAGCGGCGACCTCGCACTGCTCACCGAGGCCGACAACGACACGGTCAGTGGCAGCACCGCGAAGGGGCAGACCCGCGAGGGTCTCGACGAGTACCGCTTCACGGGTAACCTCACCGCCTTCAGCCTCGACGGGCCGGCACGTATCTACCTCGACGAGATGAAGGTCGAATCCAACTAAGCCAGCGAGCGCGGAACTCGCGGTTCGCTGCTGTCCTTCTTTCGACGCGTATCACGCCCCGGTGTGGGTTACGACGCGATTTTTCGCCAATCGACTTCCTGCCGAGCGGTTGCACCGTCCTGAAATCCAGTAAGTCACCTATAACAAAGCCCCAACGACGCCCACACTCGGTGAGTTACGCGCGACAGAGCTTGCCCACAGCAGTGTAGACGCGACGTCGTCGAAGCCCGCCGTTCGTTTATGCCGGTTGGCTTCCAATTCACTGCAAGGTGGGAAGCCCGCACACGGACGCAACAAGTCATGGTGACAAGCAAAATTATTCGGGGCATCAAGGCAATGTTCGCAGCCCAGGGCATCTCACTGCTCTCGAAAGGGTTGCTGCTCATTCTGCTCACACGGTACTTTCTGACGCCCGACGAGTACGGGCTTCTCTTCCTCGCGATTTCCATCCTCTCGGTCGCACTCCTGTTTGCGAACCTCGGGTTGGCGAAGTCCGCAGCGAGATACCTCGCGGAGTACCGCAAGACCGACACCGCACAGATTCCGCACATCCTCTGGTCCACGCTGAAGTACAACCTTGCGACGATTCTCGTCGTGGTGACGGCCGTGGTGGCGCTCAGCGGTCCCGTCGCCGAGTTCATGGGCGACGAGCGCGTCGCCCCACTGCTCGTCGCGGGTGTCGGCTACATCGCGTTCAGTTCGCTCAACACGTTCGTCTCGCTCGCGTTCCAGGGATTGAACAGCGTCGATTTGAGCGCGAAGACCGATATCGTTGCGAACGTCGGGTTCATCGTCTTCATCGTCGCGCTCTTGCTCCTCGGGTTCGGGCCGGTCGGTGCCGTCGTCGGCTACACCGTCGGCTACGGACTCGCGGCGGTCGTCGGTCTCGGAATCCTCTACACGCAGTTCTATCGCCGATACGACGAACACGAATCGGCCGAACCGGGACTCTCGAATCGGATTCTCCGCTACAGCGCTCCGCTGACGGTGACCCGCGGCGCGGTCATGCTCGACTCACGCGTCGATGCGATTCTCGTTGGGTTCTTCCTCAACCCCGTCGCCGTCGGCTTCTACATGCTCGGCAAGCAGATTACGGACTTCGTCATCGCGCCCGCGACGACCATCGGCTTTTCCATCTCGCCGACCTTCGGCGAGCAAAAGGCCGAGAACAAAATCGAGCGCGCGTCGAAGCTCTACGAGACCACCTTCGAGTACGTCGTAACGCTCTACGTTCCGGCCGCAGTCGGGATGGCCATCCTCGCCGAACCCACCGTCCGTCTCGTTTTCGGCGAGCAGTACCTCGGCGCGGTCCCCATCGTACAGGTGTTCAGTCTCTACGCGCTCCTGCGGGCTATCGACAAAATCACCAACGACAGTCTCGACTTCATCGGTCGAGCCACCTCTCGCGCGTACGCGAAGGGCGCGACTGCCGTCGCCAACTTCGGGCTCAACCTCGCGCTCATCCCCGTCTTCGGCGTCGTCGGTGCCGCGGTGGCGACGGTCATCACCTACGTCTTCCTCGTTGGCTTCGAGGTGTACCTCATCTACGCCGAGTTCGACCTGTCGCTCTGGCGACTCGCCCGAACCACGGCCATCGTCTGTCTCGTCACCTTCGGGATGGCGGTGCCCGTCATCGCGTTCCAGCCCTTCATCTCCGGTCTCGTCACGCTCGGTGCCGCCGTGGTCATCGGACTCGTCACGTGGTCGGTGCTCGTCTCGGCGAGCGGCCTGATGAACTTCCGGCGCGTCGTCTCGATGCTCCGATAAGAGGCTATTCCAGTCGCTTTTCTTCCGTCTGCGTGAGTTCTGACTCGACGTTCCCGGTGTTCTTCGTTCCGCTCGGTTCGAAGAGGAGAATCTGTGCTTCCTCGTCGGCGACCGGTCGGTGTTCGACGCCTCGCGGGACGACCACGAACTCGCCCGCGTCGAGGTGCACGTCCGGTTCGTCGCGGAGTTCGATGGTCAACGCGCCGTCGTGGACGAAGAATAGCTCGTCGGCGTCGTCGTGCTGGTGCCAGACGAACTCGCCTTCGACCTTTGCGAGTTTGACCGCTTGCCCGTTGAGTTCGCCGGCGACACGGGGCGACCACTGTTCGTCGAACGTGGCGAACGCCTCAGTGAGTGCTACTTTTTCCATATCTGACTCTCGAAGCGTGACTAATCAAGTGTTTTGCGTCCGCTCATCGTGTGCTATGCGGTATCACTTTAACCGTCGGTGACAGAACGTACCACATAAATATCGAGGAGCGAACACGGGAGACGATTACCCGACAGGTACGACTCCTCGAAGAGCGATTCGACGCGTTCGAACTCGAAGCGGAAGCGGTCACCAACGACCCAGAATACTTCGAACACGGACACGAACGTGCCGAAGAAGGGTGGATAGGCGATGCGGGCGCGTGGGTTACCGACGACGACGACAGAGTACTCTTGATTCGTCACGAAGACGACCCCGACCGTTGGGGGACGCCCGGCGGGAGTCACGAACCCGGAGAGACGCTCGCAGAGACCGCTCGCCGCAAAGTTCGTGAGGAGACGGGCGTCGAGTGCTCACTGACTGACGTGTACGCCGCGCGGCAGAAGGTCGTCGTCAACGAAGCCGACGAAAGCAGTCGGTTCCACGTGCTCACCGTCGAGTTCGACGCGGCGTACGAGTCGGGCCACCTGTTCATCGACGACGAAGATATCGTGGAAGCACAGTGGTTCGCCGAGCCGCCGGACGACACGCACGAGTCGTTAGACGACAAAATCGAACAGTGGGAAGAGTAGCAAAAGGGTACAGAGCGACAAACGGCGAGGACACCCCACCAGAGGTGCGTGCTCGCCGGCTTAGGAGTTCCGAGCCGCCTCGCGGACCGCTTCGAGGAGGACCATCGTCCACTTCGACTCCTCGACTGGAATCGGCATCGGGCCGTCGGTGTCGATGGCACGCGATTCGAGGTCGATTTGGTAGTAGTGGGGGTTCATCTGTTTGACGTTATCCCACCCGTCGTCGTACTTGGTCTTGAGCATCGTGCCGGCGTTGCCGACGACGCCGCCGATGAGGTTGGCCGAGCGTTCGAAGTTGTAGCGGGCCTTCGAGAGCGACGTGCTCGTCGGGTCGCGGGCGACGTTCATGACCGTCTGTGAGACCAGGTCGGCCATGAGCGACTGCTCTTCGCCGTGGACGATGACGAGGCGCTGTGGAATCGCGCCGGAGATCATCTTCACGCTGACGACACAGCCGTCTTCGGTCCGATACTGGACGGAGGCGTTGTCGTACGTGAATCCCTGCTCGTACTCCTTCGTGAGGCTGGTGAGCGCGGAGATGGCGTCTTCGTCTTCTGGGTAGCCGCCGGTGTGGAGGGCGATGTAGAGGGGGTGTGGAAGCCCTTCTTCGAACTCGCCGCCGTCGAGTTCCATGGCCCAGCGGCCGCGTTGTTCGAGGTCCGGCGGGGTGAGTCCGGTGAAGATGACTTCGACGCTGCGAATCTTCCCGAGGTCACCGCGCTTGAGGCGTTTTTCGACCGTCCGCATCGCGGGGTCGAAGACGTGTTGGTGGACTTCGGAGAACTGTACGCCTGCGTCTTTCGCGTAGGATTCGAGTTCGAGGTACTCTTCGAGCGTCGTGGTGATTGGTTTCTCAATCATCACGGGGACGCCCTTGTCGATTGCTTTCTTGGCGAGTGCGACGTGGGTCTGGACTCCGGTACAGATGTGTACCCAGTCGAGGTCTTCGGTTTCGAGCATCTCGTCGAGGTCCGTGTACGGTTTGATGCCGTACTGGGCCGCAACGTCGTTCGCTCGCCCCTCGTCGATATCACAAATGGCGACGAGGTTCGTCCGTGGGTTTCGTTCCAGTGCTGAGAGGTGCGTACTGGAGACGACACCGGCACCGACGACTGCTGTGTTCAACGTCATACGCCTCGTGATTTAACGGATAAGGGTATTGTTATACGCTCAATGACCGCAGGACAGGCGCGCTAACGGTGTCATTGAACTGTCCTCGAAGCTCGATAGATTTGAACGGTGGCGGTTCCCCTCGTCAGGTGGTGACACACTAACCGACTATTGAAAGCCGCGAGAAAATGCCGTTTCGGCCGGTTACTCCGGGACGAACCGGAGCCATTTGAGTTGGCCGTTCTGCGTTCCGGTGATGGCGAGCGTGTTGTCGCCGGTGGGCGAGGAGAGGTTGTCCGTCGTCATGCATCCGGACGTGGAGAACACGCCGCCGCCGTTAGCGCGGTACTCTCGTCCGTCGATGAGGACCGTACTGTCGGACTGACCGGGGTCGAACCGCGCCGACGATTGTCGTATCTCCGGAACGGCGTCGAACTGGAGCAGACACGGGTCTGTGTTGCTGTCGCCGTCGAACTCGATGATGTAGGGATAGCGCGTCGTCGTCACCGAGCCACCATCGACGACGGTCGAATTCGAATTCGAGAGGTACACCCCGTCGCGCTGTTCGCCGGATTGGTCGATAGTGCAGTTTCGAATCACCGACTCGGGGGCGTCGGCTAAGATGATTCCCGACGCGCCCCTCGCGGTGCCGGTGATGAGGACGTTTTCGAGCCTGACCCACGACGGACCGTCCGGGGGTCGGTACTGACCTTGGCGTTCGAGCGGACTCCGGAAGACGCCGGGAACGTTGTCGGCGTTGATGCGAATCGTCGAATCCCGTACCGTCACCGTCCGTCCGGTCGGGAAGACGTAGATACCGCCTTTCGACTGCGGCGTCTTCTCGATGACGATGGTACAGTTGCGAATCTCCGCACCCGCGGGCTTCTGGGTCGGTCCCTGCTCGATGACGATACCGCGAGTGTTGAACTGCGAGTCGAGTTGGGTCAGCGGTCCGGTGTAGCTATCGAGATCGACCTCGACGGTCGCGCCCTCGACGTAGCTTCCTTCGCCCGCGATTCTGATTCCTGCGACGTTGTTGTTGCGGAAGGTGCCACCGATAACTTCGATGTTGCCGGTGGTTCGACTCGCGTAGATACCGTTGTTGCCGAACTCTTCGAGGTGGCAGTTTTCGATGCGGATGTCACCGCTGTTCCACGGGCCGATAGAGATGCCACCACGGCCGTCGCCGTTCTTGTAGTGGCCGATTGCGGACCCTTTCTTCGCTCTGAAGTTGCGAATCACGCCGCGGCCTTCTGCGGTCGTCAAGCCGAGCAACATCGCGTGAACGACGTCCTGGTTGGGGTGATTACCGCGGCCAATGTATTCGACGTCATCGACGAGGAAGCTATCGCGGGTGAGGATGCGGACGCCAGCGGTCGTCTCCGGTGCGGTGATATCGATATCGATGCCGCTGAAGACGAAGTTACCCACTTCGGAGACGTCGATGAGGAAGTTGTTGTAGCCCTCCGGCGGGAGCAGTTGCACCGGCCCCTCGCCGAGCATGACGACGCTACTGAACTGTGAGATGCGCAGACGGTGCTCGAAGCGGTAGGTCCCGGACGGGAATCTGAGGACGATGTCGTCTTCGAGTGCCTGCCGGATACGAGCGGCACACGGCTCACGACCAGTCGGGTCGCAGCCTAAGTCTTCGACGACGTTGACTCCTTCAGGGTATTCCGGCGTCTGCTCGGGGGTCGGCTCCGGTGTCCGTTCTGGAGTCGGTTCGTCATCGGTCGGAGTCTCCGGGATATCTGGCTCCTCTCGCGTGAGACAGCCAGCTAACGACGCCGCGGCAACACCGACTAATCCAAGATACGCCCGTCGATCCATTATGTAGACCACCTAACCTTGGCAGTGGGCGGATATAATTATGGAGCGCCACATCTGCTTTCTCATCCTGTTAGTAGGTGGTTCAACAATGTATCCTTTGCCTACACGTGTCCGCTGCTGACGTGTTAAGAGCCGAGTTACAATGCGGTTTCTGTACTCATCAGTACACCAGATGTACACATTCTCGCAGATACGGAAAGGGGTCAGTCTCGGGCGCACGAACCCCGCATTCTTCGGCCGTGAATTTAACCGACTCTACTACAGCCGTCTCAACCAACGCGAGTTCAATCAGGAGGGTATCGACGTCGTCGCCGAAGATTGGGACAACCTTCTCATTCTCGATGCCTGCCGATACGACCTCTTTGCCGAACACAGCACGCTTCCCGGCCGACTCGAATCACGGCAGTCGCGTGGTTCGCACACGGTCGAGTTCCTCCGCGGGAACTTCACCGACCGAGACCTCCAGGATACGGTGTACGTCAGCGCAAGTCCGCAGTTGTACGCCGAGCGCGACCGACTCCGCGCGACGTTCCACGACGTGATTCACGTGTGGTCCGAAGAGGGATGGGACCAAACCCACGGGACGGTCCTCCCTGAGACGATGGCCGAATACGCACTGCGAGCGAGTGAAGCGTACCCCGAAAAACGGATTATTGTCCACTTTATGCAGCCACACTACCCGTTTATCGGGAGTCCCGAACTCAACGCCCGGTCGCCGTTCGAGTCCAAAGACAAGAAACTCGACATCTGGGCCGAACTGATGACGCGAAAGCGTACGGTTGACCCCGAGGTCGTCTGGGAAGCCTACCGCGACAACTTGCTTCTCGCACTCCCCGTGGTCGAAGAACTGATGCAGTCGCTTCCGGGACGAACCGTCGTCACGTCCGACCACGGAAATATGATCGGCGAGCGCTCGTTCCCCGTCCCGATTCGAGAGTGGGGCCACCCGCCGGGGATCTACACGAAGGAACTCGTCACGGTCCCGTGGTTGGTCTTCGACAACGGCCAGCGCCGAACGATTACCTCGGGAAGCCCGGTCGATGTCGATGAAGGCATCTCTTCGGACGTCGTCACCGACCGATTGGCCAACCTCGGATACGTCGAATAGCTCGTCTTCGGCCGTCTTCGCCCGGCTTTGCCTCCATCTGACCGCTTACCCGCTACTCTCTCCCCGTATCTTTTGCTCGTTCGGGTGGTACTTCCGCTATGTCTGTACGAGAATCGCTCTCCGAACCGCGCATCATCGACACGCACGCCCACCAACCGACGGCGGAGTTCCTCTACGACGCCGGCGGCGAGATGATGCAGGATGCGGCCCGGAAGTTCGGTGCCGAGATGGAGACGTGGGACTACGAGGCGATGATAGCGGAGTACCACGAGTACGACATCGGCCGGGCGATTCTCCTCGGGTGGGACGCCGAGACGAACACCGGTAACCCGCCGGTTCCGAACGACTACGTCGCCGACGTACGCGACGAGCATCCGGATTTCTTCATCGGATTCGGGAGCGTGGACCCCCTGAAAGACGACTGTGCCGACGAAGCTGTCCGGTGTGTCGAAGACCTCGACCTCTCGGGGTTCAAGTTCCAGCAAATCGCACAGGGGTTCGACCCGAGCGACGGCGCGCACGCCGAATTGTTCGACACCATCGAGGACCTCGGCGTCCCCGTCATCTTCCACGGTGGCAGTTCGACACTCGGGGCCGGTGCACCGGGTGGTCGCGGCCTGAAACTCAAGTACGGAAATCCGATGCTTATCGACGACCTCGCGGCCGACCACCCGGACCTCCAGATTCTCATCGCACACCCGGCGTTCCCGTGGGAGAAAGAGCAACTCGCCATCTGCCAGCAGAAGGGCAACGTCTACATGGACTTCTCGGGGTGGCTTCCGAAGTACATCGACCCGCAGGTGCTCCACTACGCGAAGACGGTGCTACAGGACAAGGTGATGTTCGGCACCGACTACCCGATGATTCGACCGGAGCGCTGGTTCGAGTCGTTCGACGAGTACTTCGACGCGCCGGAGGCGGTTCAACGAAAGGTGCTGTGGGAGAACGCGGAGAACTTCCTCGGACTCTAAGCTCGATTCCGATTCACGAGAAATCCGGCCGTCGCCCCTCCAAGAACGCCGAGACGCCTTCCTCGTGAGCGTCGGTGTCGTAGGCGAGCGTCTGGGCGTGCGCCTCACGTTCGAGTCCGTCGCGCCACGACCGACCGAGGTTGTCGTGAATCGCTTCTTTGGCGAGCGCGAGCGACTCTGTCGGACGCGAGGCGAGCGTCTCGACCAGCTCTTCGACCGTCGAATCTAACTCCTCAGGAGAGACCACCTCGTTCACGATGTCGAGTTCGGCCGCGTGCTCGGCCGAGACGAGTTTCCCAGTGAAGGCGAGTTCCTTGGCCGCACGCAGACCGACGAGCCGAGGGAGTGTGACGGTCCCACCGGCGTCGGGGACCAGTCCCACGTTGATGAAGGAGGCGGCGAATCGAGCCTCTGGCACGGCGTAGGCGAAGTCGCAGGCGGCGACGAGCGACATCCCAGCGCCGACGGCATCGCCGTTCACACGCGCGATGACTGGTACGGGTGCGGTGAGGATGGCTTCGGCGACACGGCCGAGCGTTCCTCTGACGCGTTCGTAGGCCTCGCGGGCGGTCTCGTCGCGCTCTGCCATCGCCTGGATGTCGCCGCCCGCGCTGAAGGCGTCACCGTCGCCGGAGACGATGGCCACGTCGAAGTCGTCGGGGTTCAGTGCTTCGAGGGCTTCGGAGAGTTCGCGGGCAACGTCGGCGTTGAACGCGTTTTTCACCTCGGGTCGGTCGAACGTCACGCGCCGGATGCCGTTCTCATCTTCGACTCGCATAGCGGTGTCTACACAGAAGGTGGCTAAATACCCTGCCCGAACACCGACGAACAGAGCGACGACTGCGCGCGACGGAGCCGTTCGAGAAACGCCGTCTTGCTGATACCGAGTTCGTCGGCGACTTCGGCGGCGGTGACCGCCTTCGGAATCTCGAAGTAGCCCATCTCGTGAGCGACTCGGAGGCTCTCGGCCTGTGGTGACGTGAGTCCCCACGCCCGACTCTGGTGTTCGTCGTCTTCGGAGCGGAGCGGATAGACGCGCTGGAGTTGAATTCCGACGGTCTGGCCTGCAGTTTCCATCACGCCGCGGAGCACGTCGTAGCCGACGACGGCACCGCTCATCGTCGCCCCGCCGTCGTGGTAGCGCATCGACTCGACGAGGAAGCCGACGTTGACCAGTCTATGGACGACACAGGGGTGTTTCGAGAGACAGCGATAGGTCCACGCGTTCTCCCCACGGGTGACGTGGAGGTATCTGATGTTCGGGTCGCTGTCGAGAACTTCGGCCAGTTCGTCGTTCGGTGGCGCAGAAAAGTGCAAGAGGACGTTCCCGTCGTCACGTAACTGCGGTGCACTCGCGTCGATTACGACATCGACCTGTGCAGTCGCTCGTGCGAGCGGACACTCGTCACCCTCGATGCGGAACTCCGCGACTAAGCATTCGTCTATCATCGTGATTCGTGGTGGTAGGCTCTCCCTAACCGGATAGTTCGCAGACATAGTATAAAAATGCAGTCCATGGACTGGCTAATTGGTAAGTGGTTATCCATGATAGATTATAGTAGAAAAATGGACCTCGAAACCGTCAAAGAACTCGCCGCACCGCGGCGCTTCTCCCCGAAGGACGATATGCCGGAGGAGTACCGCAAGGCGGCGACGCGGATGATTCAGTTCCACGCGAACAGCGAAGTGATGGGTGGCTATCTCGAAAAGCCGTTCATCCGCCAAGCGCCCAGTATCGACCGCAAACTCGCGTTCTCCGCGAAGGTGCAGGACGAAATCGGCCACGCACAGTTGCTCTACCGCGCGGCCGAGTCGCTCGGCGTCAAGACCCGCGAAGAGATGCTCGACGAACTCGCCGCGGGTGAGGGGAAGTTCCTCAACTGCTTCCACTACCCGATGGAGTCGTGGCACGAGGTACCGATGATTGCGTTCTTCGTGGACGGTGCGGCGATGCACCGACAGGTGACGCTCAAGAACACCTCGTGGCAACCCTACGCGCACGCGATGGACAAAGTCTGTTTCGAGGAGGGCTTCCACGTCAAGCACGGTGAGTCCATCCTCTCCGAGCTGATGAACGGCTCGAAGGCGACCCAAGAGAAGACGCAGGAAGCCTTCGAGAAGTGGTGGCCGCGCATCATCCAGTTCTTCGGCCCGACCAACGACAAGTCCGTCCACAACGACTTCGCCCAGCAGGTTGGCCTGAAGAAGAAGTCGAACGACGAACTCCGCGATACGTTCCTCGAAACCTACGTCCCGAAAGCCGAGAAGTACGGTCTCGTGGTCCCCGAGTACCCGCGCATCGAGTACGACGAGGACCTGCAAACCTACCACGTCAACGAAGACGACCTCGACTGGGACGAGTTCTGGACGATCGCCAAGAACGCCTCGGACGGCAGCCACGAGCAGATTGGCTCGCGCGCCCGCGCTCAAGAGGCGGTCGAGTGGGTCCGCGAATCCATGGCTGGCTGGGAACATACCTCGAACACCGCGCCACAGGCGGCTGACTAACCATGATTTGGGAAGTGTTCAGACAGGACAAACCGGGCGACTACCACAAGCACTGTGGGAACGTCCACGCACCGGACCGCGAGATGGCACTCCAGTTCGCGGCCATCCAACACGGCCGGCGGATGCGGACCCACAGCCTGTGGGTCGTCCCGCAGGACGAAATCGGCGAAATCAGCGCCGACGAGGCGAACTTCGGCGGTTCGACGGACAAGACCTACCGCTGGGCCACGTCCTACACCGACATCGAGGCTGCGGCCCCCGAAGTCGCCGACAGCGAGCGCGAGCAGGCAGAGCACGAACTGGAGGCCGACAGCTAAGATGGTCGCCAAGATTCAACCGGAAGACCTCACCGACACCCAGCAAGCCGCGCTCGAAGAACTCCTGTTCCGCCTCGCCGACGACGAGTACGTACAGGGCGAACGCCTCATCGAGTGGCAAATCTACGCGCCGACGCTCGAATCCGACCTCGCGCTGGCGAACATCGCACAGGACGAGTTCGGCCACGCCCGCCTCTGGTACGACCTGCTGCAGGAACTCGGCTACTCGGAGAGTGAGGTGCTCTGGGAGCGCCCCGCCGACGAGTTCCGACACAGCACGCTGGTCGAACTCCCCTTCGAGGAGGGCGACTGGGCGGACGTCATCGTCCGAAGCTACCTCTACGACGCGGCCGAGCGTCTTCGTCTCGAATCGCTGACCGAGACGAGTTACGCGCCGCTCGCCGACCGCGTCGGCAAAGCACTCAGCGAGGAGCGCTACCACCTCGAAAACGCACAGAACTGGCTGGACCGTCTCTGCGAAGGCGACGGTGAGAGTCGAGGACGCGTCCAAGCGGCGGTCGAACGCCTGTTCCCCCACGCGCTCTCGCTCTTTGCCGAACCCGAGTACGAGGGCGAACTGATGGAGTCCGGTTTCCAGACGGTTTCGACCTCCGACCTCAGAGTCGAGTGGCTCGACACCGTGATTCCGTACCTCGAATCGCTCGGACTCGACGTGCCGGACCCCGAGGAAGTCGAGCGCCCGACCGCTCGCGGCCGCGACGGAACCCACACAGACCACTGGTTCGAACTCGCCGAGGACTTCCGCCGGACGTACAACGAAATCGACAAGCCCGAACCGGCGAGAATCGGGAGGGAGCGTAAGGCATGAGCACCGAGGAATCCACCGGAACGGCCTGCGGCTACACCGACTACGTCGAGGGCGACGTCCCCGAGGAGTTCCCGAAGACCGGCGAGGGTGCAACGGGCACCGAAGCCAAGATTTGGGAGGCCCTCTACGAAATCGAGGACCCCGAGATGCCGGTGAGCATCGTTGACCTCGGTCTCATCTACGACGTTCGCGTCGTGGAAGTCGAGGGCGATGACGGCGAACCGGAAACCCTCGGTATCGTCGAGATGACGCTCACCTACACCGGGTGCCCCGCACGCAACTACATCACGAACGACGTGCAGTGTGCAATCCTCTCGGCCGGCGTGGACGACGCTTCGGTTCGACTCCGCTTCACCCCGGAGTGGACCGTCAACATGGTCACCGAGAACGGCCGCAAAGCGCTCCGCGAATTCGGGTTGAGCGTATGATGCGTCGATTCGACCCCAGCACCGAGACGACGGGCGACACCACGGGGGCCGAGTGCCCCTACTGTGGTTCGACCGACACCGTCCGCGAACACCCCAAAGGTCCGGGGCTGTGCCGCTCGATGCACTTCTGCAACGAGTGTCTCGAACCCTTCCAGCGGTTCGAGTAACGGGGTTCGAGGTCCATTTTCCCCGTTTACGCCGAGTCTGAGGAGCGCCTGCGTCAGCGGATGTTGATGTTGACGTTCTTCGCCTGCGTGAACTCGCGGACGGCTTCGAGACCCTGTTCGCGGCCGTGACCGCTCTGTTTCGTGCCGCCGAAGGGCGTCTGCGGGAACGTCACCGGATACTCGTTCACGCTGACCATGCCGTAGTCGAGACCCGCTGCGACTCGGTGAGCGCGCGAGAGGTTGGTCGTCCAGATGCCGGCGAGCAGTCCGTACGGCGAGTCGTTGGCGAGTTCGACCGGGTCGTCGTCCTCGCCGAACTCGATGACAGAGAGGACGGGACCGAATATCTCCTCGCAGGCGACGGTCATGTCGTTCGTCACGTCGGTGAGGACGGTCGGTTCGACGAAGTAGCCCGACTCTTTGTCGTCGGGGATGCCGCCGCCGCAGGCGACTGTCGCGCCCTCCTCGACGCCGATGTCGATGTACTCCAGTACGTCGTCGCGGTGGTCGGCGCTCACGACCGGTCCCATGCGGGCGTCGTCATCGATGCCCGAACCGAGTGGTGTGGACTCCGCGCCCGCGACGATTTTCTCGACCAACTCGTCGGCCACGTCCTCGTGGACGAGCAGGCGAGAACCGGCCCAGCACATCTGGCCGGCGTTCATGAAGATACCGTAGTGAACGCCGCGAGCGGCCGCGTCGAGGTCGGCATCTGGGAAGACGACGTGTGGACCTTTGCCGCCGAGTTCGAGGGTCACGCCCGTCACGTTGGCGGCGGCGTCGGTCATGACGTGGGTGCCGACGTCCGTGCTTCCGGTGAAGGTGACGTGTTCCACGTCGGGGTGCGAAGCGAGTGCAGAGCCGGCCTCCGACCCACTGCCGGGAACGACGTTGAGGACGCCGTCTGGGAGGCCCGCTTCTTCGGCGGCGATGCCGTAGTAGAGCGCCGAGAGCGGGGTTTGACTGGAGGGCTTGACGACGGTGGTGTTCCCACAGGCGAGGGCGGGTGCGATGCTTCGGCCGGCGAGTTGGAACGGGTAGTTCCACGGGACGATGTGACCCGTGACGCCGAGGGGTTCGCGCGTCGTGAAGTTCACGCGCTCGCCGGGGACGGGATTGTAGTCGCCGGTGAGTTTGTCCGTCCACCCGGCGAAGTACCGGAAGGTGTCGATGACCATCTGGACTTCCATGCCCGCCTCGAACGGCGTCTTGCCGTTGTCGTGGGACTCGACGAGCGTAATCTCGTCTTTGCGCTCTTCGATGGCGTCGGCCATGGCGTGGAGTTTCGCGCGGCGCGTGCCGGGGTCCATGGTTCGCCACTCGCTCCCGCGGGCGGCCGCAGCGGACGCGGCGGCGACGGCGGCGTCCACGTCGCGCTCGTCGGCGCGCGCGACTTCGGCGTACGGTTCTTCGGTTGCCGGGTCGAGCGTCTTGATGAACTCGCCCGACTCGCTGTCTACCCACTCGCCGTCGATGTAGCAACTCGTTGGACCGCGATATTCCATTCTAGACTATCCATTCGACCCCAATTATTAATCATTATTGGTTACTTGGGAGACGGATAGCACGTCGAAGTAACGTCATCCAGTGTTCGACGGCTAGCCGGTTTTGTATACGCCCCGAGCTTCGGCGATGTGCGTCCCGTCCTCGGTGTAGACGGCGACATCGACGGTGCCCACGTCGCCCCCGAGTCGAACCACGTCGGCCTCGGCGCGCAGGTCCCCGCGCCCCGCGTTCAGATAGTCGATGCGCATGTCGATGGTCGGAACTGGTTGTCCGACGAGACTCACGAGCGCCGCGCCGCCGACGGTGTCAGCGAGCGTAAACGTCACCCCGCCGTGTGCCATCACACGGTCCGTGTTCCACGAGAGTTCGTCTCGCAGTTCGAGTTCTCCTTCGGCGTGGCCGTCTTCGACTGTCGTCAGTTCGATGCCGAGCAGAGAAGCGAAGGGCATGCCTTCGAAAAACGCCTCGATGTCCATGGTAGTCTCTCTCAGGGAACTGGTAAGTCGGTTTCGCCGAAGGAGAAGGATGACGAGTTCCGCTGTCACTCGAAGTGAGGAACCACGTCGTCGCCGAGTCGCTCGATACACGCGAGTTGTTCGTCGGTTCCGACGCCGGGATGATAGGTTCGGAAGATGAAGTGGATATCGTCGCCGAGTGCAGCGCGGTAGCGTTCGAGACCCTCGATAACGTCCTCGGGCGTCCCATAGATGGCTTGCTCGCGGAGTTCGGCCACTCGCTCGTCGGAGAGTTCGGACACCGATTCACCCGAAAATATCTCGGCGTAGCGGCGCTGGAGGTAGAGATAGCCGTCTCGCATCGTCTCCCACGCGTCTTCTTTGGAGTCGCCGACGAACCCGTGCTGGAGGACGTAGATGGTGAAGTCGTCGTCGAGTCCGTCGGCCTCGCGGACGCTTCGAATGTCCTCGACGCGCTTTTTCACGCCGACGACAGAGAGCGAGGACGGCGCGCACCACGCGTCGGCAGTCCGCGCCGCACGCCGGACTGCGGGTTTCGCGCCCCCGCCGAGCATGATTGGAATCTCGCTCGCGGGTTTCGGCGTGACGTTCACACCTGTCGCTCCCTCGTGAAACGGGGATTCGTGCCTAATCGCACCATCACTCCACGACTCTCGGAGTAGGTCCACCATGTCGGCGAGGCGCTCGACGCGCTCGTCTCGGGGGACGCCGAAGGCCTCGAACTCCCGGGGATTCGAACCGATTGCGAGACCGAGTGTGAGTCTACCGTCGGCGAGCAGGTCTACGGTGGCCGCGTCCTCGGCGAGTCGAATCGGGTTGTAGAGCGGGCCGAGAGCGATACACGACCCGATTTCGATGTCCTCGGTGACCGCGGCGAGCGCACCGAGTGCGGGCATCGTCGCCGAGAGGTAGCCATCGTCGAGGAAGTGGTGCTCCGAGACCCACGCACTGGCGAGTCCCGCCTCGTCGATGGCGCGACCGAGCGTGAGCATCTCGTCGTAGATGTCGGCCATCGACCGGTCGTCGTCGGGGCGTCGCTGGCACGTGAACAGACCCGTTCCGATATCCATGACTCTCCGTCACAACCTCGACTATTAATGGTTAGGAGCATCGGAGGTTCGCAGACGGATTCAGACGACTCCGTCGAATCGGGGTGACCGCCGCCTTATTGGTCGCCGGCTTTCGTCTTGATGAGGAACTTCATGTCGCCTTCGAGGACGACGGTTCCGTCCTGTTTCGTCATCTCGACTTCGAGGGTGACCAGACCCGCGTCGTCGCGGGTACTGAGTTCTTTCTGCCCGGTGACGACCATCGTCTGTTCGAGCGTGTCGCCGATGAAGACGGGGTTCGGCAGGTCCATGTAGTTCATCCCGAGGAAGGCGATGGCGGTGCGCTCGACGATGCCGGAGCGATAGACGAAGCCAGTCGATTGGACGAACGTCATCGGCCCGTGGGCGATGCGCTTTCCGAACTGCGTATCTTCGGCGTACTCCTTGTTGGTGTGCAGTTCCGTCCAGTCCCCCGAGAGGGCCGAGTGCATCATGAAGTCGGCTTCGGTGACGGTGCGACCGACGCTCTGGAACTCTTTGCCCACGACGAAGTCCTCGAAGTGATGCGGTTCGTAGCTGTATGCCATACCTGTCCGTCAGCCTCATCGGATAAAGAATTTTACATGCCTATTGTTGCTGATATACGGAGCCTACTTGTGGAGCGCGGATGACGCTGTTGCTATGCCATCCCGAGACACTCACGCAGAGATACGCGAGCGTGCATCGAACGACCCCTTCTGCGGTCGCACCGGAATCGAACTCGCGGACGTCGGCGAGGGGACCGCCGAGACGCGAGTCGTCATCGACGAAGACCACCTCAACTTCCACGGGACGCCACACGGCGGTCTCGTTTACACGCTCGCTGACGCCGCGTTCGCGGCCGCCTCGAACAGTCACGGAGACGCCGCCTTCGCTCTCGAAACCAACATCTCGTATCTCGCCGCCGCCGAAGTGGGCGATACGATTCGGGCAGTTGCGACCGAGACGCATCTGGGTGGTCGAACCGCCGAGTACGAAGTCGTCGTCTCGGACGAAGAGGGAGAACGGATTGCGACGTTCCGCGGGCGAGTGTACAAGCCCAGTCGCTAACGGAACAGAAAGCAAGGTAAAACGAAAACCGAGACGGCGCGCGATTACTGCTCGCGGTGGTCGAAGACACGCTTTATTTTCCCGACCTCAGTGCGGCCGATGCCGCCGTACTCGACGAGGTTGAGCACGTCTGGTTTGAACGACAGGACGTTGACGAGGCGTTCGTGAATCCGCGCTTCGAGGTCGTCGGTCGAACCGTCGAACCCCTCTTCGAGTTCGACCGTCACCTCCAGTTCGTCGAGGTTGTTCTCGCGGCGCAGGTCGATGCGGTAGTGCGGGGCGACTTCGTCGAATTCGAGGATGACCGACTCGACTTCGCTCGGGTAGAAGTTGACGCCGCGGACGATGATGAGGTCGTCGGCGCGACCGGTCACGTTGTCCATGCGGACGGCTGTACGACCGCAGTCGCAGGTGTCGTAATTGAGCGTCGTCAGGTCGCCGGTGCGGTAGCGGAGGACTGGCAGCGCGTCCTTTGCGAGCGTCGTCAACACGAGTTCGCCCTCCTCGCCCTCTTCGACCAGTTCGCCCGTCTCGGGGTCGATGAGTTCGGGGTAGAAGTAGTCCTCCCAGATGTGAAGGCCGTCTTGGGCTTCCTCGCACTCGACGGAGACACCGGGACCGACGATTTCGGAGAGACCGTAGATGTCGATGCCGGTCACGTCGAGGCGTGCTTCGATTTCGGCGCGCATCGGTTCGGTGCAGGGTTCGGCACCGAAGATGATGACCCGAAGCGGGAGGTCGCGTACGTCGATGCCCATGTCTTCGGCGACTTCGGCGAGATAGAGCGCATAAGAGGGCGTGCAGGTGATAACGTCGCTGCCGAGGTCGGCGAGCATCTCGACCTGTCGCTGGGTGTTGCCGCCACCGATTGGAATGACCGTCGCGCCGATTTCTTCGATGCCTTGGTGGAGTCCGAGACCCCCGGTGAAGAGACCGTAGCCGTAGGCGTTCTGCACCACGTCGTCGGGACCGACGCCCGCGGCGACGAGACACCGCGCGACGGCCTTGCTCCACACGTCGAGGTCGTCTCGGGTGTAGCCGACGACTTTGGGCTTGCCCGTCGTGCCCGACGAGGCGTGGATTCGAATCACGTCGTCCATATCGACGGCGAACATGCCGGTCGGGTAGTTGTCGCGGAAGTCCTCTTTCGTCGTGAAGGGCAGTTTCGAGAGGTCTTCGACCGACTCGATGTCGCCGGGTGTTAGTCCGGCCTCGTCGAACACCTCGCGGTAGTACTCGACGTTCTCGTAGGCGTTCCGAACCGTGGCCCGTAATCGCTCGTCTTGGACCGCACGAAGGTCGTCTCGTGAGGCAGTCTCTATGCTATCGAACACCATGTATGCTGAACCTGATGATTGAATATGATAAAAATGATGTGGTCGCACCGGTCGCCTCGCCGGGGCGAACCTATTTCGCACGTCGCGGGCAAGCGGTTAGCATGCGAGACGTGTACGTCGTCGGAGCGGGCCAGTCGAAGTACGGCGCGTTTCCGGACGAAAGTTACCGGTCGCTGTTCGAGACGGCCTACGAATCCGCGCTCGACAGCGCCGGTGGAATCGACCCGGGCGACATCGACGAGGCGGTCGTCGGGTCGCTGGGCGTCGGCGGGCGGCAACTCGGGTTGTCCGGCCCGGCAGTGACCGAACACGTGGGACTTCACGGGGTCCCCTGTTCGAGAATCGAAAACGCCTGTGCCGCGAGCGGGTACGCGGTCCGGCAGGCCGTCCAAGCCGTCAAGAGCGGGATGGCAGACGTCGCCCTCGCCGGCGGTTACGAAGTCATGACCGATATGAGCGGCGACGTGGCCAAGTACTGGTTGGGCGTCAGCGGCGAGACCGAGTGGGAGCGCCTGACTGGAACGACGTTCTCGGGCGTCTACGCGCAGATGGCCTCCGCCTACATCGACGCCTACGACGCCTCGCCCGACCACTTCTCGAAGGTCGCGGTGAAGAACCACGCCAACGGCGCGAAGAATCCGAAGGCACACCTCGGGTTCACCTGCTCGTTCGACGACGCGCGCGACGCACCCGTGGTCGCCGACCCGCTGAACCTGTATCACTGCTGTCCGACCTCTGACGGCGCGGCGGCGGTCATCGTCGCCAGCGAAGAGTTCGCCGAGAAGTGCGACGACGCCGTCCGCGTCGCGGGCGTCGGCGCGGCCTCCGAGCGCGTCGGGCTCTTCCAGCGCGATAGTTACACCTCGATTCGCTCCACCGAAGAAGCCGCCAACACGGCCTACGAGATGGCCGGAGTCGGCCCCGACGACATCGACTTCGCCGAAGTTCACGACTGCTTCGCCATCGCCGAACTGCTCGCGTACGAAGACCTCGGGTTCTGCGAGCGCGGCGAAGCGCCCAACCTCATCGACCGAGGCGTCACCGAACTCGACGGTGACCTCCCCGTCAATCCCTCCGGCGGTCTGAAGTCCAAAGGCCATCCAATCGGTGCGACGGGCGCGGGACAAGTGGTCGAAGCCTTCTCCCAACTCACTGGGCAAGCGGGCGACAGACAAATCGAGGGCGCGAACGTCGGTCTCACCCACAACGTCGGCGGGTCCGGCGGTGCGGCGGTCGTTCACGTCCTCGAAGGAGGTGTGCTGTGATGAACGTCGCCGGAATCGGAGCCTACGTCCCGCGAAACTACCTCACCGCAGAGTCGTACCGCGAGGCGTGGGGGAAAGTCGGTGCGGCCGGAGTCGAACGAATCGCAATCCCGGATGCCGACGAGGACACGCTCACGATGGCCGCGGAAGCAGGACGGCGCGCCCTCGACGCGACGAACACAGACGCATCGACCGTCTCCTCTCTCGCGTTCGCAACGACGACGCCACCGACCGAAGCGGAGGAAGTCGTCGTCCGACTCGCATCGCTCCTCGGGGTGCCGGATGAGGCGACGATGCGCCAGTTCGGCGGCGGAACGCGAGTGGGCGTCGGCGCGCTCGCCACCGCTTCGAAACAGGACGACGACGCCGACGGCCCGGCGTTGGTCGTCGTCTCCGATAGCCCGCAAGGCGCACCAGAGAGCGACGAAGCGGCGGGTGCTGGCGCGGGAGCAGTCGCCGTCCTCCTCTCCGACGACGGGCCGCTCGAAATCGAGGCAGTGGGTGAGTACGGCGACCCGTACCCCGGAACCAACTTCCGGCGGCGCGGCAGCGCCGACACCGAATCCATCGGCATCACGACGTACGAACGCCAGTCGTACACCGCGGCCGTCGGTGGCGCAGTCGAATCCCTCGACGCGGACGTTTCGACGGTCGATGCGGTGGCGCTCACCGCGCCGAACGGGAAGTTGCCGTACCGCGCCGCAGGAACGCTCGGCGTCGCCCCCGCGCAAATCATGGCCGGGACGGTCGTCTCGCAGACCGGCGATACGGGGGCGGCGAGTCCGCTTCTCGGACTCGCGTCTGCGCTCAGCGACGGTGCAGAGTCCACGCTCGTCGTGGGATACGGCTCCGGCGCGGGCGCGACTGCACTCCTGCTCTCGGCAGACGGCGACGTGCCAGTCTCCGCGGTGTTCGAAGGCGACACGGAACTCTCCTACGCCGAATCACTGCGTCGGCGCGGAGCCATCACCGGCGAAGAGCCAGAAGGCGGTGGCGCGTACGTGAGCATCCCGACGTGGCGACAGACGATTCCGCAGCGACATCGCCTCGTCGCGGGCGAGTGTCGCGCCTGTGGCACGCTCTCGTTCCCGCCAGAGGGTGCGTGTTTTGACTGCGGTTCGACCGACGGATACGACGACGTGACGCTCCCCGGAACCGGGACCGTCGAAGCGACCACGGTCATCGGACAGGGTGGCGCACCGCCGGAGTTCGTCGAACAACAACAACGGTCTGGCGCGTTCGGCGTCACCATCGTCGCCTTCGACGGACCAGAGCGCGACGACGACCGGACAGTGAGTGTTCCGGCACAGGTCGTCAATTCACCTGCGGGAGTCCCGGAAATGGGCGACGAAGTGGAGGCGGTCCCCCGACGCATCTACGAGCAAGAGGGTGTGATTCGGTACGGCTTCAAAGTCGTCCCAACGGACGGGAAGCGGTAGGGCGGTCGTCGCAGTCTCTCGTTTTTGCGTTCGCCTCAGGGACGTTCGAACACCGTGGCGACGCCCTGTCCGAACCCGACGCACATCGTGGCGAGTCCGTACTGTCCATCGCGGCGGTCGAGTTCGTGGAGGAGCGTCGTGGCGATTCGCGCGCCGGAACACCCGAGCGGGTGACCGAGGGCGATCGCCCCGCCGTTGACGTTCAGTCGCTCGTCGGGGATGCCGAGTTCCCGTGCGCAGTAGAGGCTCTGCGAGGCGAAGGCTTCGTTGAGTTCCACGAGGTCGATATCGTCCATCGTGAGGTCCGCTTTGTCGAGCGCCGAGCGGGTCGCCGCGACGGGTGCGATACCCATCTCCTCGGGGTCAACGCCGACGACGGCACGAGAGACGACGCGCCCCAAAATCGGGAGGTCGTTTGCCTCGGCGTAGGATTCTGCGGTGACGAGCGCGCCTGCCGCGCCGTCGGTGAGCGGCGAGGCGTTCCCCGGCGTTACGGATGCCTCGTCGTCGTCCGCGAAGACCGTCGGGAGCGACCCGAGCACGTCGAGTGAGGTGTCTTCGCGCGGCCCTTCGTCGTGTTCGACGACGCCGTTCGGCGTCTCGACGGGGACGATTTCGGCCTTGAACCGACCTGCCTCGCGGGCATCGAGCGCGCGCTGATGCGAGCGAAGCGCGAACTCGTCCTGGTCGGCACGCGAGATACCATAGCGGCGGGCGACCGTTTCGGCGGTGACGCCCATCGAGAGCGACCTTCCGCCGTCGTAGCGTGCTTCGAGTGCCGGGTGGAGCCAATCGGAGAACGGAATCCGCGACATGTGTTCGACGCCGGCGGCGACGTACACCTCGCCATCGCCCGCCTCGACTGCTCGGGCGGCGTCGTTGATGGTCGTCAGCGACGACCCGCAGAGGCGGGTGAGCGTCGCGCCGGGAACCGTTTCGGGAAACCCGCCGGCCAAGAGCACCTGTCGCGCGAGGTTCCTCCCTTGCTCGTTCTCCTGGTTCGCACACCCGAGCCTGAAATCCGCCCAGTCTTCGGGGTCGATGTCGGTCCGCGAGACGAGGGCGTCGAGGACGGCGATAGTGAGGTCTTCGGGATAGAGGTCGGCGAACCCGCCGCCTTTCTTCGCTTGCGGCGTTCTGACGGCATCGACGACGACGGCGCGTTCGCTGTGCCGGGGGGTGCTACTGTGACTCATACACCCACTGCGAGGTGATGTATCTTGAATCTTCACTAACCAAGGCAAACGATTATGAGGATTCCCGAAGGCCTTCCGATAATGAACGTGAGTGTACTCGGCGCTGGCACGATGGGCCACGGCATCGCCCAGGTCGCCGCGATGGCCGGTCACGACGTGACGATGCGCGATATCGAGCAGGAGTACGTCGAAAATGGACTCGACGCGATAGAATCGAACCTGCGAGGCGGCGTCGCGCGCGACAAAGTGACCGAAGAGGAGATGGCGGCGACGCTCGACCGCATCTCGGTTACGACCGAACTCGAAGCCGCCGTCTCGGGTGCCGACCTCGTCGTCGAAGCGGTCCCCGAGAAGATGGACCTCAAGCAGCAGACGATGCGAGAGGTCGAATCCATCGTGAGCGACGAGACGGTCATCGCGTCGAACACCTCGTCGCTCTCGGTGACAGAAATCATGAGCGCGCTCGAACGCCCCGAGCGCGGGGTCGGTCTCCACTTCTTCAACCCCGTGCACATCATGGCGCTCGTGGAAGTCGTCGTCGCCGAGCAGACGAGTTCGGAGACGCTGGCGTTCGCCCGCGACTTCGTCGAAGGAATCGACAAGACGGCCGTCGAAGTCGGCGACTCGCCCGGATTCGCCTCGTCGCGTCTCGGCGTCGCCCTCGGCGTCGAAGCCATGCGGATGGTCCAAGAGGGCGTCGCCTCGCCCGCCGACATCGACGCCGCGATGGAACTCGGCTACAATCACCCGATGGGACCGGTCGAACTCGGCGACGTGGTCGGACTCGACGTTCGATTGGGAATTCTGGAATACCTCCGCGAGGAGTTAGGGGAGCGATTCCGACCGCCGCAGATTCTCAAGCGGAAGGTCCGCGCCGGGAAACTCGGCAAGAAGTCGGGTGAGGGGTTCTACGTCTGGGAAGACGGCGAAATCGTCGGCGTGAGCGAGGACGTGATGGACCGATGAGTGAGAGTGAGAGCGAGGTTGCGGCCGTCGCCGCCGACTGTGAGACAGTAGACGTGAGGCTCCACGACGGCACGCTCGACGGCGTCGTCACCGTCACGCTGAACCGACCAGATGCGCGAAACGCGCTGAACGCGACGCTCCGCGCGGAACTCAAGCGCGTGCTCGACGCGGTCGAAGCGAGTAGCGCCAAAGTCGTCGTCCTCACGGGTGCCGACGAGGCCAAAGCGTTCGTCGCCGGCGCGGACGTGAAAGAACTCCGCGAGCGCGACATGCTCGAACAGCGCGAGGCGAGCAAGCGCCCGCGGGTGTACGAGTACGTCGATGACCTGCGACAACCCGTCATCGCTCGCATCAACGGCCACGCCCTCGGCGGCGGGTGCGAACTCATCCAAGCCTGTGACGTTCGCATCGCCCACGAACGCGCGAAAATCGGCCAACCGGAGATTAACCTCGGCATCATGCCCGGCGGCGGCGGTACCCAGCGCCTCCCCCGACTCGTCGGCGAGGGTCACGCGATGCGTCTCATCCTCACCGGCGAACTCGTCTCGGCCGAAGAGGCCGCCGAAATCGGTCTCGTCGATGAGGTTCACGACGGCGAGACGTTCGACGACAGAGTGTACGAACTCGCGGAGATGATGGCGACGAAGAGTCCGGTCGCCCTCGAATACGCCAAGAAGGCCATCAAAGCCGCGTCCAGAATGGACCTCGAACAGGGAATCGAGTACGAAGCGGAACTGTTCGCCCAACTGTTCGCAACACCCGACAAGAACGAGGGTATCGACGCGTTCTTCGAGGACCGCGACCCCGAGTGGGACGAACGGTAGCGTTCGAACCCTTCGAACGGAGTTTTTTCGTGGTAACCGCCCTATTCGAGCCACATCGTCGCTAGAATCGACGGAGAGACCGCAGAGAAGGCGAGTAACAGCGGACATCACGGTGTACGAGAGTGGAAGTGGAAGCCAAATTCACGAGTAAAGAGACGAGTATGTTCGAAAGGTACGAACGCCCTAGCGGATGTCGTCATACTGAACCGTGGCAGACACGGCCCGCCGGAGGTCGAGACCGGAGAGTGGTTTGAAACCTGTATCTCAGAAAATCGCACGACTCCGCCGTGTCCCACTCGCACAGCATGCGAACCATATTACAAAGGTACGTCTGTAATATTTCGGGATGAATTTGAGATGAACGCCCACGCGAGACCGCGATTCCGAACCGGGCGTTCGAACTGTTCGAACGGTAGTTCAGGAGAAGTTGAGGTTGATTTCGACTTCGTTGGCCGCACCGAGCAGGAGGTCCGCGAGGTCACCGGTCAGACGGTCGTCGTTGAGTCGATTCGACGGGCCGGAGATGCTGAGCGCGCCGACGGGAGCACCCTCCGTGTCGGTGATGACGACACCTATCGCGTGGAGTTTCGGAACGATTTCCTCGCGGTTGAGTGCGTAGCCTCGTTCTCGAATCGTCGCCAACTCGTCGCGGAGTGCCTCGGGGTCGGTGATGGTCTTCGCCGTCTTCGCGGGGAGACCGTGCTGGTCGATGATTTCCGAGACTCTGTCGTCCGAGTACGCCGAGAGAATCGCCTTCCCGGCGGCGATTTGGTGGAGGTACGATTGGGTGCCATCGCGGGCGGGGGTCCGAACAGATTGGTGGCCGCCAGCGCCGTAGAGGTGGACACCCCGGCCCTGTTCTTCCGTGATGCACCACACTTTCTCGCCGGTCTGCTCGGCGAGTTCGTCAACCTTCGGTCGAGCGACTTCGTACAGCGGGTGCTCGTTTCGCGCGTGAATCCCGAAATCGAGGAGTCGAAGGCCGATTCGGTAGCCGTCGTCGTCGGGGACGACGAACCCCTCGCGTTCCAGCGTCTTCAGGTGACGATGGACCGTGCTCTTGGCCAAGCCGAGTTCGGTGGCGAGTGACGTCGGTCCCTGCGGGCCGTTCGTCTTGAGTCGTTCGAGGATTGCAACGGCCGTCGTCGCCGTCTTCACCGGTCTGCGTTGTTCCCCCTGCGTCATTGCTGACATTCGTGACCGAGAGAACAAAAATCTTGTTCGAATAATGCGAACGGCGTGTGAACGTGAGAAATCGGGCGACGGCGATAGAGCAAAGTAATCCCGAGTGAGATACCGAACGCACATGATTAAATTGGTGAATTTGGTCGTCAAGAAGGACGAGTACAGCCACGAGGAGTTCGTCGAGCGCTGGATGGGTTCCCACGCCGAGTTGGCGAAAGACCTCCCCGGGTTGAAAAAGTACGTGACGAGTCTGCCGACCGCCCCCGAGCGCTCGGCGTACGACGGTATCGTCGAACTCTACTTCGAGGACATGGGCGCGCTGAAAGCCGCCTTCGACTCCGAAATCGGCGAGGCGGTCAACGCCGACGCCGCGGAGTTCATCGACATGGAACAGGGTCCGACGCTGTACGTCGAAGAAGAGATTCAACTGGACGACGCGTAAGAGACCATGAACACGAGCGAACGACTCGTCGCATCACTCGAAGCCCTCGGCGTCGAGCGCATGTTCGGCTACCCCGGTGGTCGCGTCATCGAACTGTTCGACCACCTGCCCGACTCCAGCGTCGAACTCGTTCGCCCGCGCGACGAGCGAGAGGCGAGCGTCATGGCCGAGATGCACGGCCGACTGACCGGGAAACCCGGCGTCCTCGCCGGGCAAGGCCCGTGGATTGGCAGTCTCGGTCTCATCGGCCAGATGGAGGCGCGTCTCGCCTCGTCGCCGATGGTCACCATCACCGAAGCCTCCGAGCGTGGGAACTACTCGACGCTCGCACCCTACCAGCAGGCCCGCGGCGACTACGGCGGTCTCGACCTGCCGAAGATTCTCGACGGTGTCACGAAGGAACACTGGTTCCCGCGGACGCCCACCGAGACGGTCCGAAGCCTCCAACTGGCGTTCAAACACGCCGTTTCGGGGCGGCCCGGACCGACCGCCGTCATCCTCGATGGTGACGCCGTCACCGCGGAGTTCCCCGAGGAATCGACCCCGAAGGTGTGGGACGACGAGCGACAGACTGCGACGTGGAAGGCGGCACCGAGCGCCCGCGACGTTGCGGCCGCGACGCTCGCGCTCGAAGGTGCCGAGCGACCCGTCATCGTCGCCGGAAACGGCGTCCACGCCGCGAACGCGTACGACGAGTTACAGTCGGTCGCCGAGGCGTACGACGCCGCCGTCGTCACCTCCTATCTCGGGAAATCGACGTTCCCCGAGACGCACGAACTCGCCGGCGGCGTCATCGGGTCGTTCGGCCACGAAGGGGCGAACCAACTGGTGAGCGACGCAGACGTCCTGCTCGTCGTCGGATGCCGACTCAATCCGATGGACACCAACTGGCAGGCCCCGACGTTCATCCGCCCCGACGAGCAGACGATTCTCCACGCCGACATCGAACCGCAGAACGCCGGGTGGGTGTACCCCGCAGACGTAGGTCTCATCGGCGACGCCGCCGAGACGCTCCGCGAACTCGCCGACGCGGGCGGGAACGACAACGACTGGGCCGGGGATGCGGCACAGGAGGCGAAGAAATCGTTCCACGCACCCGAGTGCGACTCCGACTCCGTGCCGATTCTCCCGCAACGCGCCGTCAGCGAGATTCAGAACGTCCTCGACGAGGACACCATCGTCACCGCCGACTCGGGGAACAACCGCTTTTGGCTCCTGAACTACCTCCAGGTGCCGGCGGTCGGGACCTACTACGGGTCTGGCGGCGTCGGCGGAATGGGGTGGGCGACACCCGCCGCAGTGTCGGCCGCGCTCGCAACCGACAAACACGTGGTCGGCGTCGCGGGCGACGGCGGATTTGCGATGACGATGACGAGCGTCGAGACGGCCGTCGAACACGGTGTCGCGCCGACGTTCGTCGTCCTCAACGACACCAGCCTCGGCATGGTGCGACAGATGCAGCACGGTCCCGACGACATCGCGGGCGTCGAGTTCCACGACACCGAGTTCACGAAGGTCGCCGAGGCGTTCGGCGCGGTCGGAGTTCGTGTGGAGACACCAGACGAACTGGCCGACGCCCTCGCGGACGGCAAGGAGAGCGACCTCCCGACGGTCATCGACGTTCGCATCGACCGCGAGCAGGACATGGCCGAGACGCTCCAGTCGTCGTTCTACGCGACGGTCGGTGGACTCCACGAGTAGTCGAGCGCCCGCGGGCCGGTTCGCGCGGGAAACATTTTTCTCACCCGCAACGGGAACTACGGTACAATGTCACAATCGACCGTGATGGTCACGGGTGGGACGGGATTCATCGGTTCGTACGTCGCTCAGGACCTCGTCGAACACGGCCACGAGGTCGTCGCCTACGACCGCTCGACGGACCCGCGAATCCTCGACAAACTGGGAATCACCGACGACGTGACCATTCGCCGAGGCGACGTCACCGACCCGACGGACGTGTTTCGCGCCGTCCGCGAGACGGGGGCGACCCACATCGTCCACCTCGCCGCGCTGCTCACCACCTCCGCGCGGGCGAACCCTCGCGCCGCCCTCGACGTGAACATCGCGGGGACGAACAACGTGTTCGAAGCGGCGCGGGCCCTCTCCGACCAAGTCGAGCGTGTCGCGTGGGCGTCCTCGGCCGCCGTCTACGCCCCACCGACCAACTACGGCGAGTCGTTCGTCACCGAGTCCGACCTCGTCTATCCAGACACGCTCTACGGGGCGACCAAAGAGTACAACGAGCATCAAGCGCGCGTCTACTACGAGGACTTCGGCGTCTCGCACGTCGGCCTCCGACCCACCGTCGCCTACGGACCCTACCGCGAAACCGGCGGCTCTGCGTTCCTCGCAAGCATAATCGAAAAACCGGCGCTCGGCGAACCGTTCAGCGTCGAGTACGGCGACCAGGTCATCGACTGGCAGCACGTCCGCGACATCGCACAGGCGTTCAGACTGGCCGCGTTCGCCCCCGAGGACGACCTGACACAGCGCGTCTACAACGTCCGCGGGGAGTTAGCCACGATTCGAGAGGCCGCCGAGATGGTCGAGACGATTCTACCCGATGCCGACCTCACGGTCTCTGACGAGGGCGAACTGCCGTGGACCCAGCGCCTCGATATGTCGAAAGCGCAGGCAGACTTGGGGTACGACCCCGAATACGACCTCGAAAGGGGGTTCAAAGACTACATCAACGTGCTTCGGAGAGAGAACGGTCTCGGGCCAGTGTGAACGGGTGAGCGACGAATCACGCGCCGACAGTCCCGGGTTCACCAATGTCGCTTCCGGCGTGACGGGCGACGAACGTCGAGAGTTCTCGGTTGAATCGCTCCGGTTCCTCCCAGAACGGACAGTGGCTACTCGACTCGAACGTCACGAGTTCTGACTCTGGAATTTGCTCAGCCATCCACTCGCCGAGTGGGCCGGGGAACACGCCGCTGTGTGACCCGTACATGAGGAGCGTCGGCACGTCGATGCGTGCGAGCGAGTCTCGGAAATCCGCAGAAGCCAACTCCTTTATCGTCGTGACGGCGACAGAAGTCGGCGTCTTCATCATCTCGGCGTAGATTCGGTCCACCGTCTCTTCTGGTGGTCGTTCTACGAAGAACGCCCCGACGACGACGTCCTTCACGATCGTTTCCCGGTCGGTCTCCAGTCCGCCGACCAACTCAGCCAACCCGTCTGGTGTGAAGTCACCGAACAGTGGGTAGTCCCACCCCTCCTCGGAGTAGAATCTCGGGGTTTGGTCGATGAGTCCGAGCGCGCGGAGACGGTCGCTCCCGAACAGGTCGAGGTAGGTGAACACGACGTCGGCGCCCATCGACCACCCGACCAGCGTCACGTCGGTGAGGTCGAGCGATTCGATGAGGTGACGTACGTCGTGGGCGTACTGCACGAAGGTGTGGTTAGCGTCCGTCTTTCCGGAGAGTCCGTGGCCACGTAGGTCGAAGGCGACGACGTGGTTCGACTCTGCGAGTGCCGGGATGTTCTTCTGCCACCAGTACTCCGTATTGCAGGTCCACCCGTGGACGAGGAGAATCGTCTCACCCTCACCGTGCTCTTCGTAGTACAGTGGAATACCGTCTGGCGTTTCGATGTATGCCATAGTGTCAGGACGGCGTGTAATCAGAAATACAGCACTCACGGTGAGGCAGAAAGTAGGGAAAGTAGAACTAATGATGTCTGTCTTCAGTCCAGTACCACACCGTCGTCCTTGACGTTCGGCGCACCGACGACGAACACCTTCCCGTCTTCGAGACAGTGCAACTGTCGTTCTTCGTCGGGCGAGACGACGACGAACGACCCCGGTTCGAGTTCCATCGTCTCGTCGGCGAAGACGAGTTCGAACCGACCAGAGAGGACGTGGTAGAGTTCTTCTTGCTCCTTTTGTTTGTGCTTCGTCCCGTGACCACCAGCCTCGTACACCCAGACCGAGGGCCGCATCTGCTGTGGTCGGAGTTCGTAACCGACTGGGAGCAGTTTGCCGCGCGTGACGTCGGCGTCGTACAACTCCATCTCGTTCAGGTTGACGTGTTTTCGCATGGCCATCCTTCACACGGGCCGAACAAAGTCGTTACTGCGTCTGTGAGTATCTCGTGACCCACTCGTCGAGGCTGATTCCCATCGCGGCCTGCGTAATCGCGTTCGAGGAGATGGAGTTCGCGCTTTTGACGAGTTCGGCTTCGAGCGTCCGGGTCGGAATCTCGCCGATGAAGTGCGGAATCGCTCGTTGGACGGCCAGCGGACACCCGACTTCGTGAGCGAGCGCGTAGCCGGACAGCGAGTGGGGAATCTCTTCGGTCGCGTACTCGGGATTCGGCGCGTCGAGTCGGTCGGCCTCGACGAAATCGACGTACTCGTAGCACTTGCCCACGTCGTGGAGGAGACACGCGGCGCGAATCACGTCGAAGTCGGGGTCCGCGCCGTGGAAGTCACGTTGTTCTTCCGCCCCGCGAACCGCGATTCGAGTGACGCCACGGGTGTGTTCGACGTTCGAAACCTCGTGGATGTTCCACGCATAGGGGATGTCCTCGATGTCGCGCCACCCGCCGCGTTCGAGGCCGAGACACCACGCCTCGACGACCTGCTCGCGGAGTTCGTCCGAGTCGATGTCGGCGAGTTCCGGAAACGCCTCGGTGACCTGCGTTCGGTACTCGGATTCGGGCATATTCACACCGCCGTGTCCGCTGTTTCGTCCTTCTGGACGGTCTCTCGGCCGACGAATCGCGGGCGGTCACCCAGCGAGAGGAAGTTGTCAACATCTTCTCTCGGGGCCTTCGCCTTCGGGTGGTCGGGGTCGTAGTCGCGGGAGGACTCGTGGCCGAGTCCGGCGCGGAGCGCGTCGAGGTTCTCGAAGT
>NZ_JBHTAA010000014.1:0-98039 GCF_042663225.1 Haloferax namakaokahaiae | reverse complement strand
TTTGAACTACCGATCTCCGGGTTATGAGCCCGGCGGAATCTCCTGGCTATCCCATCCCGCTACTACACCAAAACTGGTTGCTAGGGGTAAGACTTGTGTTTGGATCCGTGTCTGTCAATACATCTCGAACCGGGTGTCTCCTGCGTCTTGGTAGGGAATTCGATCCACCTGAGTCCGTCTATGCAACCATTCATCGTGAGATTTTGTTGGCGCCGGCGATGGGTGCCGGCGTAGCTGGGTCGTAAACAGTCTGAGAACGACTCAGAGCGCCAGCGAGGTAACAAAGAATGCATCAAGTGATCTATGCACTCGTAGAGGCATCGACGACAGATGAGGCACTCGTAGCGGGGCGAAGTGTGTTTAATCGACTCGTGGGTATTTCACCCGAATACGGGGCCGTTTTCGACTACTACGTGACGTTCGACGACGATTCGACGAGTATTGCTGGAAAAGCACGTTGGGGAGAACTACCCATCGCGGAACCAAGAGGTTCAGACAGTGGCCAAGAGTTGCTTGAACGTGGCTGGGAGGCGACGAAACAAGAGTTCGAACGGAACCTTGAGCGAGTCCGAGAAGGCATTCAGGAATTCGATATCGAGGCAATCATGCGTGACGAAGAGTTGATTCGACACGCCTGCCATAATCTTGGAGCGTACCGAGGTCCATCTGTATTTCTTTACGACGAGTTTGCTGATGGAATTCGATACCGGGAACAACTTGACCGAATCCTTGAAACCGACAACCAGATTTGGATCGTTCCAGCCGATGTCCATTACTGAGATAGCAAAGTCCCAAGCACGGCTTTTTCCAATTCCAATCGTTCATGCGCCGATTCTCAAATATCTGCAAAAACACAAAGATATATTGGGGCCAAGCGCTTACTGCAAAGTATGACTGAGTTTGACCCTTCACCTAACTCTGACTCCTCTCGGCGAAGGTGGCAAGAGGGAACAGATACGTTTGGTCGTGTCTACGATGTTGCTTTGGGTGTTACGTCGCCCACCGCGTACACTGACATCGCAGAGTTAGCGGACTGCTCACCCAACGCTGCGAAAAAACATCTTGATCGACTCGCTGAGATGGGAATTGTTCGAGCAGATAGAGACAGTCGACCGGCTCAGTATGAGCGGAATGAGGGGTATCTGGAGTGGCAAGACGCCAGTCGAATTGCAAATGACCTCTCTGTTGAAGAGATCATTGAGCGTGTGAAGGCGCTCGAAGTGCAACGGCAGGAGTACGAGGCACAATTCGGGACCACGGATCCCAAAGAGGTCGAGGTGTTCGACGACGGAGGCCACAAAACGATTCACGACCGCATGACTGCGGTCAGTGAGTGGCAGGGAATGATTCGGGATATTCGGCTCTACGAACTCGCTCGCCAACTCTCGCAAAACGACGGGCATCTCATCCCAGCCTAAATGAGTCCACCATCTGAAGACTCAGAACCCAACTCAACTGGGCCTCCAGACCGTCAGACTCTGCGATTGCTTGAGCGACATCTCGCGTCGGATTCGCTTGTAGCGGAGACTGAGTTCGACCCGGACTCCTACGAACCACGACTCCTACACGCATTGCTCGATGCTGGGCAGTATCCTGAGTCAATTGCAGCAGCACGACTCGACATTCGGTGGTTCACAACTGGCGACTTCTCGGTTCATTACGTCGAAGAGCATGATGATGAGACTTTGTGGGAATGCCGCTGGGACCGTCACCCCAACAGCCACAACTCAAGATTGCACTTTCATCAGCCTCCGGATGCAAAGGATGTCACTGACCTCACCCTCTCTTCACTCCATCCTCTCGAAGTGTATTCGACTGTCCTCACAGCTGTTGACCAGCGGCTTGAGTCGCTGTGGTCGAATCAATGATTGTGAGGTAGACGATAACTGAGATTTTATCTTCCCAAGGTGGATGCGGGGCATTTCCTAAGAGATGTGCCGTGTGTACTGATGTCTACGACTGATGAGCCTGTGGTGTCATTTGCTGATTCTGACACCCGACACGACGAGATGCACAGCACGATCACTGAATGGGTTGACGACCTCGTAGAGGCCGTCGAAGACGCTCAGACGAGCGAGGAGTTCCAAGCCTGGTTAGATGTCCAAAGCCAGTTCCACGACTACTCGTACCGCAACACGCTCTTAATCAAACAGCAGTGTCCTGAGGCAACGAGAGTTGCAGGCTACCGGACATGGCAGAACGAGTTCGACCGACACGTTAAGGGAGGAAAGAGTGCGATTTGGATTTGGGTTCCAATCATAGCTAAGCAGTGCCCAAAGTGCCAGAACTCGCTGAGCTACCACGAGAACAGTGACTGTGAGTATGACAAGGCACCACCCGAGGAGTGGTCGAAGGGACTAGTTGGGTTCAGACCCGCACCGGTGTTCGACGTCTCTCAGACAGAAGGTGAGGACCTCCCGAATCTCGATACTAGTGCGGAAGGTGACACAGAAGCGCTTTTTCCGGCCATGCTGGACGCTGCTGAGGATGTCAGTGTCGAGGTGGAACTTGTTCCGGATAAAGAATGGAAATACGGTGATGCGAAGGGTGTATGTCGAGAATCACCAGACGGTGAATTCCCACTTGTCGAGTTACTCTGCCGAGACAATGACGCTGCAGCGGCGTCGACATTAGTCCACGAGTACGCTCATGCACTTCTCCACGTCGGCGTTGACGACGACACTGAACGGTCGAAGCGTGAAGTCGAAGCAGAAGCGGTAGCATACATTGTTGGGAGGCAGTTTAGTCTCGACATGGATGGTTCGGCGTTCTACCTCGCAACCTGGGAGCGTGATGATGCGGACGTGATCCGGGACCGACTTGCGCGGATTAGCCGAACGAGTCAAACACTAATCGAGTACATTGAGAGACATCGGTGATTAACCAACAAAGCTTGACAGTGTGGTCTTTTGTTGGTTAAGGCTACCAGTTTGATTGAGGACACAGTTGAACAACTGGTTCTCCGGAAACAGTGGGGTCTCAGATTCGGATATCAGCGGTTAGTCTGAAATGTGACTGTTGATCTCTTGCCATTAGACGCTTAGTCTGAGGGTTGGCGATTATCTCATGTGTATCGAACCTTTTTATGCTTCGACCCTATATGGTATACCATGAATTTGGACGGGTTCGTTCTCGCTGCCACAACAAACGATCTGACACGTGAGCCCCAAGTCAGAGATGTGGCAGACGTCCTTGAATTTCGGATGGACAAAGCCGAGGATCCGATAACACAACTTTCAGAATACGACGGCGAACTATCGATTATTGCAACAAACCGGGCACATTGGTTTGGAGGTCAGGCTTTGGATACTGGTCGATTGGACCGATTATTCACTGCATCGGAATTCGATGCTGTCGAGATGGTTGATATTGAGTTAGAGACCGCAAGAGGGAGTCAATGGGTGATCCCAGAGTTTCGGGATAACGGTGTTGAGATTATTATCTCGTTCCACGCTTTCGAAGATACACCAGATAAGGAAACGTTGGACGCAATCTTTGAGCAGTGTGCACGCTACGGAGATATTGCGAAGGTTGCGACGTATGCGGAAAATAATGCTGACGCGCTCAGAATGCTCCAATCCGTACATACCTCAACGAGTAAAGGAATAGATGTTGCTGGAATTTCAATGGGTGAACTTGGTAGTCATACGAGAGTAGTAGCTCCCCTCTACGGATCGAAGATTGGCTATGCACCACTGAAGTCAGATAAGAGTGAGTACGCACCTGGTCAGATACCGATTCACGACTTGGAGTCCATGATCAAGACGCTGAGTGTGTCTGATCAGAAAGACATCCAGGTTTCAGATATTGATGAGGCCAAAGCAGATATTCAAAGTGTTACAACAACAGATTGAGAATCTGGGCTGAACCCTCCAAAGTAATTTGCGGGCGTGTATCTATTCTTCTCTCACCATTGGATTTGTGATCTTCTCATGGAGAGTAGTCGTCTTCTCAGTTTCCTGTATTAGTTCTGAAACCTTTTTCAACGAGAATTGAGAAAGAGACTCTGTCTTTTTACTTTCCGTCAGTGGAGCATAAATCAATTTAGAGCCGTATGAGCTTGCAATGACTTGGGTATGTCGCCCTACTTCACCCAAACAAGCCCCACCGATTACTACTCCATCTTGGGTTGCCTCAGATAAGGCAGTAAGAAGTGTGAGTGCATCTCTTTGTTCGCTGGCCATTGTCTCTAGATACACGATATCACCGTACTCTGCAGCCTCGTTGATGATTGAATGTAGAGTTGAGAGATCAGGTGTCTCAGTATGGTTTCGGTAAGATATGACAATTTCAAGCCTGTCGTCTTGGATTGATGGAATGATGGAGTCGTTATCTTTTACTAACTCATATTCAAGGTCAACTGCTTCTACTAAGTCGGTATCTACCGCAGATTTGAGAAAATGCAGGTCCCCTTGGTTATCGTAATGGGAATCATCTTCATTGGTCCAACTTGTCAGGATAACTGGGAGCTCACCACTGTACTTTTCTAAGTTGGACACCTCCTCTTGGCTGGATACGTGAAATGCGATTGCATCGGCATACGAAAAGCCATCCGTTACACTCTGAATATCACGGGTGATTCCCGCGAGAACAAGCTCGGTGAACTCCATGATTTGTATTTCCACTCCGAGCCTAAAAAGGTTATAGCAGTCACAATATCCTCTTTCCAATCTGTGGCCCATATCTGTTCATATGTCCCATTTGTATTGTAACTCCCCGAGTGTATGAAATATGGAAATAGTGACGATTGGTCTTTGTTGTTGGATATTTATCCCAATATGTTTGCGTAAAGTTTTTTTAAAAGGTTTTTATTGGACAAAAAGGAAATAGGGATGTCCGTTTCTAAATTCAATACATCCAATTATAACTCGACATAAGCAGGGATGTCTGTGAATTTAGATGGCAATCGTTCCCGTTGGATATGACTTATATAGTATTAAACGGCAGATTGTGGCACAACCAATGCCTACACAAACTGTGGGCTGAAATCATCACGCAATGAATGAAATGAGCATGGAAACGCACACACACACAATTCGATTGGAACTTGTCGACGAGCCGGGTGAACTGTTCAGAGCACTTCAACCAATTGCTGACAATGGAGGTAACCTCCTCTCAATATTTCACGAAAGGGGAAATATAACCCCCCGTGGACACATACCAGTAGAAGTTGATGTCGAGGCCACTCCGGAAAGATTCAAAGAGATTGTAGCTGGTCTCCGTGCTGAAGGTATCAATGTCGTACAAGCTGGCGCCGAGCGGTATAGTGAATCTCTCACAATGATACTTTACGGACATCTTGTTGATACAGGCCTTTCAGACACTTTGAAACGAATCCGTGAAGAGACAAATACCTCGATTACTGAGCTTTCACTCTCAGCACCTCAGGGCACTCACGATATTTCGAGTGCACGGCTTAGGGTGGCGACAGCAATGGGTGAAGTCGATAAAACGATGCAGGTCGTCCGTCAAATTGCGGATGAGAAAGATCTTCGGGTTATCGAGCCACACAACATTGGGGGTGGCAACAAATGAAGCTTTCAATTATTGGAGCCGGTACAGTTGGTTCGCGTGTCGCTGAACTCGCAGATTCCTATGGTCATACAGTCACTGCAATATCAGATTCTACCAGCGCCGTAACCGATGCATCTGGAGTGGACGTCCACGCTGTACTCGAAGATAAGAGAGAATCTGGGACAATAGGTAATGAAGAATCAGAATCTGCTCTTGAGGCAGAATATGACTGCCTCGTCGAGGTGACTCCATCTACACTCGGTGATGCCGAGCCTGCTTTCAATCATATTGCGACGGCTCTCCGACGCGACCGCCACGTAGTCCTTGGAAATAAAAGTCCAATGGCACAACGCTATCGTGATGTCCGAGAACTTGAGGAGAACAGTGCTGGTGAAGTCCTGTTCGAGGCAACTATCGGTGGACCGATACCCGTTCTCTCGACGATTCACGACGTCGGTCCGGATCGTGTGATTAGTATAAAAGGTGTGTTTAACGGGCTAGCCAATTTCATTCTTTCTCGCATGACTGCTGAAGGATTGGGATACGAACATGTACTCGCTGAAGCGCAGGACCTCGGAATTGCTGAGGTTGACCCCACATTTGATGTCGAGGGGACCGATACTGCACTCACCTGTAGTATTCTAGCAAATGTTCTTGCTGAGTCAGATACGGAGTTCACAGTCGACGATGTTAGTATTGAGGGCATTACCGAAATCCCCGGGAGTGCCCTCAATTTGGCTCGAGAAGACGGAAAGACGGTTCGCTTACTAGGCGAAGTCCGCGATGGACAACTTCGAGTCGCTCCTCGTACAGTTCCTCAAAATAGTCCACTCGCAGTAACTGGCCCACAGACGGTAGTTGAGCTAGACATTCAGGACGCCGGTCAGGTGAATGTCACAAGTTCTGCAGCGACAAGCACGGAAGTAGCGTCAACGATCCTTACCGACGTAAACCGACTCGAAAGGCAGTAACTCCACTCATTGTCTCTAAAACTTTAGAACCCCCTTCACTGGCTTCAGAGTCACCTGCTTCTCTCGATTTGTCAATTTGTGTCGATAGAAGGTATCACCATCAAAAACACGTCCACTGTAACCCGATTGATTCAAGGGGAATAGTTCCAGAACGCGACCCTCAGAGTAGACCGACAGCTCTGGGAAGCGCTAAGGCGATACCAGGGACTACGATGACCAAGAGAAGTACAATTGCCAGCGGAAGATAGTACGGAATCATGGCACGCATGACTTCGTCTAGAGATTCATCAGTAATCCGTTCGAGTACGAACAGGATTAGACCGAATGGCGGAGTAATGAGGCCATACATGAGCGTCAGTACCATTACAATTCCGAAGTGAATCGGGTCAATTCCTAATTCGGGGTACAGTGGTGCTAACATCGGGACCATAATCAGGAGGACCGCAGTTCCCTCCATGAACGTCCCTAGAACGAGGAGGATCAGAGACAAGGCCAGCATTGTAATTACCGGACTCGGAGAGAATCCAACAATAGCGTCCCCAATTAGTGCTGGTATTCCAGCAAGCGTAAGCCAATAGGCATATAGATTCGCAAATCCGAAAATGACGACGATACTAGCTGTATCCTCGAAGGTATCCTTTCCGACGTGATAGAGGTCAGTCAAGGTAATAGATTTGTAGAACAAGAACCCGAGTAAAAGCGCATAGACAACTGCTACGAGGGCTGCTTCGGTAGCAGTGAAGAATCCACCAAGGATACCACCAATAATGATACCTGGAGCAAGAAGTCCAGGAATTGATTTTACGAAGGTCTCGAACAGCCTCGAGGCACGGAACGATTTCCCTCCAGGCCACTCGTGCTTCCAGGCTAAATAAAAGATGGTCACCATCATGCTGAGGGCAAGGAGAAGCCCAGGGACGACACCAGCAATAAAGAGAGTGCCAATTGATTCCTGGGCTAGCACAGCGTAGATGATAATTGGGATACTTGGCGGAATGATCGGGCCGATAATCGCGGATGCACCAGTGATACCAATCGCAGACTTGCCATCATAGTCGTTCGATGTCATTGCCTCGTACTCGACGGTACCAATACCAGCGGCATCGGCTACTGCGGATCCGCTCATTCCGGAGAAGATCAGACTGACGACGACATTCACTTGCGCAAGCCCGCCACGTAGTGGGCCGACGAGTTCTGTAGCAAAGTCGAACATGTCGTCTGTGATTCCTGTTTCGTTCATTATTCTCCCTGCTAATAGGAAAAATGGAACTGCCAGGATAACCCAAGAGGTCATTCCTGCCCAGACACGTTGTGTGAGTACAGTAAGGTTCAACGGTGGCCCGATGGGCAAGAGCATAATCACTATGACCGTCACACCTAGTGAGTAGGCAGCAGGGATGCCAATCGCGTAAAACAGCATCAGCAACCCGATAAATGCCGCTAGTAACAGTTCAGACATTTGCTTCTCCTTTGATTACTTTAAGTCTGTCACGCGTGTCGATCAACACGTACACAAAGAGGAGTGCGAAACTCAGTCCGAGGAACATAAAGCCCCAACCAACTTTGAACCAGCCAATCATGGGGAGACCCACGTCTCCTGTGACATTATTTGCGAGGTAGGACGACCACACCATGATAACTGAGAACGCTAACAAGATCACATTTCTTAGTAAAAGAAACGAATCTGTACGTGTCGTGATTCGTTGAAGAACTGGGAGAAACGAAATGTCTGAGTCGTGTTTAAACAAGTACGGTAACCCAGCGAGTGTCAAGAAAGCAAGGAACGTCCTCGCCACCTCAAACGTCCAATTTAGGTTAATTGGGATTCCGACGTACCGGTTGAGGATCTGTATTATTCCGACGAGTAGGATTATTCCTAGCAGTGATACCCCTACTGCTATTGAGAGCTTATCAAACCAATCCTGAGCCATAAATAACCACACTCAATCATCCATTATTAAATCTTTGCTCTCGGAACATTCGGTTAGACCCTCTAACTCGCTCGATCTCAGGGGTAGTAGATTCTCGCGTGGGCAACATTCTGAATGAAGGCGACACCCTGTATGGAAGATGTGGTCTAATCCTGTTGTTTCCTCAAACAACTCTTCATCTGCAATAGAATAGCCCCCAAAGTATTTGTTGGATCTGTGCCTCGAATAATCATGATCGAAAAGCCATATCCACATAGTCTAACTCATATCGGTATCACAGTCTCCGATATTGAGGAAGCGATCGACTGGTATCAGGACGTCTTCGGATGGTCACTTCTCAAAGGACCTCGTACTGCGACCGAAAGAGACGGCTACGGAGGCAAACGGGCTCTTGATGTCCTCGGTGAATTTTCTGAGATGAGGGTCGCCCATCTGATTACGGGAAACAAGATCGGGATCGAGTTCTTCGAATTTTCTGGCACCGAGGGGTCGAATACTACCGATATCAAGCAACCCGGATTCTTTCACGTTTGCGTCGTCGATCCAAACGTCGAGGAACTTGCCGAAAGAATCGACGAGAGCGGAGGAGAACATTACTCGAACATATGGCGGTTGCATGAGGAAGACGAAGACCACCTGCTAACGTACTGTAAAGACCCCTACGGAAATCTGATCGAGATATATTCGCACAGCCATGAACAGATGCATCTAGCCGGTCCCGACACACTATGAGTACGGGTCACATCGTAAACCAGAACCAAACCGGCTACGATAGACAGGGCCAGGCGAGATGGCGAACCGCTTGCATCAGTTGTGAGGTACATCTATGACTCGCGACCGGCACCCGTCACGAGAGGTTCGAGAGTTGATTCATCATCTCGAGGAAAATTCCCAGCCCTTAGACGCACTCTCTGTCGAAGAGGCTAGACAGCAGCAAGAGAGTTCACTGACGGGCAATTCTGACGTCGAACGGGTCGAAGCCGTTCGTGACAGAGAAATTGAGGTAGCCGAACGCGAGATCCCGATTCGGATTTACAAACCGATGAGTGAGGGACCACACCCCGTGGTAGTATTCTATCATGGAGGTGGTTGGGTACTAGGTAACATCGATACTCACGACGCGCTTTGTCGAGTACTGACCAACACCGCGGACGCCATCGTAGTCTCAGTTGAGTACAGGTTGGCTCCGGAGAATCCGTTCCCAGCAGCCATCGAAGATTGCTACGAGGCGGTCGTTTGGGCTACAGAAAACGGCGAGTCCATCGGGGCCGATCCTAACCGGCTCGCCGTTGCTGGCGTCAGTGCCGGCGGGAATCTGGCTGCTGTGGTCACACAGGTGGCAAGAGACGAGGGATACCCCGATATCGACTATCAGGTCCTCATGTGTCCTGCCACTGACTTCTCCTTCGAAACAAAGTCGTATGCGGAAAACGGAGAGGGATACCTGCTCTCCGATTCTGACATGCGATGGTTCTGGAGACACTACCTTCCACATCCTCTCTGTGGTAACAATCCGTATGCATCCCCTCTCAGGGCGTGTGACTTTTCCAAGCTTCCCCGGGCAACTGTTCTAACAGCAGGGTTCGATCCGCTTCGAGATGAGGGACGGCGGTATGCTGAGCGTCTTCGCAGGGCTGGTGTGGCTGTTCGATATCGAAACTACGAACAGATGATTCACGGGTTTATGAGTCGGCTCAACGGGCCAAGAAAACTCTCGCCCGCGCGGGATGCAATAGAGGACGTGGGGTGTGACTTACGGGATACTTTTGGCAACTAACCCGCTCAGTGAAAGATTTCCCTCGCTTCATGAAGCACGTCGACGAGTACGTCGATTTCCTCATGAGTATTGTAGATATAGAACGAAGCCCGGGCAGACGCTGGGACACCGAGCGTCCCATGAAGTGGTTGTGTACAGTGATCGCCTGCACGGATCGCCACGCCATGCTCATTGACGATCGACGAGAGGTCGTGGGGATGGATGCCCTCTACGTCGAACGACACGAGACCAGTACGGTCGTTTCCTGGCGGCCCGAATATCTCGACATCATCGCATCTGGCGAGCTGGTCGTAAGCGTACTCGGCTAGCGATTCCTCGTGCGATTGAACTCGCTCCATGCCAATATCCGAAAGATACTCGCATGCTGCAGCAAGCGCAATCCCTTCACAGATTCCGGGTGTCCCCGCCTCGAACTTCCAGGGGAGGTCGTGCCAGGTAGAATCTTCGTACTCGACTTTCCTGATCATACCGCCCCCATAGAAGGCAGGTTCGATCTCCTCAAGGATCTCCTTCTTGCCATAGAGAGCTCCGCTACCTGTAGGCCCGCACATTTTGTGTCCTGAAAATGCGAGGAAATCGGCGTCTAAAGCGCCCACGTCGACAGGACGCGTTGGAACCGACTGTGCGCCGTCGACGAAGAGATAAGCACCGTGGTCGTGAGCAATTGCCGCGAGTTCGTCCACGGGGTTTATCGTTCCGAGGGTATTCGAGACGTGGGAAACGCTGACGAGTTTCGTGTCGTCGGTGACAAGGCTCTCGGCCGCTTCCATATCGAGATATCCTTCATTTGTGATTGGGATATATTTCACCTCGGCGCCAGTACGTTTACACATCTGCTGCCAAGTGACGAGAGAAGCGTGATGTTCCATCTGCGTAAGGACAATTTCATCGCCAGGACCTAACTCGTTCATGCCCCACGAGTACGCCACGAGATTCTGGGCCTCAGTCGTGTTTTTGGTGAAGACTATCTCTTCCCTACCGTCTGCACCAATGAAATCAGCCACTGTGTCGTGGGCTTCCTCATACGCGATAGACGCCTCCTGGCTAAGTGTGTGAAGGCCCCGGTGGATGTTGGCGTTGTACTGTGTGTAGTAGTCAACAATGGCTTCGATGACCTGTTGTGGCGTTTGGCTCGTCGCGCCGTTGTCTAAGTAAACTAACTCGCTGCCACCTATTTTGCGGTCAAGGATAGGGAAGTCCTCACGGATAGCCTCGGCATTGAGTGTATCAGGTGCTGTCCGGTCCATAACCCGTCTTTTGAGCGAACTATTATACACGTTTTCCTCTGGGTGCTAAATTGCCTCTCTTCTGCGAGATGCACCGTCGAAGGTCACTATCTATGGATTTTCACTTGTGGGGCCACCCACATGCTATATTACGTTGGTGGTGGAAATTGCGTACGACCCAATGTTCGCATCGAATCCAGTACAACTCAACCCTACGCTGTCCGAACCCATTCATCTCACGTGGTGGGGTGCAGGAACGTGGGAGATCGATATCGACGGGATCACAATCGCAGTTGATCCATATCTAAACCCAACTTCGGGCGTCGATTACGCACTTGTCACCCACGAACACAATGACCACTGCCACGCACCGACGCTTCGCACCTTGCTCGATGACGGTCTGGAGGAATTAATCGTTTCACGGCCCTGTCTGTTTGACTCGGAGCACTGGTTTGCTTCGCCGGAGTTGCCACTACTGGATGAATTCGACCCCACCGTTCTGTTCCCGAAGTACTACCAGAAGACAATGATCGGTGGGGAGCGAAATGACAAGCCCAAGTGGCAAGAGTCAACAGGACCCACTCAGGTACCATCCGAAATTGAGTTCGGCCCCGTCCGTATAACGGCGGTCGAAGCACCTGGTGAAGAACCGAACATCTCTGCACCACACGAAATTATTGGTCCCGTGGCAAACCTAGCATATCTCATCGAGGACACCCGGAACGATTTCACAATTCTAGCCCTCGGGGACATCCGTACACCCTACCCTGAAATGCTCGAATTTGCCGACGAGGTTGATATGGTTCTGTACCCACTCGGAAAACCCCTGAGTAGGCATGATGATCCACTCGAATATCAAATAAAAACCGATATGCTCTTTCTCGACCTCCTGCAACCCGATTACCTTATCCCGGGTCATTACCGCCACGAAGGAGATTATCCGGTTCCCAAAGCATATGACGAGACCGACACGGACGAATACAAATTCCTTATCGGCCATGGGTTTCCCACGGTCGAAAACCCTAATCGGTACATAGAGAAACTTCGTGACACAATCGCCGAAACTCCCTCTGTTCAGACGGAAACCTTCCCGATTCGTGCAGGGAAGCAGTACACGATAGAGTAATCCCTTAATTTGGTTTCAAGTGGAAAACTACTTTTCACATTGTCTTACGGGTCATGTAGTTGCCGTAATCACTATCGACCTGCCAGTCACTTCGGGAGAAGTCCACTCTGTTCACCTGGACTGAACAGCAAACGACTACTGTCACTCCACCGAGTGAAGCGTAAAAGAACGCAATCAGTAGCCCACTTGCAGGGCTAACATGATGGCACGTGATTTGCTTTTGGGAGTTTTATTTGTTCGTTGACGTTGGTGTAACCATAGCACTTAGGCTAGGTCCAGTACGTTATTGATATCAGCTGCCCACTTTGACTCGGAGAGTTCCTCAAGAGCTGGCATTCCTGCATCGACGAACGCCTGACGATCGATTTCATCTCGTTGGATGATAGTGGCACCCTCGTCTCTTGCCTGGTCGTAGAGTTCCTGCTCGTTGTCCCTGATCGTCTGCGTGATATTACCTGTGGCCTCTTCGATAGTCGACATGACCAAGTCCTGATCTTCCCCGCTCAGCCCTTGGTAGAAGTCGTCGTTGAGGATGAAGTGATTCACGCCAAGGAGGTGGTTCGTGACCGAGAAGTGGGATTGAACCTCATAAAGGCTCGTCGACATGAACTGAGCAATCGGTCCTTCAGAGGCATCAGCGACACCAGTCTGAAGCGCCGAGTATAATTCGTCGAACGGGACCGGTGTGGGCTGGGCGCCAATTTCGCCCCAGACACTCGTCCACGTCTCGAACTGTGGTAGTCGAAGCTTCACGTCTTGAACGTCCTCTGGGGTCTTGACCGGGAAGTTACTCGTGAAGCCGCGGTTCCCCCAGCGGAAGGAATCTCCAAGTCGGAGACCGTTTTCCATAAGAATACCGTTCAGCCCGTCTTCGGGCATCAGGTACTCTTCTTGGACTGCCTTATAGTGGTCCATGTTCGCGATGACGAACGGGTCGCCCGCGAAGGAGTACTCCGGAGCGAACCGCTGTGCCATCGTCGGTGGGCTTTCACTGACGATGTCTACAGTTCCGGACTCCAGCGCACTCATGTTGTCTTCCGACCCACCCAGCGTGGCAGCTTGGAGGTTAACAGAGATGCGGCCATCAGTCTTCGATTCGATTTCATCGATGAAGTGCTCCGAGATCGCCTTCACCATGATATTCTCTGGCGGTTGAGTTGTAGCCAAGTCGATAGTGACTTCCTCGCCACCGGATCCGCCAGAATCAGTTTGAGTGTCGTCGTTACCGCCACTACTGTCTCCATCAGTCGTGTCGTTGCCACCTCCACTGTTGCTGCCGGTACACCCGGCCAGGCCGACGGTCCCGACACTGAGTGCGACACCACTCCGCTTCAAGATGCTTCTTCGAGTTGCAGGCTGCTCTTGTTGAGCCATGACTTGTCCGGTGTGCCAATCACTATTAAACATTTTGATTGATAATGACTATCATGCGTTCAAGTACACTAATTGGGGGACTGGCGACGGTCGCAAACCCGACTGTAAATGGGTCTACCGACAACTTTACAAATTAATTCGGTAAACGAACATTCGCATATGAGTCTGAGCGAAGTAACCGAGGGTATCGACCAGGTACAGTTCGAGCACGTGCGTGTGTTGGTTCTGAAAAACGTTCCCGAAGGGAAGACGACACTAATTGACACGGCGTTCGATGAAAATGGGAAGGAGCTAGTCGAGATCCTTAAAAACGAATATGGATCGATCGATCGGGTTATTATTACGCACGGAGACCACGGTCACCACGGTGGTCTTAAACACGTAGTCGATGCGTTCTCGCCTGAACTAGTCATGCCTGCTGACGAGTCGAAGCTCTACACGCATCTCGAAGAGGAAAGTTTCGAGGTCGGTCCAGATGTCGCATACGAAGATGATGATTTGCTGGAGGGAAACATCCGAGTAATTCAGGTACCGGGACACACTGAAGCGACCTCCGCGTTGTTACTTGAGGACCGCGGTATCTTGATTTCGGGTGACACTCTGGATGGATCTGACCGTGGCGGGCTCCCGGATGGATACCTCCTTCCACCGCCAGCGTTGTTCAATGACGACCACCGAGCAGCGGAGCTAAACCTCTACAAACTACTCGAGTACGACTTTGATACGCTCCTCGTATTCCACGGCTCCCACGTCTTCGATAATCCGAAACAGAAACTTGACGACTACCTCGTAGAGCGGGAATGGAACGAGTGGGATCCTCGAACGGACTAGGCCTCAACTCTCTCATTTTGGCGACGTACAACAGTAAACAGAGGGCTCTCGGTTCTTAGTTGAGAGTATCGTTTCAACACTGTTGAATTATTCAACATACTTATTGAATAGGACATCGATGTTTATCTAATGGACGAGACCAACACGAGCGAAATAGACGGGCGCCAATTGAAGAGTGTCAAGCGTGCATTCGAGATCGTTGACTACCTCAGAACCGAAAGCAACGCCACACTCTCGGAGATATCGACGGCCCTCGATTTGCCCATTAGTACGGCCCACATCTATCTGTCAACACTCGTCGAGAGTGGATATGTGATAAAAGAGGACAAAGAGTACCACTGCAGTCTCCGGTTCCTCGAAACTGGTGGTGAGTTGCGGGATCGGATGTCTCTGTTTCAGGCCGCTAAGGGCGAGGTGGACGACTTGCAGCAAGAATATGGGGAAAACGCGAACGTGGGAACCATAGAAAACGGGTATATGGTACAGCTCTACAAGTCTGAGCATCGGGATTCGATCGACGACAATGCTCCACTCGGGTGTTACTTACACCTCCATCAAACGGCGACCGGAAAATCAATTCTCGCACAACTTCCGGAAGACGAAGTGGACCGAATCATCGACCTGCGCGGACTCCCCCAATCCACCGCTTCGACGATAAAATCACGAGAAGAGCTCAAGCAGGAACTCGAGCAGATCAGGGAACGCAAATACGCGATGAACAACGGGGAACATTTCCCCGGTGTCAGGGCAGTAGCTGTACCTATTGTCCCTAACAACGAGTCTGTAGTCGGTTCAATCAGCATTAGTGGTCCACTGAGCAGGATGGGTGAAGACCGAATCAAAGAAAAGTTGGCACCATCTCTCTTCAATAAGCGGAACATCATCGAGCTGAAACTAAGCCAGAGATAAGCGTCCTTAAATCCCATATTTGCTATAACTGAGACTTTCCGTGTTTTTCGGGGAGCATCTCTTCCTACGGCCGATCACCCGAACAACATTGTTGATTTATTGATGCTCTTCTCATCCGTTTCCGCACGTACCCATAGCCGTGTTTTCAATTTCGACTATATTGAAACTAGTAGCGTTTTCATTATGGTATCGAGGAAACCAGCGCGAATTGCGCAAATTGGACGATGGCCCTTGTATAGGGACTAAGATGCACATGTGAAACCGTTATAGAACTCGGGTTATGGCCATCCAGGATACGCTGTGTTACAATACTACATCTGTAATAGAACGAGTTTAGCCTTCGATATTACTGAAACAGTGGTTGTCCCCTGACCGTTATATCTCCAAATTAGTATTTTCAAGCGTTTCAATGGCTTAGCGACAATAGATCTCCTTACTGAAAGCACCACTATTATTAATTTCAATTGTCCTCACAATCCTATCTTTACATTAAATTACATTCGTACATTTGTAATGTTTCTATCTGCCCTGTTTCAACACTGTTGAAATTGGATTCTCTGGCTGAGGAAGCTATTCTACTTCGGTGCAGATCGTAGCTCGTCGCCAACGTGAGAGATTGAATCCCCCTAAGATTACCTGTCAATCTGTGTGGGTTTAGATTTGGAATATTCTTTGTCCGTCTTTCGTGCACTGAATCGGCTCAAGCAAAATTATTTATTGTACAAGATTACATTCAACCTATCGCAACTATGGATACCTATCTCATTACAGGGGGAACGGGATTAGCTGGAAACTACGTAGTTCAAGAATTGGTCGAACGTGGGTACAACCAAGAACAGATTATTGTCTATGACCTATATCCAAATGAGAATACAATCAAGGGCATCCATGACGATGTCACATTAATTCGGGGGGACGTCACTGACACGGACCAACTAAACGATACGTTCGAACAGTATGAACCTGACAGAGTGATTCATCTCGCGGCCTACGTGGCCCACAAATCGTGGGAGAATCCTGCGGAAGCAATCGGCGTCAATTGCCTAGGGACCGCCAACGTCTTCGACGCAGTACGCGACCATGGGGCCACAACCTGTCTATTTGCGAGTTCCGCTTCGGTGTACGGTACAGTAGACGACTACTACTGGATGGACGACCCCTTCGTCAACGAAAATGACCCCGTCAAGATTCGGAATCCCTATGCAGCAACTAAGTACACGAGCGAGGTATTGGGGCGAACATACAATCAAAAATACGACCCGAATTTCGTGGGTATTCGAATCGGTGGTGTCTGGGGCCGTGGCCGAAAGGTGGGTGCGACTGGAAGCCTAAACGAATTTATCCGGAAAGCAGGCCTTGGGCAAAACGTGAAGGTTCCACCGTACTGGATCCAGTGGGACGGAATAAACCTCTCGTATGGGAAAGACCTCGGTCGGTGGTTCGTGAACGTCGTGGACATGAACTCGTTCAATCACACGGTGTATAATCAGGGAAACAAAGAGTCGTACAAGTTCAACCGGATTGTTGAGACGCTTCAGTCGCTCTCTCCAGAGATTACCATCGACTACCCAACAGTGGAAGAGCTAGACCAGTGGGGAGACGATTTGGCGAACCCGAAACTCGATTGTGGCCGGTGGTACGACGAACTCGGGTTGACTCAAGAGTGGAGTGTGGAGGACGCAGTGCTCGATTTCGTGAATTACCACCGTCGTAAGGAGGGACTTCCTGAAAAACACCCCTGACGGCCAAAGATATTCAATTCAATCGGAACAATCGGACGCACCGGTCAATCGAGTTGAGAGTGTGAGTAAATATAAATATGAGTAGCGTATCGGTTTTGACGACGATGAGTAAGCTACGTGTGCTAGTCACTGGACCGTTCGGTGAAGCAGGGGAAGCAATTCTGAACCATCTCTACGACGAAGATAAGTATGAGTTCACTTTTTTGAATTTAGAGGACCACCCAGAGTACGAAACTCACGTTGCCGACGTCGCAGATTACGATGCTATGCGACCGGCTTTCGATAACCAAGACGCTGTAATCCACCTCGCTGCTCAGTCAGATGCAGGCGCGGACTTTCGGGATGTTATCGAACCGAACATAATCGGGACGTACAACGTGCTCAAAGCGATGAATGACGCCGAGGTAGAGACGCTTATTTTTGCGTCCTCTCAGAGAGTCATGGGTCTCTACGAAGAGGACCACGCACCGGAACTTTACGAAGAGGACTACCCGAGCAAGTTCGATCCCCTCCGACTTACCCACGAAACGCTACCAAAGCCCGATGGGTACTATGGTGCTTCAAAGATGTTCGGAGAGCATATCTGCCGTAACCACGCCCGAAGAGAAGGTGCGCCGAACCAAGTCTACGCACTCCGGATCTCTAGTGTCCGTACTGAACGCTACGATCATCCGTATGGTGATGCAGAACGGGGTGTCGAACGGGGCGAAGAGCACAAAGTCGAAGAAGGTGAGGTCTGGGACCAATCGCAGACCGGATCTTGGGAACGTGGCAGTGAAGATTACGAGAGGATGGTAAAGCGCATGAAGGCAACGTGGACCTCACAGCGTGATTTCGCTCATCTGCTTGAATGCTGCCTCGAAGACGACTCCGTCATTTTTGACGTGTTCTACGCAGTTAGTGATAACGCCGCTCGTTGGTTCGGTACCGAACACGCGAAGGCAGTCCTTGGCTACGAGCCGAAAGATGACGCATCAGAGTGGGACAGTCCCCCAAAACCCACGAATACGGCGGAGTGAATGGGTTGACCTCTATAACATGAGAGCAATCGTTCAGACCGGAACAAAATCTGTCGAAGTTCGTGACATCGAGCGACCCGAGATCGGCCCCAACGACGTTTTAGTCGACGTCAAGTACGCGGGAGTCTGTGGAAGCGACGTCCATGCCTTTCTACTGATGGACGGCTTCGAATGGATTCAGGTTCCCCGCATCATGGGGCACGAATACACCGGTCACGTTGTCGAAACAGGAGAGGAAGTCACACGGTTCCAACCCGGCGATGCTGTCGTAGAAGCCCCAATTCATCCGTGTGGAGAGTGTCATCAGTGTGAAATCGGAGAGATGAACGTGTGTCAGAACACCACCATCACCGGAATGCATACCGACGGTGCCTTCACAGAGTTCACGAGTGTTCACGAGGAGCATCTCATCAAAATCCCCAACAGTATTCCGACGAAACATGCAGCACTAACCGAACCTCTAAGTATTGCAGCACGGTCGGTATACGATCGCTCAACAGTCACACCGGGGGACACGGCCATTGTTCAAGGACCGGGACCAATTGGTGTGCTGACGGCAGCCGTCCTTGACTCGATGGGGGTCGATGTCGTACTCTCTGGAATTGAGAAAGATACCAAGTATCGGCTCCCGCTAGTCGAGCAACTCGGAATCGACACGATAATCGCTCAAGAAGGCACCCTACCAGAGTTTGTCGATTCATATACAGACGGTATTGGAGTAGACACGGTCTTCGATACGACTGGTCACAAGGTTGGAATCGAAAATTCGGTCGACCTCGTTAGAAAGGGAGGCGAAATCGTGATCATCGGACTTCCCGGTGAAGCGAGCGAATTGTTCTTCTCACCGATCGTCCGTGCGGAACTCGATATAAATGCTGCATATGGCGCAACGAAAATGAATTTCAAACAGTCACTGAGGACGTTGGAAATGGGCAACATCGACGCAGAAAAAATCATTGACACTCGATATTCGGCGGACAACCCATCCACGGCATTCAATGACTTCCGAGCTGGAAAAACCTGTAAGCCGATGTTCTCGTTCTAACCAAGTACGGTCAGATTCGTGTAAGTGCCCGCAGACGCTAACTCAATCCCCAATCAATCTTCGATTTCCGTGACGTCGAACACCGGCTTGACGGTTTCGCCCGACTGGAACGACCTTATTGCCTTCTCGGCATCGAGTAAGGAGAATCTCTCGTCGATAATGGCATCTGCATCGATGGCACCAGAATTCAGCATTCTGAGTGCGCGTTCGAAGTCTTCGTACGTCGCACTGTAGGAACATTGTATATCGATTTCCGACCGAACGAGAGGAACGTACGACATCTTCGTCTCCCCAGTCTGACCGATCAGGACGACTTGGCCTCCTTTACGCACTGATTGGACGGCGGTCTTGAGACCAGATGGATGTCCTGTCGTGTCGAAAACGACGTCGAAACCTATGGTATCAGTGAATTCATCTCGACATTCGGCAATATCCTGACTCGAAATGTCTATGGTTTCGAATCCTAACTCTCGGGCGAGTGGAAGTCGATATTTTGTATCGCGTCCGACACCGGAGACGACAACGTCGCCCCCCTGTGCGGCAGCGACTTGGGCACTCAAGAGGCCCATCGGCCCTGGGCCTTCGACGAGAACACGGTCACCAGGTGAGACACGCGAGTTCGTGATTACCGCACGGGTCGTAATTGCTGTTGGCTCGATAATCGCTGCATGTCTAAGATCCATGGTTGCCGGGACGGGATGAAGGACATCTGCAGGGACACAGATATATGGTTCGTAGGCACCATCGTGGTCTATTCCAGTTAGTTCAGGTTGCTGGCAGATGTTTGGTTCACCAACCCTACACTGATAACAGTCGCCGCATGGCCGTATCGGTCGTTCCACGACCGCGTCGCCCGGTGAAAAAGTCGTAACGTTCGAACCAACCTTTCTGACACGTCCGGCATACTCATGACCAATTACCGTCGGTGGATTCATCCGTTCGAAGGCACTTTTGAATTCGTAAATGCCGACGTCACTGCCGCATAAGCCCGCGTATTTGACCTCTACGAGTACGTCGTCGGGCCCCGGCGTTGGTGTTGGCCGTTCGATGAGTTCTAGAGAGCCCTCCTGGCGGGCGACTTTAGCTAGACCACGCATGGAATACCATGCTACACTATTCTGTAAAGGTCTGTCGTTCTCGGAAGGAATCGTACGAACACTTCTCAGAGGTAGCTACCAAACTGTAATCGACCCACATTATCGATAGTTTGAAATTCACAGTCGGTTGTTGATAGAATGATAGTTGATACCGTTAGATTAAGGTAGTCAAAAGATGGTCTGTTTGTATGCACACTGTAAAGCCAGATATAGAGCGACCGGACCGTGAGGTAGTTACGGCATTCGAAAAAGTACCGAGTTCTATCGCATCAGATGTCACTGGCAACGTTCGTTTTGCTATGGATTCGGGGATCAAACCTGTCTACGAGGGAGCTGAATTCGCGGGTTCAGCGGTGACTGTGAAAGCCGAGCCTGGAGACAATCTCATCATCCATAAAGCTATTACACTTGCTGAACCCGGTGATGTACTCGTAATTGACGCAAATGGCTACGTCGAAACCGCACATCTCGGTGAACTAATGTGTGCCTCTTGTAAGGCAAACAACCTTGCAGGCATCGTTATTGACGGTGCTATTCGCGACCGGACTGACATTTCGGAGATGCAATTTCCAGTGTATGCCCGGGGAGTCCATCCACAAGGACCACTGAAACAGAACCCTGGGTCTATCAATGTCACTGTAACGTGCGGTGAGGTAGCTGTTGATCCCGGCGACATTTTAGTCGGCGATGATGATGGAGTCACAGTCGTACCGCGAGAAGATGCAGAACGCGTCCTAGAGGCCGCAAAAGAAAAGTTGACCGCTGAAAAGAACACCCGCGAGTTAGTAGAAGAGGGAGAATACCTCTACAACTTCAAGGGGTACGACAAACTCTATGAAAATATTGAGGTCGTTGGCCCAGAAGATTCTGTACAGTAACGATGCGTTCGCGGACGGTAATCTGGCTGAGCGGCTCTATCATCTTACAACTCGATTTTTAGCTCAGCGAAGTCAATACAAATATAGGTCAATACAAAGATAACAGAAGGTCCAAGCGACAAAGCTGGTGTCCAGGTACAAAAACAAGAAATTCGGATGAAAATAGTACAAGTAACATTGCATGTTCTCTTACTGGAAAGGTTTTGCTAGCTCAGTCGCATTTGAATTTAAGCTGAGTAGATCGAATACTGCAACTCACCGGTAGCCCAGTCGTTTTGGACAACTCCAAGGTGAAGAAGCGGTTACATGATCTGGACAGACTTTAACAGCACAACTATTGCTGTGACGACTGGAATCGACAGGAGTGTTGTGATGAAGATACTTGCAGAGACGAACTCTGGCAATGAAACCCCATTTATCCTCGTATTCTGAGCAAACTCGACAACGAAAATAATTGGTCCAACTGCGACCGGCATCGCAGTCAGCAGTACGAATACTTGAGCTACTGTAGAATTTTGAAATCCTAACATAAACGCAACTATGATTCCTATCACCGGAGAGACACCGAACCGAAAGAGGATTGGTGTACCTGTCATCGACAACGCTTCCTTATACTCTGTTTGAGCCAGTTGAATCCCGAGAATTATGAGCATCACAGGAATTGCAGAGTTGCCTAATAACCCGATAGTTTGCATAATGACGGAGTTTGCTGGTGGAACCAAGCCCAAGACTCGGATGCTCACGGAGATGACCACTGCGTAAATAAGGGGATAGCTGAAGACACGCCTGAGACTACTTTGAGTTGACCCGCCTCCAGAGTGAGAAGCAATGAAGAGTCCGACGGTAAAAACTAATGCACCGTGTACCGCAGCGAACAGGACTGCAGTCTGGCGACCGACAGGACCGAATGCAAAATCAGCCAGGGGAATCCCTAGACCTCCGGTATTTCCGAACACGGCAATTAATATGAAGACACTGAGATGGGCCTCGTGTTTTCCGGTACCCCACCCAAAAATCACACTGACGATGAATATTATGAAGAGAAATGCGATAACTCCGATTGTGATTTTGAGGAGAGCAGTTGTTCTGAGTTCTGTAAGTGAAATACTGTGGAATATGAGCGCTGGAGTCAGAAGGTATAGCGTCAAGGTGTTAAGCGATTCTGCTTGAATTTCTTGTACTTGGCTCAGTCCGAATCCCAGAAGAATGATCAAAATGACTGGGAGGATTGACGAGATGAATACTCCAGTAATGGACGCCATTAGCCGGCAATTCTGGTACTGATGGGATAAAATCTTTCATCCAAACAGTGTTCAATCCTGTACTGACTGTCGGTGGTGCCAAGTACGGCAAGCTGAACGACTACCGACACACAGATTCATCAACGCCCCAATCAAATTTAGCGATTGGCTGAAAATTAGAACAAAGAATTGACCTTTCACTTTATCCAGTTGCACCTTCGAGCTTGTTGACCCTTCCATTCGTGTGTTTTGACCACGTGTGTCTCTCTACAGTTGATCCGAGTACTGAAAAAATTTAACACAGATTGGAACATTCATTTGGTATGGTAGTCATTGCAGCTGTGGATAAATCTGACCGAGCTAGTGCTGTCGTTGAACAAGCCAACGACTTGGCAGAAGCGTTTGATGACTCGGTACATGTAGTCCACGTCATGAAGCGATCAGAAGTCGTTCAGGCCGAGCAAGATAGTGTTAGCGACAATAAACCGATGAGTGTCGATGAATTACGATCGAAAACTTCAGAGGTTTCTTCAGATGTAATCGACCGATGCACCCTCAGTGTGGAATCAAAGGCTGTCGGTCTCATTGGCGATCCTGCCGCAGAAATCGTGAAGTATGCCTCTGAAAACGATGCACAGTATATCGTTGTCAGCCCTCAGCAGAAGTCACAAACTGGAAAAATACTCTTCGGTAGCGTGGCACAATCTGTTCTGCTAGAGGCCCCCTGTCCTGTTGTTTCTTTAATCAATAAGTGAGCTTCGTATATCTGTTGTATATAACAATCTGTATGGTTCCTTGCTCGTGATTAACCGATCTCACTGCTGAACCTTGAGCAATAGAATTATCCCCCTCACTTGCGTGCATTTTCACAGACTATGCCACTTGCACACCACGTGGGTTTGACAGTTTCAGACCGGACCGATTCCCTCAAATTTTACCGTGACATTCTAGATTTCGAAGTGGTCAATGAACTCTCATTTGAGGGGGGTGCGTTTGGAACCGCGGTTGGGGTTCCAGACGCATCTGCTGAATTCTCCGTTCTAGATGCAGGAGAGTTCCGTCTCGAACTCATAGAATACCAAGACCCAATATCTCACGCTGAACACCCCCGATTGAATCAGCCTGGAACCAACCATCTCGGAATAACAGTTGAGGACCTCGATGCATTCCTCGCTAACGTGCCCTCAAATGTTCCTCAACTCAGTGAACCACAGGTCACACCAACGGGGAACTGTATTGTCTTCCTTCGAGACCCAGACGGGAATCTCATAGAGCTTCTTGAGAGATAACCAACCACCTCTGAACGGGGGGACCGTAACTAATAATTAGGTTTGTACGCGGCTGGAAAGTGCGGCCGAATGAAACATGCTTCTAACCTGCGGACAGTCAGGATACCTTGCCAGATAGGTACCGGTAATGGTCGATTCGGCCGCTGGATCAGGCTACATTGTTCGTAGCCTATCCACGACAATTACCCCCACCACAATAATGATTCCGCCCAAGACGAGCGTAATTCAAACAGTGAACCAATCGAATTTCCGTCCACCCAGCACCTTTAAACGGTTATTGTATTGTACTCCATCTCTCTTCTCAATCACTGTAGAATACATAGACCAATTACCGAGAGCCATGCTCCTTGAGAATATTTTTATCATTCCGATTCCTATGAGTACTATATGGCCCAATCATTCGAAGAGCTACTTACCAGATTAATTCGTGATGTGGAGCTATCTTTGAATAGTATCACTGATGCTGAAATCAATGCCGAACATGTCGAGTCTGCCCCCTCGAAGAATGAGGTAACCCTGACAATAAGGGGGGATGTTGAAGAAATGTTTCCAAGAATGGATGACGTGAATATTGATTCTATTGCGATCAACGAGGTCAAAATATCTGTAAGTCCCAATCCCGAGTACATCGACTTTCGGGACGTGGAATTGCCGGATTGTTGACGATGAATCAATGGTACAAAAATTCGATGAAATGGTCGTCTCCGTTTTTCTAATTTCGAATACCCAACCAATAGTCTACTGGAAAAATTGGTTTCGAGAACTTGAGTACTTAATCGTCCAATCTCAGTCAGTCTTCGAAGACGAAGGCACGGATCTGGTCGAAATATATGTATGAGTACCACCTGTCATTTTACGGATTGAAATCTACACGTGCTGATTTCAATCTGAGGACATCAGCCCCTGTTGGCATTCTCAAAATATTAGGATGCATGACTTGATTTCCATCAGAGAAACTGTTTCGCCGTGTACCAAGAATAGAATCTCGCATATCAAAACAGAGTAGGAACGGAGCCTATAATTCAGCTATCCCGTGCTGCATCAACTGCTTGGATGAACTGCCTTGCATTTGACGTGAGTATTTCGTAATCGGTAGTTTCAACTGCCTTAGTGTCAATAATTGAACTTCCGACGCCGATGGCGGTTGCACCGGCATCGACGAATGCATTCACATCGTCTAGAGTCATGCCTCCCGTGGGGACCATTGGAATGAACCCGAGTGGCCCTTGCAGGGCCGAGACGAACTGTGGTCCGAGCGTCGAGGCTGGGAATACTTTGACCATGTCTGCGCCAGTCTCGTACGCGTCAACAGCCTCTGTGGCTGTCGAAATTCCGACGATGCTCGGAACACCATATCGGTTTGCCGCCCGTATCGTCCCCTCGTCGAACGATGGCGTGACGAGAAACTCGGCGCCGGCGAGCATCGTCGTTCGTGCGGTTTCACTATCGAGGACAGTCCCGGCACCGACGACGACTTCGTTGGATGTGAACGACGACCTAACGTCACGGAGCATCCGAAGTACACCATCCGTGTTCGCGGTCACTTCGACGACGGAAACACCTCCCCGTTTGAGTGCGTCGATGGTCTCGATTACTGAATCCGGGTTTGTCCCTCGGATAATCGCGACGACACCGGTCTCTGTGATACGTTTGAGAACGTCTGTCGACATTACGTTTACCAGAACGGTTCCCCTCTTAATTATCTGGGTGTGCACGGGAGAAATGAGCGGGGAGTGACTCGGTGAGAGCGGTGGAATTAATCTGCAGTCGCTGCGAGTCGACTCGGCTGTAACGTGGTCTGGATCTCGAAGGTACCGGACTCAACACTGGGTAGACGTATCAACTCTGACGTCCGGTGACACGGTGTCGAACCAACGGTCGTTTGGTCTGACGACCATCGCCAGGGGACGTACTTCCTCGAACACGGGGAGGAACTGCGAGGCACTTCCGTCATCTACGACCGACGCAACGTCGCGATGACGACAGCGTCACCCGACAAACTTCCCAATCGGCGTCGTCGAAGTTGCTGGCTAGTACTACACCAGTGGCATTACACCGGTGTTGTCAGACCAACTCCACGAGACTACTGTTATACAATCTTCGAGGCAGCACAGAGAATGAATACGACTACTGTTTTTGACGTGAACTATCGGTCGAAGTTATGGCACCCCGACGAAGCACGTGAGAATCTCGAATCGTCGTTCTCGTTCGGGGACGTGCTCGTCGTTGCCGCCCGGTACGCAAGGCACGTTCTTGGACGAGACGGCGATGTTGCCGAGATCGCGAATATGGTGGACGACGAATACGGCTTCAAGACGATACTGATCACTCGTGGGGACCAGGAGTCGGTGCGTTGGAGATAGGCTAGTCTACGAACAGGTATCCATCGAAACAGAGACGTTAATCCAGTTAGGACCGGCGACGCGTTCGTCAGCGGATACCTCACAGCGCGCATTTACGGCGAAGAATTGAGAGATACTCTCGAACAAGGTGCAGCGACAGAGGCACTCATACGTACGCTCGATGGCGATCTTGCAGTCGTGACTCAGAGCGAGGTAGACCGTGTTCAGGGTCGTACAAGTGGTATCAACCGATAGTCGTTCAGAATCTACGAAGCGAGGATAGCAAGCACCCACCATATAGTATGACCGCCGACTACCGAGTTAGCGGCCGACCAGCCCGATGATTTAATATAGCGACATAGGGTTTGTACAAAAAGGGCCACTGGCGAGCCCATTTTTACTAATTGCAGTTGTGTTTGAGTCACTCCCGCATAAGCCAAAGTATTAACTAGATTGGAGAAAGTCAGTGAGTAATGAAAATACAACACTCAGAATCACTCCAACACGGAGCGAGCGGGTTACTCCCCAGTGAGGACGCGTGAATCAGCAGTCCGACTCCCAGGGTTTGGAGGTCGAAGAGACGTCTTCAGATGGCGAGTCGAGAGAAAAGCGCTACAAATGGTCCCAGATGAGCCTCGACGAACTCGTCGACGTCTACTGGCAGGACATCGCACCGAAGCGACATCGCGATGGGTTCGACGAAGATCGAGACATTCCAACCTACGACTGGCTCACCGAACACGGATACAGTGGAATTGCGTACGCGTTACGCGAGCACCACGACCTCACGCCCAAGCAATTCTTTGTCGACGTCGTCGGCCTCGAAGACGATAAGAGCGACGGGTGGGAGTGGAACGTTGACCACGACGCTACTGCGGACGCGCTCGAAGCGTACCTCACCTCCATCGAAACCCGTGGTGGACGAGCAAAGAGTACCGTCGAAACCCACCGAACACGGTTGTCCAAGTGGGTTGGGACGTATCAAGAGTTGCACGGGACTGATGCGCTGCTTGAACCACTGTCCGAACTTGACCAGCAGCCGCGAGAAATCGAACGCTGTCTCTCCGTCCTCGACGTGTTCGACGAGGAGCTATCGACTGACCGGTCAAAGCTCGAGTATCTGCACGTCGCAAGAGCGTGGTATGCGTTCGTCAAACGCCGGAAGTACGCGAAGTACAACCCACTTTCAGAGGCTGGCGAAGAGTTCGGTTGGGAAGCCAGCGAGCCGGACCCACAGGCGTTGTCGGCGTCGCAGGTGCGTCGAATCTACAGTGAGGTGGATTCGCCCGAATCGGAGTTGCTCGTCGTTGCGCTTGCTGGCTGGGGGTTACGGCCCTCGGAGGTTGCTGCGTTGCACGTTGACCAAGTGGTCTTGGATGCTGAAGACCCGCATCTGTCGTTCGGTGACGGTGAGCGGAAGAACGGCCCGGGTGAGGTGACACTGCTGTATGGCGTCGATGTCGTCGCTGATCGGATTGATGCGCTTACTGACCGTGAGACCTGGAACGGGTATCTGTTCCCGTCTCGGTCTTCATCGACGAAACATGTGTCAGTGAGTACGATACGTCGTCGGTTTAAACAGCTAGCTGACACTGCTGGCGTGGTTGTCGATGGAGATACGCCCACGCCGAAGATGGGGCGACGGTTCTGGTACTCGGCGTATCAGGAGGCTGTTGGAGAGGTTCTTGAGGGTCTGGAGGGAGTTGCTGAAGACCAGGGGAGTTCGTCGACAGAGGTCGTGCTTCGGAACTATCTGTCGAGAGAACAAGAGCGGAAGGCTCGGAGGAGGAGGATGTACGAGAAGTTGGAGGCAGCGTTTGATAATGGATAGGGGGACCATTCTAAATTTTCGGCTTCATAGAGTGGCTCTCAAGAATCAATCATACAAATGGTGGAAGCAGAAAACTGACCGTCTATCTTCTAGAAATCGGTGAGGGAACTTTGGTCCTCGTCAAACTCATCGATTACAATTCTCATGGCTTCAATGTCTGCCTCGTGATCGACTGACATCTCTATGTACCTCCTTCGTAGGTTTGTTAAGACAGTATCTACCGACTTACCACGTACTCTAAATTTGAAGAAAGCCTCAGTTTCTTCTCCATCAAGTTCGGTTTCACTCGGTGAAACTTCCTCAATGAGTTCGTGCCTGAGACAGCGATCTATGAGATCTCCGTAAATTCGTTCACCTATTGTTTCAGCATCATAGTGGGGAAGATTTCTCTGTGATTTGAGGATTGCTTCGATTTCACTTCCGGTAAAGTGTCGGAATGGTTTATCATCAAGGAGACGCTGTTCAAGCAGAATTCCAAATACTTCTTCCATTATCACCTCCGGATGAGACGACGGGAAGAATGCTGGTGTAACTTGCTGGCCATGCGTTAGATCAACCCCCCTACTCAGTAATGGGGCAAGTGAGCTATTGTGCGTATTTTCCCCATCTGAGCGGGTGTTAATATCGTCGTAGAGGTCGAGTGTTTCCCCCTCATAATAGTGTATGCGCCAGAGATACACCTGTTCGCTAGCTATATCATCCTGCTCGTGTCGTTCGATTTCACTTGCTATTCGGCGATCCGCTATGCTTGGTACGCAAATCGCACATTCCAACTCATCTATCGTAATGCCCGTGGCATCCTCGACCAAATCCTTGTTCTCACGGACCTCTTCCGCAGCCTGGTACACCTGTTCAAGTGACCTCGTTGGTCGACCATCACTTGTTTTACACTCCACAATGAGCGCAAAATCCCGGTCAGGGTTACCGAATAGTGCATCAGCATTTGATATGTTCAATTCTGACAACGGCTCAGCACCCAAGAACCTCCACCCCGTTTCCGATTCAATAGGTCCCCCAGGTAGAAACGCTGAGATTGTCTGTTTTAACAGGGTATCGTGCTTTTTATCCCGTTTAATCCCGGTTTTAATTCGCTTGCGGATGGCACCATCTGCTTCTTCTTCCTCTAAAATTTCGTTTTTATATCTATCTCGCTTGTCTAAATACGCTGGAATTCTGTCGGTAATGTTTCTAAACCGCTCGATGACCTGCTCCTCATTGAGGTCATCGGCGGACATTTACGCCAAAACCTCCAGATTAGCATCTTCGTCAACAGTATCTTGCACGAACTGGTAGAAGCGGAGGAAAGAAGCGACGTCTTTGTCCTCTTGCGGGAAAACACGAATCTCGTCCTCGTTTGCTTTGATTCGGAACGCATTTTTCTTATCTTGGTCAATCACCTTGCTAGAAAAAAACAAAGAACCCTCTTCTGCAAATGTGTCGAGGAGGACATAGTCGTGTTCACGGAGACTATCTTTGAAATCCTCTATCTGATGGTATCGTAGGTGATTTCGGAGAGAAATTGAAGCAGGTTCTGCTGTCGGGACTGAGAGTTGGTCGGACATTCGAACCATCTCGAATTTGGCACCGTCATACGCTTGCTTTACTCTAAGTGCCTCTTCGATACACGTTTGAACGTATTCAAAGAGGTAATCGAGGCTACCTCTTTGGAGATTGAACACCCCTTCACGACTGATTTTGAACCGAGAAGTCCCCGGTATTTTGAATTCCATCATACGTGGGAGGACACCGTACATTTCCTCCATCTCACGCATTGTTTCGAGTCCATCAGCTCCGAAGTAAGTAATCGTACGAGAAACACCTGGCCGAACTCTAGAGGGAGTCTCGCTCAATTTAGCTCGACTTGCAACGAAATTGACAACTTGGGTCGCTGGGTCATCTTCAGCAATCTCTTCACGGATATCTTGCATCACTCGCGGAGCAATGTAGAGATAATGTACCCTTGGAGTATTGTTTAAGAATACTTCAATAGTGTTCTCAATCTCCTCGGTTTTCCGCATGTTTGTATAAAATAAAACAACTTGCTCATCCCTGTCAAATGAAAGGTAGAACTCAATTCTTCCATCATTACCGTATTCTCGAGCCATCTTGATTACGGCCCCATACTCCTCCAGGACCTCGTAGCCAGCATTATCAAGCAACTCTTTGAATTCTGGCCACGAGTAGTCAGTCAACCCGGCAATGACGTATAAATCGCCCTCAGACTCAACAGAGTAATTATCTATCAAGTACTGGTTGAAACTCACACGGTCAGAGAAATCCTGTGAGTCAACCTCAAAAACGGGCATTACTACTAAATCCAGGGTCTATATTAAAAACATTTTGCCATGTCGACAGTTTGAGTTGTGTCTCAGGATAGAGTCGGTTTTCAAAGGTCAGTGGTTAATGTATAAAATTCAATGACAAAGCATATACCACCATCATGTCGCTATAAATTTATGGCTCAAAACAACTGGGGGATGGACACAGATAACTTGATGTTAGACCCTTCATTGTTGGTTTCAAGAACAGCTGATAAAAGGGCCACGAATGAATTCAAACACTACATTTCACGTTCTTTTGCAGAACTAGTAAATTCGTGTGACAGTTACACTGAAGACCCAACATTCAATTTTTTCATTGGTAACTTAAGTACAGAAAGCGTTCTACCATATGGGGAACTAGAACGCCTAGTCAAAGAATATGAATTGTTCTCCCCAGAACTTGATGAATACACCTCGAATATCAAGTATGACGAGGTCAGAGAGTTATTCAAGGAACGTTACCCACCATCACAGATGGGAAAGCTATCCGATGTTTTATTTGATGAATTTGTCTTCTTGTTCGAACGGTCATGGATTGCATCTCGAGTGAGAAAATCAGAGGATGAAGTTACAAATGTTCCAGGACTGCGTCGATTTATTTTTCAACGAGATGAACTGGATGCTGTTGCCAACAAAGTCCCAGAGAAGTACCAAAAGAAGCTAAGGACTCTTAAAAGAGGACGAAAGTGGAAATGGATCGCATTAGGGGCCCAAGTAACAGGAGCGATGGTTTCAGGGCCCGTGGGCAGTGCCATCTTTTCTATAGGGCTTGCACAGAATTCAATTGCCTTATTGTTTGACCCGTAACTGATACTCAACGTCGGTATAAACCCAAACTGAGTATTAATGAGTACAGGTAGGGTTCTTTTGCCCTAATTGGAAAATTACTATTTCAGAAATTAGTACCATCACTTTTCCACCTAAGTGAGGCTACATAGATAGCTACAGTTCGAAAGTTCTGGGTCTTCTATAGGAACAATATCTTTACTTCCCGAACTCATTCGTATATTCGGACGACATGCAGATCACGCAGTGGGATGCGTGGCCTGCCGCGGTTCGACACTGTCGTTCCACCTGGGAAGCTTGGGAATCGCCATCCTCCATCGGTGGCATCGAGACTTCCCTTTTCAGTAGTCCAGACGAAACCAGCTATCCCTGCGTATAGTACGTCGGAACCAATTTCCGGTCTGGAATATCTTGTAACCGCTCAATCGATAGCTCATCTGCCTCCGAGATGTCCCAGACGATGTCGAAGAATTCGATTGCCGCTTCGACGAATTGTGTTCGCTCAGTGTAGACACCACACTCAGGGTTCCAGTCGTAACTGTTCTCCATGAAGTTCGCAGAGCCGAGAAGAGCGGCCCCTTCTTCAGGGGCACCAACCGTCTGAAGCTTTCCGTGGATTCCCAGCTCACCGATTTTTCGGAAATCCATATCGGCGGTTACACGCTGGTGCTCTTTGAACCTCGAGTAGGTCCGGAGAGTCACCAGGTCACGGTGTTCTTTGATCTCGCTCAGTAGATTTCGCTGGAGTCGTTTCCACTCCCAGGAGTCTTTGGTATGCCGTGTGAGTAAGCGGAATTCGAACCCGTGTGTGAGGAGACGTCGAATCTGAGCAACGTATTCGTTGAACGTATCGTCGTCAAACGGCGTCATGATGCGCAGCACCTTGTCCTCGATTTCCCGCTCCAAGCCGAGGCTGAACAGTCGGTCCGTCATCTCCGTGTAAGAACGGAGGCCCGACGGCCGGTTTCCATGCCAACGTCGGAGTCTCGCACGCTCTTGCCCGAGGCCTCTCGACTTACCGACGTAGTCGTTCATCTTCTTCTCGCCGAGAGCGTCCGGGTCGATGAGCGTATAGGTGAAGTACGCTGGTGCGACGTCACCATCGCGAAGTGATTCGTAATCCCGAGTAACGACTGACTCTGCTGCGACAGGTTCGGGTGGTATCGACACCGAAACGTTGGAAAGTGTGTCTATCCGGGACTTGAGTGTTGAACAGCGCTCGATAAGATGTGTAATGTACTCTTCTCGAAGATCATCTCCCTCAACCACCTCTGGAACAGATTCAAACTCGATTACGCCATCGCCCACTTCGCACTCGACACCTGAAGTCGATGAAAGTATCTGGTAGAGGGTGTACGGCGTCACTCCACGCTTCGTGACGAAGGTGACGTCAAGAGTTCTGAGGTCAGGATGTGCGACGACGGTGGCAACGATATTGAGAAGAGTATCTCGTGTATCAGCGTCCAACGCCTCGCTTTCCGGGATGTCGTCGATTCCAATCGGTTGCTCTGTCTCAACTCGCGCCACTTCGTGCCCAGTAGACGGCGTCAGTAGCGATCGAATGGTGTCGAATTCTTCTTCGTACTCACGGCGCTGCTCGCTCACTACCTCAGCAATTTGGTCTTCCTCAACAAGCACAGACGGCAAGCTTGCGAGTCTCGCTGCTACACCGACAGTCGACTCTTTCTCGTTCAACTTGGTACCGGTCAATCCGGAGACTAAGTCATCGAGAGACTGCTCATCCGTAACGTCCACGATGTGGGGTAAGACTCTGCGGTATGCCTCTGCAATCGTCTTACCGGAAGATGTGGACTGCTGTGCCGTGAGCGAGGAGTCAATTCTCTCTATTTCGAGATCGACACTGTCCGGGTATATCGTCATGAACCCGAGGGAACCGAGGAGAGGTGCTAGGACGGACTCCTGCCACTCATCGGCAAGCAGACTGTCAAGTTCACGTCGAGGGATGTTCTCATCGACATCGACACACGAGCGCAGTACCATCTCGGCCGACTGGAACTGGGAGACTGCAATCGACCGAATGAGTGGTTGTGGCTCTTTGGAGGAGAGCACCACCATGCCCAGAAGTGTGACTTCCTCACCGTTGACGAGACCGAGTTCATCGAGTAGCCATTGGTGCATTTCCACGACGTGCTCCTGGTCTCGTTCATCATTCGTTCGGAGTGTTTCTGCCCGAATATGCGGACCAAGTCGCTCATGAACAGATTCACCAGTGGCTTCGGCGGCCAAAGCAGAGTAGACACTCTCCGTAGAGATCCCCCAGAGTCGCTCTGGAGACTGCGTACGCAACTCCTCGGACACACCGAGTATATCTTCAGGCATCGTCACGTGATTCGAGGTGGAGTTCGTGGGCTAACAGGTCGAGCAGTTCATCCTTGTCGAATGATTCTGGGTCGTTCTGCTCTACACATCCGTACTGGTAGATACAGAACGGACAGCCGTTTTCACAGTTACACTTCGATTCGTCTGGCGAGAACGCGTCGCGCATTATCTTAATCGCTCGTTCGAACTTCTCGCCGTCATCCTGCGTCAGCAGTACAGTAATCCCACTGCCACCTTCGTCTGAGTCATACACCAGGGTCCCTTCGTCCTCAATGGACTCGGGGACCTGCCTGACGCTGACGCCGCCGATGTACTGGAGTGCCACCCGAAGGCCGTGAGCGAAGCCGTGCTCCAATTCTTCGCTATCAAAACGGACACGGACAGCCTTGGTGGAGAACTTCGTGGCGGGCCGCACAGCAACGCACTCTTCAGCGGGGTGTTCGACGTTATTCGAACAGTACGCTGAGTCCTTAGTCTTCGCAATTACTCCATTGCAGCCCTTGACACCGCACATTTCGAATACGTTCGGAAGCGGGTCTGAACCACCGTTCTTGTAGGTCGCCCAGTATTTGTTCGTCGAGGCGACCAGGGTGACATCACCGTATTCGAACTGCCCGTGGACAGTTCCATCCTCGTCGACGATGTTACGAGAAAACGTCGCTTCGAACGAGTCTCCTGCATCAGTATCAACGGGTGCGTACGTACTCTGGGGTTCGCTATCGTCTTGGTAAACGGTAGACGGTCGAAGTTGTGCCGTACTGGGTGTGGAACTCAGCGGCAAATCGTGCTGGTACGCGATCACTCGCTCGGGAACGCGAGTCACCAGTCGCTTCAACCGTGTTCCACAGGACCCGCAGTTCGAGGTGTCGCTATCGTACTCAGTTGCACACGTCGGACAAATCGCTGCGTCTTCCAAATCCTCACTGATTCGAGAGGTTTCCAGTGGTTCCCACGACACCTGCGTGACGACGTACGTTTCACTATCGTGGAGATACGCTGCAGAGGGGTGGAGTTCGGAGAGTGCGATACGTCGGTCACGTGAGCCGTCGCTGACGTTCTTGAAGTCTTCACCAACGAGTCGGTAATCAACAGAGTCACCGACCGACCGTAGCCCGAATGCTGCCGGACTTTCTCGGCTTAGATACCGCCCGAAGTCCATATGTTCGAGTCGGTCAACGTACTCATGCAACTGGGAGACTCGACGGGTAATCTGGTCCTTTTGTTCTCGAAGCCGTCGCTTCTCGTCACGATCACGTGTATTACGTTCTTTACGTCGCAGGTCATAGCGCTCATCTTCAAGCACATCGATGTCGTCGTCGATGTTGTTCAGTTGCTCATGGTAGAGATCGATAATTGTCTCCTCAAAACTCCATCCCGATTCGGTCCCAGAGAGCACACCCTCGATGATGTCTTCATCTCTGTCCAGGACCGCTTCGACGCCACCGTCACAGTCTTGGCGCTGACACGCACCTTTGTAACCAGTCGTGTGTTTTCGGCCACACGACGAACAAACGCCGAAAGAGAGGATGTCACGAAGCCATTCCTCGACCTCATCGCGGTTCTCAGTGACCAGCGACCGAAGTACCTCAAGTGGGGCGTCCTGATCCCGGTTTTGGACCTCGAAATTGGTGGACGATAGGACACCCGTGAACCGCATTATGTCGTTCGGTCGGGACTCTGTACGAGGCGTTGGGTCATCTTTGCAAACAACGAAGTCATCGAGCCCGCTCTGCTCTTGGCGCCATGGAACCCAGCGAGTCGTTGCAGCCCAGTCGAGGACTGCCCACGTGAGCGACTGGTGGAGAACCTCACGATTCACCTCGTTAAGTGGGACAGGTTGCGGTTCTGCAGCGATGAGTTCCTCGGGGTGCTCGTGGTAGTAGTAGTCGATTGGGTTCCGCTGACTGACTGAGTGAATGAGCGAATTGCCCGAAGAACGCCCTGCTCGGCCGATTCGCTGAAGGTACGAATTTGCGTTCGGCGGCGTGCCGTAGAGGAGGAGAGTATTGAGGTCACCAATATCGACACCGAGTTCCATCGCCGGACCCGACGAGAGGAAATGGGGATACCTCCCCTGTCGGAACTGGTACTCAAGTTTCCGCCGCTCTTCACGGTCAGTTTCACCGTAGTACGCCCGTGCGAGCAGCATCATCGGGTCAGACGTAGCGACTTGTTGCGCAGTAAGTGAGTAGTGTGGGTGGTGGAAGACGGCCCGGTCCTCGATCGTCGCATCGAATTCAACAACATCGTCAGGGGAAACACCGAGTGCGACATCGAGTGAGGTCGAGTACGTTTCTTCATGCGGACTGTAATTCGTTGGTGTCTCGTCGTCAACGACCGCACACTCTACTACGTCCTCTTCGACCATCACAAACCGACTTCCATCCTCTTCGACACGGCGTAGAATTCCACGCTCGATGAGTGAGTCGAGGTGGTCGTGTCCGTTGTCGATTTCATCGACTAAGTTGGGTTCGTAGCGATGATTTTGACCGATGGCCTCGACGAGCATCTCTCGTTCCCCATCATCGAGATCGTCAACATCAACAGTCAAGCGAAGATCGACCAGCCCCTCGTCACTCAGTTGCTTGCTGCGGTAACGCTCGGAATACTTTCCTTTGAGGGCACGCGAGAGCAGTTCCTCAGTCAGGTACTCGTCCACCGACTGATTGTAGCTTGTCAGCGACTCGTACATTTTTGGCGAGTTACCGCCATCACCTGCTAGTTCCTCTTCGTACTCGTGGGCGTCACTTACGCCACAGTCGACGACATCAGAGAGTGCCGCCCATCCAGACCCGTCGGCTTCTTTTCGGACACTCTCGACGAACAGTCGATCGAAATAGAACGACTCCTCTGGTTCACGGAAGTTCCGTTCTAACTCCTTCATATCGGACTGACTGTCCGCGAACGAGAGCATCTTCGACTCGGTGAACGTGTCAGGGTCGTTTCGGTCTGCGAGAGAACGCAGGAGGTACCGGCCAGTCGTGACCGCAGCGTTAGCCGGGCCACGGAGCATCGAATCATACCGACGATTCTTCGAGTAAGTCTCGCGCCTGTCCTCGTGGTAGCACGGGAGTCCACCTGGGAATTGGCTCGCCTCTCGGATCCGTCCGTCGTCGTCGACCATCCGGAAGTTGCCGTACCCTTTCGCACGCTGGCTGATTTCAGGGTTTTCGCAGTTACAGTCGTGTGGGCCGTTCAGTAGGAACTCGTGCCCACACGATTGGCACTCGTCGACCATCCGGATGTCGAACAGTGCGGACCGGATGAACTTTCGCTTGCCACAGGAACATGTCGCCGGTGGACGACCAAAGAATACCTCGTCACATTCGGGGTCACCGCACGTCCACCCGAGGAACCGCTTGGGAGTGAGGTCTCCGTCACAGTCATCCGCAGTACACCCTTGCCCTTCTGGGTCCTCGTAGACTTCACCACACTTGGTGCAGTACTGGACGTCTTCGTCTGCTAGCGGTTCCAATGCGGCAGAGTGGCAGGAATGACACTCCGGCCCGTGAGCCTCCTCGATGGAGAGTTCTTCGTCACAGTCTGGGTTGGTGCAGACGTGGTCTTCCATCGAGTCGTCGAGGACCATCGAAGCGTTGCAAGTTGGGCAGTCGTGCTGGTGGTCGATCTTCTGGCGTTCACCACACTCTGTACACTCGTAGTATGGTCGCCAGTAGACCCGAACCATCTCTGGGGTCTCTCCCTCAAGAGTCTCACAGCTACATTCTCTGCGCTGGAAATACTCGAATCGTCCCTCCTCAGACGTGACTGTGTGCGGTATGAGTCGCTCACAGTTTGGACAGAACCACGATTCGAGCGATTCCTCACCACACTGGTTACACAGTGAGAGTTTCGTCACGAAGTGGTGGTCACACTCGCTACAGGACGACTGCGGAGTGTCGTACACCGTGCCGCAGTTGATACACGTGTAATAGCCGTCGAGCGGCCAACTGAACAGATGAGCGCGCCGCTCCAGAATACCAGACACTTCGCCGATAGTCATGAAGTTCCCCACCACTACCTCTGCCTGCTGTTCGGTGAGTCCGGTCTCGTCGATGAGGCGCTCGCGGAGCTCAACAGGACGGAGCGGTTTCTTCCGAAGTGCTGTGTAGATCCCACGAACGAATTCCAGTGGACCACCTTCTTCCTCAACGAGATGTTCGTAAACCGCTTCGTCGACGCCCTCATCACCGGCGCCCACACCAGCAGCCTCGAGCACTCTCACGGCGGCCGCTGTGTCTCCGTTACGCAATTCATCCCCGGTTAGCGTTGACGAGAGGAACTCATTGGGAATATCCGTCGGGAAAGGCGAGTCGAGTGTGCGCTCGTCCTCCTCGACGACTTCGACATCGGGGTCAACGAACGGGTTGATGCGCTGGAAGACGGCCCGTTTGTTCTCGACAGTTGCGGACGCACCGATAATCGTGAGGTCGTCGTCACTCTCGCTTTCGTAGCCGTTGAGTTCCTGCCGCTCTCGAATGTACCGACGCATGAGTGTCGACGTGAACGAACCGAAGAGCTCGGAATACTCGTGAATCTCGTCGAAGACAAAGTATTTCGGCTCGGCGACGAAGCGGTGCTGCTCTTCGTCCTCGTTGACGTTGAACAGTCGGTAATTAATCGTGTCAGGGTTGGTCAGCAGTATGTCTGCAGGCGCTTCGACGATGGCGTCTCGGGTGACTTTGATGAAGTCGAACGTCAGAGCGTCCTCATGTTCTTCCATCGGTTCGACTACGAACGACTCGTCATCACGCCGACGGACCGTCAGTGAGGATTCACATTCCCCACATGGGCAATCGAAGTATTGGAACGTCGTCTGGAGATACGAGAGTTCGTCCGGGTCGCGACGTTTTGTGTCCCCGTCGTAGATACCGACAGTTATCTGTTCGTCAGACGAGCGCTCTCGGTTGAGCGTGAAGAGGTAGTCGATTAACCGCTTCAACTGGTCTTGGGCGAGTGCTTTCGTCGGATACGTGAGAACGCACTTGACGCTCTCCGGTGGATGGGCGTCATGCTGTCCATCCTTCGCTTCGGTGATGAAGTTGAGGATGGGTATCAACCATCCTTCGGTCTTCCCACGACCAGTGCTCGCCGTCAGGAGCGTGTGGTGATCCTCGAGGATGGCTTCGACAGACGCTTCCTGGAACTCGTACAGCGAGCGAAAACCAGCCTCAGTGAACGTCGTGGTGACGTCGTCGTGGAGGCCATTGTCGTCGGCGAATGTCTCCCACGGAGTGTCACTCATCCGTGGCAGGTCGAGAACTTGGAGGTAGGGTCCCTTAGTCCGGATAAATTCGGGGAGGTCATCTTCTAGTGACTCCCCCGAACCATCGTGATACCGCGAGACCAAGTTTTTCACTGCCCGCTGGGGCAGGGAGCCGGCATAGTGTTCAGCGTACGATTCTTGCATCGAGTTTGCTAGTTCGAGTGGGTCGAATTCCATCGGTGGCAATGTGTGTGGGATGTTGGTTAGTTCGCGAACTGTTCGTCGGGTTCGTGGTTCTCAATTGTTCGAATAGTCATATCACCCCCTGCGAGGATCTCGCGGAGACGCTCACGGTCGAACGAGCGCTGATCGTTTCTGAGGTCACACCCATATTGATACAGACAAGACGGGCAGCCATTCTCACAGTCACAATCGAACTGGTCACGCATGAGTCCAAGCCCGCGGGCGAATGATTTGAACTCGCCATCGGTCTGCTCGAAGAGGAGTCGTGCGACGTCGGATCCGCCTTCTTGGGACTCGAAGACGTCAACACGCTCTTCGCCGACGTGCTCGGCGAGGTCACGAATGTTCACGCCTCCAAGATACTGTAGTGCAACCCGAATTCCGTGAGCAAGTGTGTGGGACAAGTCCCGGTCAGCGAGATCGATACGAACACCCTGCGTGTTGTACTGGTATCCCAGTCGGATGAACTCGGAATCTACACCTCGTCCGTCAGGGAAGTGGTCGGGGTCGGCACTGCATCGGCGTTCATCGTCGTCGTCGCGGTAGATGACACCTGGACAGTTCTCTTCCCCACAGACCTCGAAGAGTGTCTCTCGGGGGTCGACCTCGCCGGACTTGTACTTCGTCTTGTAGCTCTTGGTGTGGAGGAGTACCGAGTAGTCGCCGTACTCGAGTGTTCCAAGTCGCTCTCCATCGGCAGACTGAAGCTCGAATATCCGGTTCGGGTCGAAGTCGAGAATCGACGTCTCACGCTCAGCGTAGGTGTTTTGCACCTGGTTGTTCGGTTCGTTGTGGAGATATCGTGCTTCGTCGCCTTCCGAAGTCAGTTTGAGGTTGTCGTGATATGCTTCGACGGAGTCGAGCATCGCGAGTCGCCGTCCCTTGAGTGGCGCGTCGGTCTCGCAGTCGCATACCTGAGCATCGAGATTATACGAGGTATGACACGCAGGGCAAACCAGTTCCTCTGCTAAGTGCTCACCCTCTGTTGCCCCACTTACTGCTTCACGAAGGTCGGATCCTGCCTTGTCATCGAGGCGAACGCGAGATACAGTATACGTTTCACCACCATCGAGATAGGCTGCTCCAGGGTGGAGTTCGGAAAGCGCCATCTGCATCGCACGCCCACTCCCCTGGTCACCGACATTACGCCGGTCGTATCCCTCATCAACCAACGTCAGCCCAGCCGTGGTGGCAACACTTCTCATAGAGAAGTCGTACTTGCTTTCGCGTGACTCTCTGAGGAAGTCGAAGTAGCTCGACCGGCCCAAGTCGGACAGATAGTCGTCGAGCACCTCGATTCGGTCCTGGAGACCGCGCCGTTCTCGCATGATGCGACCGCGCTCTTCAGACCCGCCACGCTGCTGTGTCCGTCGCAATTTCTGGTTCCGCCGTTTCAGATCAGCAAGCTCGTCTTCGAGCGAGTGTCTGTACTCTCGATAACCGCTGATGTAACGCTCGTCGAAGTTCTCGAGGGCGTTGTCGACGAGGTGGCCAAATTGGTCTTGAGCGTATCGGATTGTTCCGTCACAGTCACTCCGTTCACAGACTTCTCTGTCGTCTTCAGTAGCGTATCGGCGTTCACACTCCTCGCAGTACCGATAGTCAAGTAGCGACTCCAGATAGCCGGCGATATCATGCTCGTGGTCTTCGACAACCTCACCGAGGATTTCGAGCTTCGAGTCCACCTCACTGAGAGACAATGTGTCGGCGTTGAGTGACATCACGTGAGTCAACTTACTAGCGTCCTCGCGTGCGGTGGTGTCAAGCATGCTACGCCGGTGGTAGGTGTCACCACCATCGATAGAGCGTGCGCGGCCGTGTCGACTAACGTCCCACGGGATGGTGAAGTGAGCCGCAACGTAGTCGAAGACGGCCCACGAAAGCGAGACGCGGAGGACCTCCTCGTTGTGCTCGTTGAGCGGCACCGGTGTGGGTTCCGCGTCGATGAGCTCTGCAGGGTGGTCGTAGTAGTAGTAATCGATGGGGTTCCGTTGGCTGACGGAATGAACCATCGACGAGTGTGAACTACGCCCGGCACGCCCAACTCGCTGGAGGTACGCGTTCATGTTTGGGGGCGTCCCGTACAGGAGGAGCGCGTCGAGTGCGCCGATGTCGACACCAAGTTCCATCGTTGGGCCCGACGAGAGATGGTGGGGGTAGTTCTCCTCACGGAAGAGATACTCCAACTCACGGCGCTTACGTTTGTCAGTTGTCCCCAGATACTCCTCGGAGATTAGGATCCGTGTTCGAGAGTATTCGGCACGGTGTGCTCGTTGTGTGAACCGAGGATGCGAAACCCCCGCTCTGTCCGAGAGTGATGCACCTGAACGGACAGTCGACTGAGTGTCTAAGCCGAACTGGTGCTGTAGCGTCGTGTAGTATCGCTCTTTGTCGGGGTCGAATCGGATGGCGTCTCCGTCACCAGAGACCGTCACCTCGAGTGCGGATGGGTCAAATGAGACATAGTCTTCAGAGTGACCGTACTCAAGGATTCCCCGGTCGACTAACGCTTCGACAACGTCTGCAGCGGGTCGGTCAGGACTCGGTGAGTCGAACTTTTCGACCCGATAGTCGTTGCCTTCGTCCGCAAGTTCGCGGACGATGGCGCGCTCGTCATTCTCGAGTTCGTTCAAACCTACGGTGAGACGGACGTCGAGGAGGCCAGATTCGGCGAGAGAGCCATCTCGTTCGCCCAATCGCTGACTGTAGGTGTGCTTGAGTGCACGACGAGACAGTCGGTCTCGGAGCGCATTATCGTCGTCCCACCTTTTCCGGGGCTGGCCCTTCAATCGTGATTTGAGATTGAACTCGACTCTCCGCGCAACTTGTGGAGGTTCTAATTCATCGTTGACCCTGTCGACGGTCTCGTCTGCACGTTCGAGGACACGGTCGAAGCGAATCCATTGGTTGCCATCGTCATTGGACGATGCACTCTCAATCAGGAGTTGGTCCAGTAACGTTTCCACTTCTGGCTCAGAGAAGTCCCGACTGAGCTCTTTCATGTCGCGGTGGGAGTCAGCGAACGAGAGGAGTTTCGCTGCTTGCTGGCCTTCTTCGTCAGCGACTGCTCGCAGCATGTACTGTGAAGTCGTCACCGCGAGGTTACTCGGTCCACGCATCAGTTCGTCGAACCGACGGCCAATCTCGTACCGGGCATATCTATGCGGACACGGGACGGCCGACGGTTGCGAACTCATGTTGTGAATCCAACCGTGGGTATCGACTGTCTTGTACGCCTGGTGGTGACCAGTCCGAGGATGAACGTCCGGATTATCGCAGTCGCACCCCTCGTCACCCAAGAACGCTGTGTCACACGACCGACAGTGATGGTCATGTCGTATTTCGAAGAGTCCGCGCTTTACAAACGATGACTCTCCGCAGTCGCACTGATTAGGGTCACTCTCGAAGTGAACTCGGTCGCAGTCATCGTTTGTGCAAACCCACGGAAGGAACCGTGTCGGCGTGATACTGGAGCCACAATCAACACAGTGGACGGGAGCGTCTTCTGTCCGGTCGTAGGTCCTCCCGCAGTCAGGACAGTCGAACTGACCGCCAGTTGTGCTTACTTCGAAGTCAGTGCCTTCGCAGTGAGTGCAGACATGCTCAGGTTCGTGTGTCGCCCCGCATTGTGGATTGATACAGGTGAACGTCTCAGCGTCGGTCATGACGGTCTTAGAACCGCAGTCCCGACATTCGAGATTCGTCGTTCGCTCTGATTGATGCTCGCAATCGAGGCACTCGAGGAACGGTTGGAACGTCGTTCGTACCATCTGAACGGGATCATCACGGGCTGACTCGCACCGTCGACAGATGTGGACCTCATCCTGGTCCACCGTGCCATGCTCAGTCGGTGTGTATGGCTCCAGTTGGTCACAACTCGGGCAGTACCACGCGACGAGATGCTCGTCACTACAGTGTCGACAGTAGGTGGTTCGCGTTACGAAGCCGAACCCACACTCTCGACAACCGTCTTGTGGTGACCGATACGCCGCATCACACGACGGGCACGTGTAGAAGCCATCAATTGGCCAGGAAAACACGTGGCTTCGGTTCTCCAGCATACCCGAGAACTCACCGAGCGTGCGGACGTTAGACACCAATGTCGACGTTTCCTCAGCATCGAGGTCAAGCGCCGTGGCTAGCGTGTCGTGTAGATCCGAACGCGTGAGGGGTTCGTTGTACAGTAACTGGTGGACGTATCGAACAACCTGTGCTCCCGAATCGTCTTCAGCCTCGGTGAGATGGTCGAAGAGGGCATCGCTAACCAGAGTCTCGCGCCGGTCACGGTCGTAACTCGACGAATCATCGAGTGTGTAGTCGAATCCGCGAAGTCCAAGAACTTCATCGTCGGAGTCTGCCGTTGCCCGCAAAATTTGGTCGACGGTCAAACTGTGCGACGTTAGTTCCTCTGGGACCTCGGTTGGAACGGACCCATCGAGCTCACGTGGTGACTCGCTCACCTGCTTGACGTCGACAGCACCACTCACTTTCTGGAACAGTTCGACGTCGTTCTCGACGGTTGCACTGCTCGCGATGAGTTGCAGGTCTTCGATACCGCGTTCATCCCGCAGCGACTGAACCCGCTTCATCAGCGTCGAGGTGTAACTCCCGAACAAGCCGTCGTAGGTGTGAACCTCGTCGAACACGAGGAATTCGGGTTCATAGATGAACCGTTCGTGTTCGTCCTCGGCATTGGTGTTGATGAGTCGGTAATTGATCGTGTCCGGGTTAGTGAGTAAGATGTCGACACCGTTCTCGAGGATGTCGTACTTCGTTAGACGCAGGAAGTCGAGCGGGACGTCGTTCGGATCATCGTCCTCACACTTCGCCTTTTCAGGGATGAGTTTGAACCTGGAACCCGTATTCCGAATTCGGACACCGCCACCACAGTCTTGGCACTTGGCGAGTTCGTCGTTGTATCCGGGACATTCGAAGTGACGGAACGTCGCGTTGAGGTATCCCTCGGACCCCGATTCACTGACGTTTCGCGGCGTATCACCGTCGTAGATGCCGACCGTGATTTGCTGTTCTGACTTCAGTTGTTTGTTGATGAGGTAGAGGTACTGAAGGAGACGCTTCAGTTGGTCCTGTGCGAGCGCCTTCGTTGGGTAGATGAGCGTGGCTTTGACGCTATTCTCGTCATCGTCCTTGCCGTACCGCTTGTCTTCGAGGATGCGGTTGAGAATCGGAATGAGCCATGCTTCGGTCTTCCCCCGTCCCGTTGCGGCCGTGATGACGGTATCGTCGCCTTCGAGGATTGCCTCGATGCTGCGCTCCTGGAAGTCGTACAATCGCTCGAAACCGATTTGCGAGAAGGCACGACGGATGTGTGGTTCGAGGCGTGCCGACCGGGCGAAAGCGGTCCACGAGCGGGTGCTCCAGTTCGGGATGTCCAGAGCCTGGAGATACGGTCCACGTATTCCCGTCAGGTCGTCCTCACCCTCGACGAGTCGATTGGCGACGCTACGTGCCGCACGCCCACCACGACCGATGAAGTAGTCGTGGTAAGCTTCCTGCATCTGCTCTGCGTGGGCGACGGGGTCTTTCATTGTTAGAGGCTCAGTTCAACCGCTGATTCGAGTTCATCGACGCGCTTCATCTCCTTGAGGGAATCAAGCGAGACATCAGCCAAGGTGAGCTTTTGGGACTTGCTGAGTGTCTTCACGTCCTCGATGGTCGAGTCCGAGAGATTGTGTTTCGCTTGGAAGTCGTCGAAGCTCTGGAGTGACTGATGCTGCTCCCAGTTTCTGACTGCGTTCTTCCACTGAGAGACGAAGTTCGATGCAGACCCACTCGAATCCATTAACTCTCGAGTCAGAAGTTGGTGCATGTGGTTGAGCGTACTCGAGAAGTCGCTATTGTGGCCACCGAGAATCTTTTGCAGTTCTTCGGCCGCACCTACCTTTGTACTCCACTCTTTTCGCTCCGACTTGAGTCGACTCTCGATAGTTTCGGTGACGTTGTCGACCTGACGTTTCGCCGACCGAATATGTCCGATTTGTTTCTCAACTTCGGGAGTCAGTTGGACTTCCGGGTTACCACTACCCCCGCTTTCTTCGAGATCAACGTCGCCGTCCATCTCGTTACTCTGGATGTTACCCAGTAAGTCGTCTTGTGTTGTCTCGATAGCCTTCTTTGCGGCCTGTGAGGCGCTACCAGTCATAGTCGGTGCCGAGCCATCGAAGGCACCCTCGAGGACCGTCTTGTAGTACCGAAGATCCCCAAGGCTCGAGATGAGCTTGTCGAGTTCACGATTTACTTCGCGGATGTTGTGCCGGGCAACCGAGACGTGGAACTGGGTGTTCTCCGCTTGCTTGTGTTTCTTGGCCTTGTCTTCGAGGGCCTGAACGACAGTTAGTAACGACTGAGTGCTGGACATTGTTACAGATCCTCCGTGATGTTGTTGATTTCCTGCCGTTTCTGCTCGTACTCGGAGTACTCACTGAGTTGCTTGATTCTGTGTTCGAGGTCAGCACCAGTAGAGTGTTCCTTCCCTTGGAGATCGCTGATGAGTGAGTCCAACGCCTCGTATATCTTCCACGCACGCTGTCCGTGGCGACTGCGAGCGAAGTCGTGCAATCGAGCGACGAGCGTCACACCGGTCGCATCGTCCATGCTCTGGAACCGCTTGACGTCCTTCCCGAAGGGCGTGAGCTTCACGTCCTCGGGTGAGTCAGTGAGGGTCTGGTAGGCATCCTCGTAGGTCGGTTTGATTGGTACGTCCATCGCACCTGCACACTTGTATAGCGTCTCGAACCACTCAGCAAGGTCGTTAACCGTGTGACTGCCGTCGTACCACCGCTCGACGGGTTTGAGAGCGGTCTGAATGTGCGAAGCGTCTTCCTCGGCAGTGAGTCGCTGGAGTTCGGCCGCATAGTCGGAAATGCTACCAAACAGCGCTGAAACCTTGGTACTCGCTTGATTATGAGTTGAACCGATTTTATACGCGTCGGGCAGGTCACCTGCGTCAATCATCATCGCGTCGTCGACGTGAGTTTCGAAGTCGGCAGCGACCTCTCGCCGTGCTTCTGCCAGACGGTCGTGGTCAACGACGTTCGACTTGAAGAGGAAGAAGCCCTCGATGAGGTCGTTGATGTCGCTCGAATGCGTGGTTAGGTTGTTGAAGGCCTGACCGAACGCACTAGTACGGTCAAGTTCCTCTATTATTGGATTCCCGTACGGCTGATTCGCATCGTACTCTTCGAAGACAAGTTCAGCGGGAATCTCATCGCCTTCGACCTCTTTCCCCTGTGCAGCGTTGACAAGGAAGAACTGTGCCAGTACGAGCGTTTTCTCGATAGTAAGACCCTCTGGAAGGCAGCCTTCGACCTCCTGACGCATTTCACGCTTGAACTGCGCCACGTTTGTATCAGCCCACGCCCTAAGTCGGTCGAAGTTGGTATCTCTGGCGTCGAACATCCCAAAGAGACCGTAATCAAGCATCGGGTAGTAGAGGTCAACGTTGTCTGTACCCCACTTGAGTTCGATGTCGATGTTCGACTGCCGCTGCTGGTCACCTTGAATCGATACCGGAACGTTGTCTCCCCGCGCGTAGTAGATCGCACTTGCGGACCGTGTCGATGCATTTGGGTTACTGAGGCGTGTCGGGTCGTGCCAGCGTTCGAGAGCTTCAACTGCACCATCGTAGAGCGTGTCTGAGCTGGGGTACTCTTCGCCGTTTTTTACCCAGTCTTGGAACTCCTGATATTTGCGCTCAAACTCACGCTCCTCCTCTGAGAGTTCAGGTTGGTCAATGACCGTTACGTCATCGTCTTCGTCGTCGTGGTCTGTTCCGCTATCGTCCTGTTCTTCACTATCGGTCTCTCCATCGCTATCACCCTCACTTTCGTCTTCCTCGTCATCCACGAGACCGTGGTCAGGTGTGGGCGGGTTATTTATTTTCTGGCGGAAATCACTTCCCTTACCCTTATCGAACACGACGTAGTCACCCTTTAATGGTGCCACGTCGCTGTCAGGGAGGTCGATTCCAAAGGTCTCGAAGATACCGACCTTGACACCGACACCACCTTCGACAGGAACACCGTACCAGCGGCTGAGATCCAAATAGATCTGGTCGTACTTCATGTCGATCCCGAAGGTAGGGGTATCGACGAATGAATTCGACTTCATCGCCTCGTAAGGCGGCCAAGACGACTTCAGACAGTGTTTTACGACACGAAGCAGGAGCAGTCGTGGTGTCTTGCGGTCACTCCCCTCGTCGTTCAGTTGACGGTAGGCGACGTGGACGAACCGCTCGTTGAATGGGTACAATCCGTCGAAGGCGTCTTCGACATCGTCGGGCGCTGGTTCGATGGTGGAGTGGCGCTTGATTGCGTTGAGGTACGACCGAGTGAGTTCGACGGAGACGTCGTCGTCGAGGAAGTACGCCGCGCCATTCTCGTCGGTCATCGTCAGGTACCCCTCGGATCGGCCTTTCATGTACGTGGCCGCATCCGAACGGGTCATCGCGTCGTCGATGTTATCCTGTTCCCACCCGATTGTCCATCCGAGGACGATGTCGTAGTGACTACTACTCAGTTCGAAGATGTGGTCGAGAAGTTGCTCCTTCAGGACGGAGAACGTGGTCAGGTCTTCGCAGATGAGGACCGGTCGGATACCTTTCTCCTGGTACAGTTCAGAGTACTCCTGGAGTTGCTCTTTGAAGTTGCCTACGAGGTTGTTCGAGAGATACTCGTGAGCTTGGTTCTTCAGCGCAGGGAAAATCAACTCACTCTCCTCTCGTAACTTGTCGCCGAAGCTCAGAGTCAGACGCAGGTCGCGGTAGTTATCTCGGGTGAGGAGTTTGAAGTCCGGATTCTCGTCGCGGGACTCCAGAGCCTCCTGGTAGTCTCGAATATTCTCGGCGAATATGTCACGGAGGTCCGTTCCGTCGTCACGCTCTTCGGTGAGTTCACGCAGTTCTTCATCCGTGAGAAGACTGGTCGACCAGTACCCACGAAGGAGTCCCGCGATAGGTTCGGCCAGATCGTAGGGGTCACTCCCCTGAATGTTTCTGACGTCAGTATCAACGTCGAGTGGTTCGGTGAGAACGTCGATGATCTGTTCCATCTGAGTCTGGCTTCGGGACACGTGAAGTGCAACGTAGTCCTCGATACCGTCGTCGTCTTCACCAAAGCCGTTGATTTGGTACTTCGTCCACTCACAGAGTTGGCTCTTCCCGGAACCGGGTTCACCGCGAACGATGAAGATTCGATTCGGGTCATTGAGGTTGGAATCTGTGATTGATTCGAGTACGTCTTCCTGGGTGACGAAGTCGCCAGAAACGCCGAGGGGAGTCAGCGTATCGGCCCAAATACGGTCGATGTCGACGTGGGTTTCTTTGAATTGTTCGGGCGTCTTCGTCGCCGTGTGTGCTTCCGAGGTGATGAAGTGGTCAACTTCGTTATCATCCCAGTGGCACGGCATCTCGTTGCCAGCCGAGAGTTGTTGAGCGTCTTGACTCATTGTTGGGTGAGGAATTGCGTGAGGGGGTACTGGTAGGCCGTTTCGTCCGGGTGCGATCGAATCGAGATGCGGGTCACGTCACGTCGGTTCCCTCGAACGTCTTCGTTGAGGTTCTCCGGTGGAATTTTGACCGCGTTCTGTGAGTCGCCGGGGTTCGAGAGGGAGATAACGCCGTCATCTTCCATGTTGCGCAGTACGTCCGCGATCGCTGGGTGAACACGGGGCGTTCCCGCGCGCTCTTCGTAGACACTGAACAGATTATCGTTGATCCAATCGAGTGCACGACGGAACTCCCCATTCTTCGTGGTGACGTCGTCGTAATTCGGGTTCCCGCCAGAATCCATCGGAGCGAGAACGAGTGCATCGTGCATCAGACCCCGGCAAGGGCTCAGGGTGATGTCGTCTTCGGACTCAATGATCAGTCCCAGTTGTTCGCTCAACGTCACCCACATGTCGATCTTCTCGTCGGTCCAACTGAAGTCGTAGTCAGTCTCACGCTTCAGAATAGTTTTAAGGTTGTCACGTGCTCCGCTCACAGTTCGGGAGCCCTCGTTCAGTAGCGCTCGGTGAACTGCTGCGAAGTGAGTTTGCCGCCCCTCCTGTTGGTTGCAGTGGTACAGGAGTCGTGCTTCGAAGGGTAACCCCACGAGGTGACGTTCGTTGATGCGCTCGACAGTATCTCTGATGTCTCCCGAGGGACTCTCGACCAAGTCGACCGCGTTCAGGAACCGAACCGTTTCTTCGACGTGGTCTGTCTCGACTCCGCCGCTAGTCGGCTTCCCGAACTTTTTCGTGAGTTCGGAGACGGGGGTCGGGCCTTGGATGGCATTGTAGACATGTTTGAGTTCCGGTGCTCGCACCGAGATGAACCCGGTGAGTAGTTTGTCCGGCTTAGAACTGGCCGGTGTGAATTTCGTGCTCATGCGTCCTCCTGATGGCGATATCGGTATGCGTCAAGTCGTTCTTCTTCGTAATCCACCCGCTCAAGCATGTCCAGCATGCTATTCGCGACTTTCTGTGTCGGCCCCCATTCGGTCCACGAGCGGAGTGCCTCTCGGATACGCTCAGAGTAATCCTCGAGTACCTGGTCGACATCCTCGCGGATGAGGTAGTAAATCGGGTCCCACGCAGGACTGTCCGCTGGGAGTTGTGTGTAGTCGAAGAGATCTGGGATTGAGCCCGCCTCGAGACCCGCCCGGTTGTGGTGGGCCGAAATCTGATGGAAGTACAGATTTTGTGTGGACGATAGTGGAAGGTCCGAATCGAGATTGTACTGGAGATACTGCTTCAGTAACCCCTTGTACTCGGCGACGGTACACTCGAACTCGTCGACGAACGATTTACCCGGTTTTCGGGTATGGCGTGGCATCTTTGGGGTACTCGTGTCAGTGACGATCACGTACGGTACACCGTCGGGGCGCTTCCGAAGCAATCGGCGAACAACGTCTTGTTCGTCGTAGACACTCTCTTCATCCCGTAATTCACCAGTCAGCATCTCTTGGCTGACATAGTGAATCAGTGGAAATTCGACGTCGGCAACTCCGTTCGCTCGCAAGTCCTCGTTCGGGAGGAGTTCGTATTCGACAAGTCGCAACCCATTATCGTAGATACCGGGGTGGGCGACTCGGTCGAGGCCGAACTGTGCGAGAAACGGCAACGAACGGAGTTGTGCACGTGCTTGTGAACCCGTCTTCGCGAGTTGTGGGTCTCGGAGTACGAAAACGGAGTCTCGTGTTCCGATGAAATCCGCGAGTGTGGGGCTTTCTGAGTCGGGCGGGTCGGGTGGGCCGGGTGGGTCTTGCATGGTTCGCTTGGGAATCGTTGTTGGCGTCGTGTGTGGGATGGACGCCGGTGCTCGCATCCTCAACATAGCGGTAGCTATGCCGAATCAGCCGTTTCAGGCCGTTTCGAGTGAATGCGACCAGGTGACACTTTCATCCTGGGTTACATAAACCTGTCGCGGCGGTGATAATTTTTCAAGGCAGAGATATCACTACCGCAGATGGGTGGGTGTCACCCGATTGCGGACTGTGCGAGCAATTGTCAAGTCTGTCTCGAATTATCATATAGTTATCGCAAGTGCAACATATTGATGACAATTGCAGTGATTTGGGACGGTTTCGGGGAACACAGACTGGTCCCTCTCGATAAGCGCCAGTACCTCCCCAATGTGTGCGGAAACCATGCCGACTGTTGCACAAATCCGGAACAGTAACCAGGATGAATCTCCAATCTACCGATATGAGAACCTACCTCGCCCCCTTAGGATTTGACAGTCGGCGTGTCGTTCGGCCAGTGCTTAGCATGGGTCTCGACGAGGACGACCGAGTAATCTTGTTACAACCGGCAAACGGATCTGAGCGAGGTGAAGACGCTTTCGAGGAAGTAGAAGAGGTTCTCACACAGGTAGTCCCTGGTCTTGACCTGGAGTCAGAATACCTGCCCTACACAGATTTCATCGAAACAACCCTGTATTGTGCCGACCTCATGCAGGCATCAGAAGGTGAAACTATCGTCATCCTCGGTGGTGGCGCGCGTGAGATCCTTTTGCCGTTGACAGTCGCTACGTTCACGAACGAGAGTTACGTCGATACAGTACTCCAAGTGGGGGATATCGATAGTAGCGTCCGTCGTATTCCACGTCTAAATCTTCGCGGAAACGTCTCAGACGCCGAAGCAAAATTGCTCAGTGAGTTGTCGGAGTTAGAGACGCCTCTGTCGATAAGCCAAATTGCTAGTGAACTCGACAAGTCAAAGAGTACAGTTGCTCGCCATGTCGATAGTTTGGAATCAGAAAATTTGGTGATAACAGAGAAAGAGGGACGGAGGAAAACGGTTACTTTGAGCGACAGTGGCCGCGTATTCTTGAAAGGTAGGAAACCCAAAGTTATCTGATATGTTGCGTCAATACTGAGGTGAGAATAGTGCCAAAGCAACCAGCTGATCTCTAATAGCGAGGTGGTAGTTCAGCTAAACCAATAAGTCCAAAAAATCAGAACGTAGGTCTACTTATCACCGTTCTCTAAGATCTCTTCCCGTCGGTCCTGTAGGAATTTCAGTGCACCCTCGAGGTCGTTATCTGCACCCAATCGTTGCCAAGCATATGTTGGAGTTCCATTAGAGACCTTGGCTCCGAACTTCTCAAGGATGCCCTGTTGGACCTCATTAGCAGGTACTCCCTCCCAGGGGCTCGGAAGATGCGGGTCATCGCTCTTCCGCGGAACGACCGCGTATCGAGCACAGTAATCGATTACCAATTTCATTTTTTCACCCGCATCCTCGTACGCTGTGATTCGTTTTCTTCCCATCTAGCTCAGGAATAGTTGTCCGGCGTACATAATATTTCAGCAAAACAAGGTAGTTAGCGACTCATCGTTGGCGTCCGTTCATCGAGCGACTGATTTGCCATTCATTCTTGGGGGCTGCAAGTTTCGGTTCGTATCCTCCATAGGCAATTTAACAGTTTCCTACGCCGAACGAGGACATGGAAGATCGCAGCCAGCACCGCTAGATGGCGATACTCTGACTGTTCGAATTGTTCACCTGGAGTTCAGAGTCGAAGCAACCGAAAGCAAGTCCGCCAGTTGGTCACTCTGGGCGGACAACCTCGTCGCAAGAATAGCACTCAGCGAATACGCCAGTTGTCCCATCGGCATCTTCGAACTCGATAATCGACTGGTAGGCTTCGATTTCTTCGCCGCAATCAGGATATCGACCAAGCACCGTCGAATCACTCGTCATTGGATTGTGGAGACACGTGTGACACAGTCTTTCTCCACTAGTGTCCACACGATGCCACAGCAAAGATGTTTAGCCAAGAATGTTCAGCAGGCGTGTTCATGAACATTATTCAGTAATTTTATTCATTGTGAACATTCACCATTTCAAGAATACACAGCCGGGGGGGAACCTGTATTGAGAGAGAATTGAAACAGCGAATTGGCGCACTCTAACAGGCATCTGTGTATGTTCTGCTGTTTATTCAGTCATCAGGTTCACCGCAAATGTTCATTAATTGTGTTCACTGGATTCATTCATGAATGAACAAAATTGCTGAACACCATGAACTCATTCGCAGAAGATTCAAGGTGAAGGTAATTCATGAACACAGTATGCTCACGTATTCGACCTACAGCGAGGCAGGCGGGGTCGGTAAAACGACGACCGCAGCAAACCTCGCAGTCGCACACGCTCGTGCGGGATTAAAACCACTCGTCGTCCCACTTGACCCACAGGACGGAGATCTCTCGCGACTCTTTGGCGTTGATGACCAGCGAACGGATTCTGTCGATAACGTAGTCCGACACATGATTCGTCGCCCAAATGGGGATTTCAATGATCTTATTCGGACTGTGGAGGGTGTCGATATCGTTCCTGAGCACAATATGCTCTCAGACCTGGCCGAGTTTTTACAACGTGAGAAGGACCAAGCAGAAGCCATGGGGGAGGCATTCGGAATGCACGCCCAGTTGCTTCGTGTGCTCCGTGAGGCAGGCGTTCCGGACAAATACGATGTGCTCATCTGTGACCCGCCAGCAACGGAAGGTCCGCACCTCTACAACGCGATTCACGCGACCCGGTCGCTCGTGATTCCAGTCGAGCCAAGCGCAAAAGGTCGTGCAGCGGTTGAAGGGCTCGAAGCACTCGTCGCTGGGTTCGAAGAACAGCTCGGTATCGACGTCGGTGTCCTCGCTGCAGTCCCAACAGGCTTCAAGAACACCCGCGACCAGCGAACAATCTTAGACGAGATCAATTACCCAATCCCAGAGATAATCAGCGAACGTGCGTCTCTCATGGAGGGATGTTGGATGGAGCAATGCTCGGCGTTTAGCTACGTTCGCGACCACCGATCACGTCGACGCGACTATGAGATCGAGACGCTTGCTCAGTTCGACCGACTCGCAAGGCATCTCGAAGAACAGGTTGGCATCGAAGCACCAAACCCACCAGAACCCGGTGACGTCGACCACGAGGTGCTAACCGTATGACTGGGATGAAGAAAGGGGCTGGAGAAGACCCATTCGCGGATGACTCGCAAGTAGAGTCGACTACGCCCCAATCGGCTCAGGAAGAGCCGTCTGAGAGTGAAAATACTGAGTCACAAGTGGACGAAGGCGATACGCAAAGGTCTCAGCAGCAACTCCAGATCCCATACAAATTCCGTCGTGATGGTGTCCAAGACGGCCGTGACCGAGTTCCATTGTTCTTACAGAAGGAAACAAAAGTCGCAGAGCGAGATGCCCTTCACGAACTCGAAGACCAGTTCGAAGAAAACGTCTCACTGACTGACCTTCGTGAAGCGTTGGTGAAGGTGGGGTTACAGCACCTCGACGAGGCAGAGGAGTGCCTCGAGGATTGGGGATACGGAATGACGTTTGACTAGCGACGGGATCGCTCTTATTCAGATTTGTTCACCGGGCCTTTGTATTTGGACTTGATCTGGTCGCCCTCTCTCCACTGCCAGTAGTAGTATCGGTTGTCGTTGATTTCTTTGACCGTTAGACTTGCTTTCGAGGGGACGTCTTCCGGCATGTCATCTGGCCGGTCAACAGCATCTTGATCTGTGTCTTGTTTCTCCCTAAGACGTTGCTCACGTTCTCGGTGTTCCGCTAGTTGCTCTGCATATTGGGCTACATGACGGAGTGTTTCTGAAGAAAGGCCATCAAGAGCTTCGACAATTCGAGTTGGAATGTCTTGGTCAGGGCTTGGTTTTTCGAAGGACATGGCTCCACGATTTAGACTTAACCAACGCAGGAACTGCAGTGGCTTAGAACTGTTGGTTAAATTGGTCGGAGTTAGGGTTCTGCTTGAGATTGGTCCTACGGTATACTGAGACCCAAGGCCTATTTCATACGAAATACGAGTCAGAACCATGGTGAATGTCAAAGAGAAAGACGGTGCAGTTCTGTTAACGGTAAATGGACGACGAGGGCCTGTGCATCGCTCGATATCACTTGAAGATGCAGAAGATCTATTGGACGACCTCGAGACTGCAATAGAGACAGCAAAAGAAGAATAGGTAGAATCTATTCCCCCTTACTACATCGCAGCAAAGTCTTCACCGGAGTCAGGAAGGTACTCGATAATACTTCGGTGCGCACCGAATTCACTGATGATCGTCTGGAGCGCGTCGATGACCGTCGCGATATCTCGATTGATTTCGTGTTCCCGATACGTCCCACCATCCTGACCGCGGTGTTCCATGTGTGAAAGTGTAAGATTGAGAATCTCGAAATCAGAGAGGAAGCTTCGCATTCGACGAGCTGTCCGAGGGTCTCGACCCTGGAAGTTACAGAGCTCTTTGTAACGTTGGTAGACGATACGCGAGCGCGCAGGGGTTGCGTTCTCAGCGGCGAGTGTCGTCAGCGCGTAGAGGGTGAGTTGCTCGTGTTCGGTGAGGTCACGCATGATGTCCATGCTCTGTTGCGCCTCGAGTTTTTCCTGGGCACGTTCGACATGGTCAGTTGTGACCGTCTCGGCATTTTCTGTCCGAGCGAGGTCACCGGCTTTCCGGAGAAGCGTGATTGCTCGACGGGCGTCGCCACCATCCTGTCGGCCGAGTGCGGCGCACAGCGAAATCACGCCGTCTTCGATTGCGTTCTGGTGAAATGCGATATCGGCGCGTTGCTCGAGGACTTTTTGGAGTTCTCCAGTTCCGTACGGTGGGAACGAAATCTCAGTTTCACAGAGAGACGACTGCACTTTCGCGTCGAGTTGCTCTCGGAACGTCGAGTCGTTGCTGATGCCGATGAGCCCGAGCTGGATATTGTCGATGTAGCCGTTATTGTCTGCGCGTGTGATTTGGTAAAGGAACGTGTCGTCTGTGATGTGGTCAATTTCGTCGAGAACGATAACGACGGTTCCAGAGAGTTTGTTGAGTTCATCCCAGAGCAGGCGATACACTTTGGATTGGGGGTGTCCGGTTTCAGCGATATGGTGCTCGGGTTCTCGGAGGTTGTTGATGAGGCTAATTGCAGCCTGGTAACTCGTGGAGAGACCATCGCAGTTTAGAGAGATTACGGAGAGGTCGACCTCGAAGTGTTTCGCTGAGTCTTGCAGCTCGTTGAGTAAGAAGTTCGTGACGGCAGTCTTTCCGACACCGGTTTTCCCGTAGATGAAGATATTGTCAGGATACTCCCCGTTGATGATAGGCTGAAGCGCAGCCTCGTATTCCTCGATCTCGTTGTCCCGCCCGACGATGTCGTCTGGGACGTACTCAACCTTGAGCGTATTCCGTCGCTTGTAGAGTGTATCGTCCGGCTGAAACCGCGGCGTCATGGTTTGATCAGATGACTCAGTCGTGTCTGATAATTGTTTCGACCACCGTTTCCGCTATTTCCAGTATAACCACGGGTGCCCATCAGTTCCGGTAGCAAGTATTGCCCCCTCGATTTCCAGTTATAGATGAGACAGTCACTGTATCAATCATTGAGTGGGATAACGGCAAGACCGGTATTCTGGATGAACATTCACACCACTATTTCCAGTAAGTCATCGGACTGCTGCTGGGCGATTAGACCCCACCGTTTCCAGTAAAGTCGTGGGGATAGAAGTTGTGAAGTCGAACCAGATACTAGACCACCCGGTTCCAGTATTTCCAGTATACGTTTATTTATATGTCTAACACACACCGTCATTTCCAGTAAAGAACACGGATGTGACGAATCGGGAGACAGTGGCGATATTGTATCACGAGTATTACTGAGACACACCCTCCCCATCGTTTCCAGTAAAGAACCTCGAAAGACTCGGGGGTGCTTCAGAAAACATTAAACTGATGCAAAGTTTTATATCAGTAGGTCACAAGTTGGTCCGTAGGATAAACAAAAAGCGGTTGATTGTTGGGCGATCGCTAGTGGAATAATCTTCAGCGAGGGTGTACCTGTTCTCTCTGTTGAGTTTTACTGGAAATGCCGGGGGGAGGGTCAGCCGCTTAGACTGGGACATCGAGTTCTTATCAGCCTATTAGTGGAAATGGTGGGGTATGACACTCGTCAGACACCGTGGTGGTGAGTCCACATAACGTCTTAACCAACAATGGTCGGCTAACCTACGTTGTTGGTTAAGACTGACTATCCTTTGGTAACTGTGAATCTAGTCGTGGATAACTGACCCCGTCATTTCCAGTAAAGTGATGCCACCATCAGTTGTCCCTGCTTTGAAGAGGAGTAACCTGACCGGAATTGTCCATCCTGCATCTCAGACGAGCGGATACTTCTCGTCTTCTAACTCCCGCTTGAGGACGTGAATTTGGTTCGATAGTATCCCGGCACTTACACATCATGGTACTCCCGCGGACGAACTCGAGGACGAAACCGGATGGTCATTTACGACGATCTACCGCGTCCTTCGCCGTCTTTCCGGTCTACTCGATAACGACGGTGGAGTCGTGAAGTGGGTCTCCTCGAAGATTGCGCAGGAAGTTCGTGAGCTGGTGTCCATCGCTGACGATGTGGTGGACTCGATTGCCGGACGGGTCGAGAACGTGCTGAACGTCGACCCGCGTGACCTATAGCGGTCTAGCCGTGCCCTGCAGAACTGGCTGAACCGGTACGGTGCCGAGGTTGTTCAGGGCGTGGACGACCGTTCTGAGTGCGTTCGGATTCGGGCGGTGCTGACTCAGTCGAAGAATTCCGCAGTCACGGGCGAGTACCTGCCCGACGTCCTCGAGGAAGGCCACAGCGCATGGTGTGACGCTGGTCTCGACTCTCGCCGGTTCCTGAATGCTATCGTGACCTACGACCAGGCATACGGTCCGCTGCAGAACACGGTCGCTCGGAAGCACCTGTAGCCGGTTGCCCGCTGAGTGGCAACACTCTCAGTCGTCTCTTCTTTTTATATACTACGTCGCTGTTTTCGGCCTAACCTCGGTTTCTGGTGGAGTCTCGATTCATCGCGAGCGGCAGCTTTCGCGGAGATCCGGCGGGTTCTGATTCATCCGGTGGGACAGCCCCCTTAGGGAGTGTGACTAACGTCACAACTTTCAAAAAATAACCCTCCGCCTCCGCAGCTCCAGTTGACGCACGCGAAAGGAAGGATGGTGGTGACTGAGTTTTTGACAAACGCTGCACTCGCTTTGATTTTAATTCGGCATGTTAGTCGGTCGGTAGGATAGCTACTCAAAATTCGGAGTGTACAATATCTATATAATCCTTTCTGGATTACCATATTATAGCGATGGCCCCTCCAGAATTCACCCCCATGTCTTTAGAAGGGGTTGACCGCGATGAGTTCCTTTCTTCATTTGACGATGATGAATTAGATGCCGACCTGCAAATTCAGAGGTTGAGAGAGTGCGTCGAAAAACGGGATCGTCGCGCATTACTTGAGAAGATCACCATTGGAACGTACTTGTCAGGTAATGCTTCTGCGTTGGGTATTCGAGACGATATGGTTGGTTTGCCCCCTGCACTTGCTGAATTTGTTATTGGCCACATCATTGTCGCCGATGATACCGACGATCAAAATCCAAGTTACAAGATGTTAGCTAGAGCCGCTAACAGGGTGGCTGAAGCATACCAATTCTCGCGATTCTTGGAAGGGAACCCTGATGAATGGACTGATGAAGAACAATACCAACACAGTGTAGAGACGGCATTAATTCTGCGAGAGATTGCTGCAGGGCGGCATTATTTTTGGGAGCAACCAATTGAAGCGGCGCGTCGAGCGTACCAACCACATGACCAAGTTATGAGTGACCACCTTGGGTTCACTATTGAAGAGGCGATCTCCTTCCAGAAGTATATGGAAGGGGTTCTCACATCAGTCATTAGAGAAGCGATGGAACCCGTGCATGATGCGGGTATTGGCCTATATTCAGATGGAGACACTATAGACTCACTTCAAGACTTCCTCAAAAATGAGGGACGGATTCCTCGACTCTCCGAACTCCCAGATCATGATGAAGATGCTCGAAGAATCGAACAGATTCACGAACTTATGGGAGACCGGACAGCGTACCTATGGGTCACCGAATCACTTCTGTACAAGTATTTGCCGGATGATATAGACGAGGAAAAATTCAGCGCATTTCTTGGCCGATTTTCTGTTGAGCTTGGTGATTGGGACCACCCAATGGGTCCAGACTACTGGTCAATTGACGATCTGAACCCCCTTCACGTTCACCCATACATTAAGGATGATAACCGAATCTTGGTTCCACACGTTGCCGTACCACGACGCGCGTTGATGACGACATTTTACTACGATTTGATTCAGATTGATTCGTACGAAGGGGAGTTCGGCAATCGTTGGGGAGAATACATCGAAGATTGGGCTTACGACTCCCTTTTAACTCTTTTTGAAGATGGAGAGATTCTTCTGAATCCGGTGTATGAAACTGATAACGGGGCAACCAACGAATTCACAGATATTGTTGTAGATACTGGTAATCACTTACTTCTCATTGAGTGTAAGGCTGCCAAATTGAATATTGATACTCGGTCGGGCAATTTCCAAGCACTCAAACGGGACTTGAAATCTGGTGTCGGGAAGGCAACTACACAATTGGAGGAGTGTCTGTCTCTGCTACAGCCATCGGAGGGCAGCTTGGAAATTGAAACAGGAAATGAATATAGAGAGTTCAATCTGGAAGATCATCGAGAGATCATACCAGTCGTTGTCCTGGGTGAACAGTATGATGCCATCTCTACAAACTTTTACGATATAGCCACCGATAGCGTAGATTTCACACCATATGTTGTGAGTGTGATGAATTTAGACGTTATATGCGAGGCGTTCACCAGTTCAGAACAATTTGTTCGCTATATAAAAAATCGGGTTGATCAGGTCCAAAATAATAAATTCCTCAGCGTTGATGAGATCGACTATCTAGGCCTGTTTATTGAAGGAGGTATGAGTTTCCCAGAATTCCCGAAACAGAGGACTCAACTTCGAGACTTCTCACTTGTTGTAAGACAGGCAATAGACGACAAGTACGGACCTTGAGTCCGGCATTCAAAATATATCTCTGAGAGAGGATTGTCCAGAAATATAGAAACCAACATCCTCTGACTATACCCAAATTCGGGTCAACAGTTGAGTCTATATTCAATATGAGTTTCCCGACAAATTTCGGACCGAATATTCCAACGGAGCCTCCAACCTAGGATATTTGTATTCTAGACGATACAATCACACGATGGACCAAGGCAGCAATCGATATTCAGAGAAAGACTGCCTCGAGGCCCTCCACGCAGCCGCAAAGGTACTCGGGGAAACCCCTACCCGATCGGAGTATCGGACCACTGGCCTATCTCCATCTCCAGAGATAATCTCTGATAGATGTGGTAGTTGGGATGCAGCAGTTACAAAAGCTGGACTCGAACCCAAATCCAGGGAACAGTACACCGATGACCAATGTCTCCGAGCACTCCAGAATTTCGCAGAGACATACGGAGAGGAACCAACGATTGACTCGTACAAGAAATCGGGATACAAGCCCGCAGCAGGGACAATCGCAAAACGTCTCGGGTCATGGAGCAAAGCGAAAGCCGAGGCTGGTGTTGTCGACGATGACGAAGATCTATCGGTAGAAGAGGAAGCCGAGCGTACGTTCGAGATGTTGGAAAACGCCGAAGTTGACAGACGAGACAATTGAGAATCTAACCTACGATACCGAGTTGTGAGGGCCTGTTTTTGGGATACTCTGGTGGTGACCTTTGACCCGCGCCTGTTTCGAAGTTCCTCTCAAACACTTAAATAGTTCACAATATTATCAAAAAGTATCTGTTATGGATGGGGGTTCAGCTGATGGTGAATCAAATCATAACGTGGCCAGCGAAGCAACTCGCGAGTCGTTAAAGAATGCTAAGATAGCAGGTGCTCACGCTTGGCGAGCACTTGCTGAGTGGATAGATAATCGATCAAGCATTACTAATCTCATGATCGGTGCCGTCGCTACATTAGTCATCGAGCGGATTGGCAGATTAGCATACTCCGGCACTATTGACTTTTTCAACAATATCTCGTTTTCCTTGGTTCCCGCGCCTGACCTTCCGTATCCAACTTCGACTATGATTTTGTTCCTGGTGGTAATGTCTGCTCTAAACACATTTGCGATTGACGCCTCTTCAAGAGGGAGGGATGAAAAAATCTCTGAACTTGAACAAGAGCTGTCGGAACTCCGAGATCGACTCCCAGATGAGATGCTGACAGAACCTGAAGACTGAATACTCAAACTACACTGGTAGCAATTGAGAATCCAACCTAAGAAACCGAGTTGTAGGCGCAGTTCTCCAATTCTCCGTAAGTGACCTTTGACCCACGCCACTCTCTCTCTCAGTCCATCGAGTATACCGACAACCAAAATCGGTACTTCACCGGGGACGGGCCACCACCGGGACCCCACCAAACCACCCCATAGTGTTAGTAAGTATGCGACCACGGGGGGTGTCTGGTGGTGGTGGCTTCTCGAAGTATACGCTGTCTGTTGATTCAACATATAGATCCGACCACGACCTGTATTCGTAACGAGTCACATTGGAGACAGAACTAAGTGGGATTGGGTGGCCGATGGGGTGTCAGCAATGGTATTCCGAAAGCTCCGAAACCACGACGGCACGCCGCTTGTTGCACTTGACCGTGACGATCTCGTTCTCGACGGCGTCATCGCTGCAGATGAGAACGAGCTCGAAGAGAAGACCATGCACGTCCAGCGACTCGGGAAAGAGGTGTACGTCGTTCGGCCAGTGCCGGAAGACGGGCCAATCACGCCGCTGGTTGAGACAGAACTGTCCAGGGGCTGGTTAGGCAAGAGTTGCAGCGCATGAGGAAAACAGAATCTACGAGTTCGCTACTCAGCAGTAGTCCCCAGTAGCGAAATTTTTGGGTTGAGTGGTCGGTTTTGTTTTCGTACAGAAAATAATATAGTTCCTAGATGTTCCTTGATGAACATGGGGTTTCGGGAGTTACTTGTCTCAGCGTATGGGCGGATAAAGTCGGGGCTTAAAAGTGACATTTCCGAAATTAACACATCTTCTATCATCGTCGGTGCATTGGTTGCGATTGTTATCTCTGCGTCATTTGGCCCTGTGATTACGGGAGCAGTAGCACACACTGCGAACGACTGGAATGTTCCCCCCTACCAGTCACCACCACTCTCGGTATCGATGACTGGAGGAAGCGGCTACACCATTGAAGGAGAAAGCCTCGAAGAGTTTGGAGGTGTTCGATACGATGAGACTGTTCGGGTTTACGAGATCGTCATATCGAACCCAGGAAAACAACCCATTCAGGATTTGGATATCAACGTCCCACTTCCTGGGTGTGTAGTCGATTACAATACTGGAGGAGTAGGTTCAGAGATGGATGTGTTGGATTTTGTTTCTCTTGATCTTAGAGGGCAAAGCGAAGGACTCGATGTCTATTCTTGCTCAAAGACCATCACCGTCGAACAACTGGATCCAGGTGATACAGTCTCTGTGAGGTTTCTGCTACAGGTTTCGTTCGACGAATGTGACCTCCTCCAAGGGGTCGGAACAGAGAATCTAATCGAGTACAATTACCAGTGGAGAAAGAACGGAATACAATTTTTCGAGTCCGGAGATATCGGAATGGGATTCAACCAAGATTTTCGCGAAACATTCGGACCAATAGACAATACTGCAATTAGAGGAAAGCCAGCCCAACCGCGGGAAGTTGTGTACACAAACTACCTACTTGCAAACGCGACGACTATCCCACAAGGTATGGGGAAATGTAGGTTGATGAGTGGATGACGGTTGTCGGTGTCAACAAGAGTGTCACTCGTTCTGCTTTTGCCAGTTCTCAATAGCTTGTTCTGGCCCAATTAGAGCAACTTCAGTGTCACATACAACTTCATACGACCCTTTGTTATCTTCAAGCTCTAATGTATGTTCGATAACCGCTGAGTCTGCATTTACTAAAGGGCCAATGTCGTCTTCTGGTGAAATCTTAGCGTAGAGCCTGTAACGCTTTGTTGAGTGTGGCTCAAGTTCGGTACCAACCCAACTCTGTCTCGTCTCATTCACCTTAATGGAGAAATTGTCCGTGTTTTCAAACTCATCATCTTCCACGAGCCCCCTCAATTGATGATCGAATGAACTGATGTACGCACTCTTTTCACCATTGTTGACCAATTTCAAGTAATAATTTGAACTCCAGTATGAGCTATCATCTATAGCGAGGTTCCCTCCTTTAAATTCAGGAGGAGTGTCAGAACCCTCTGGGCGTAGCGACACTTCTGATCTCTGTTCCCGGTAGTGACTTAGATAAAGATTCCATCCACTGAGCGCGATAACAATCCCACTCAAGCCAATCGCAAGAAAATCAATTGGTTCCGCCATACTGGAAATCTATCAGAGATCGACAAACATTTTTTGCAACATACTAGTCCACACAGAGAGTATGAGGCCGAATTTATTCTGTGTATTCGCTTATTGACTGTTCCATTTTTGATAAAATTCGACGCGATATCCGTTCGAATCGTGCTTGGTCATCCTCATCAAACATCATCCACCATTCGTGGGCAATCTCACTCCTTGATCCCATCAGTGTGGTATACGCTTGGAATTCTTTTTCATCTTCGAGTATACCAAGTGAATTTGCTAAATAGACTTTATTTTTGTTTCCAAGGTTTGAAACCATGCGTTTCTCATTTACAGACATTTCGGTCCCCTTGTGTGACTCTAACTCACGCACTATGTTGAATTGAAGAAGGGATTCTATGAACGTGGCTTGACGCAGGACAGCGGCCTCGTAGTGTTCCTCTTCTATTAACGTCTTCTGTTGCTCAACTTCGGCTTTAATAGCAGCAGCAGTCAGATACTCGAGTATCTTCTCGATTAGCTCATCTGTGAGAAGGTGGTCTACGACATCGCCAATCGCGTTACCAAGAGTTCCCCCTCCCTGATAGTTATAATCTTCCTCAGGATCTGTGTCATCAAAATCCATAGACAGCATTCACATCATCAACACAAAATACCATCCACTTTTCATAGGATGAATTGACGCACTTAGACAATTCCCCCCGGGGTCACACGCGAATGTATACGCCATCCTCGATGTATGCACCTTCATCAACGTCAACGGCGGTCACCGTGCATAGATTTGGACCGATTCAATCAGGTGGCTGGCATGGTCACGCTCGCCGGTCACCCGGAGTATAAAAAGAACCGACAGTTGTTCACTCGAGAAGCACGCAAATAGCCCACCCGGTGCATACATGACTATTTGATTCCGGTCAAAAATCCCGGCCAGTGATAGTATTCCGGTGCCTTACTGAATTCATCGCACACAATTTGTAGTCCCTTTCAAAGTGATGCAGGAGAAGTCGCAGGGGGTTTATTAACTAATTGTCATTAAGTGGAAAATATGGCTCAAACGGAGACAGTAGTAGCACTGATTCAGGTTATTGCCTTCTTCTTGCCGGCGTGGGCTATCATGATTCAGATACTAGCTCGAATGATGGAGCGTGTTGACCTTGATGAAAATCCGTATCTAATCCCTCTATTCGGTATCGGACTCACCCTTTCTGTGGTGTCTTTCTATATGTTTGATCTTGCGACTATGGACGCAATATTACATCTTGTCTCACAGGAATTAGAACAAGATCCTTCACCCACCTTTGTCGGGGCATTTTCTGATTTAGTAATGGGAAGTTCTGCATTTATATTACTTGGAATTATAGTGTTGGCAGTTGCGACAACAATCTTCTTTAGTCGAGAGAATCGCGTCCATGTCGTATTCATAGCTATTCTGAGTTATGCAATTATGAACTGGGGTTCGAAAATTGGGAGTCCAGTGGCCATCGCACGGGGCCTCATTTTCCTAGTGGCACTTGACCTTCTGTTTATCCGCCACTATTGGGAAACTGTGAAACCAAAGCTTTCGTCCTAGACGCAATCTCTCGAAGTAACTAATCGCTATCGGGGGAGTAGTTGACCTCGATGCCAATGTAATCCAATATCCAATTTGTAGCAGCGATAGAACCTCCTGCGATTAGGAATCCTGCTGCCAACAAACTCGAGAGCAACCCCGACTGGATAACGCTACTCGTCGGGATTGAAGGGAGAAAGAGAACCGAAGGTAGCGAAAGGTTGTAAGCCATGAGCACAGTTGCGACGGACATGAAGATTACACTCACAGCACCGACAAGAAGGCTCAGAGCTACAAACTGGAGGCTAAGGTTATTCTGAACCAGCCGGACAATCGGATACTTTGCTGAAACCGGTTCTTCAACTTCAGCACGGAGCCACCACAACTTGGTACGCCCTGGTTTCCGAGAGCCAACGATTCCCTCGTCTTCGAGTTTATCTAAACGACGCCTCACCTGTCGCCCACCAAGATCAACGTGCTGTTCGATCTCGGGTGTTGTCAGAACGGTATGTTCCTCGTTTGCGAATGCATTGAAAATACCCTCATTCTGTTCTTTGAGATGAGGGTCAATGTCTACTTGAACCGCTTTGTCTGTTGATTTTGAACTCATGTCCGTACCCGGACACGGCCATGTCCACGTCCAGACACGGCGTGTCCACGTCCAAACAGAGTCGTTCGCTTTCTCTTATAACCCCATGGCAATCCGACATGAAAGCGCGATGTGGCAAATAGAGTACACCGAACGAAACACTCCGAAACAGGAAGTGAACGAAAATGTCTGAAGACCCGTTAGCAGTTGGTGGGATTTTCCTCGTAGGTGGAATTGGATGGCACACGATTGCGCCTGCAATCTACGAAGTGACCGGAGTCCACACTCGAGGTTGGTCGTGGCTATTGATAATAATCGGCTTAGCAGTCATTGGCGCAGCCATTTCATCCATAGTGAGATAGCACAGGATACGCTGGCTCAACAGAGATCGACCAACCACCAAATAAGACTCCCACCGGCCTTCTTTTTTTGAAGGACACCGTCCTTCTCGAGCGACTGTAGTCTCTTTAGAGTGCCTTGCTGTGAGAAACCAAGCTCTTCAGCAACTTCAGAAGTAGAGAGAAACGGATCCTCGTGTGACTTGAAGATTGAGATTATCTCTTCATCACTAACGGTCGGTTTCCGACCTGCCATTGACGAATTATCACAGAGACTTGGTTTATATCATTATGACGACTTTTGGTGTTGATATACAACCAGTTGTTGGATAACAACTAAATGGACAGGGTGTGCACAGAGGTGTACGGAAGCACCTTCGCACACCTATCGCTCTCCGATAGGTTCCACAGAAGCGGACCTCGCTGCTGATGACAGCAGGCCCGCGCGGGCTTCCGTGCCTAAACCACGAAAGCCATGTTGGACTCACTTCCGCGGGGTATTGAACCCCGCGCACGAGCGCACGCACAGCCGACGAAGAACCGTTTAGTTTCACTCGCAGAAAGGCCGGATTTCGGGGGTACGTCCACCCAATTCGTTCACTTTCACTTTCACTTTCATCCTGCGTACGAGCAAGCGTATTATAACACATCGGGTGGCCGCCCAATTGTGATGTCGAATAAGCAGGTTATTCGAGTGGAAGAGCGGACGGATCGCTGGCGGTTCACGTGTCCTCGAGGATACCGAACCTGGGAAGCGACGGAAGGTCACTTCTGGTGCCAGCGATGCGCGTACACGAACGAGGTTGACGGCCGGTTCCATGAACTACGGGATAAGGTGCGGCGAGTTACTTTCTCGAGAGGAGGTAGTACTGCAGACCGGTTCCTCTGACGACAGTCTCGAGACGGAGGTGGTAAAATAACCGACGACCTGCAACTACTTTCTCCGGAAGAGGGTGTTCAGATTTACCTCAACCTTCGCGAGAGCGACGTTGCTTGAGTTGTTCTGATACGATATGGCGCTTTCTCGTTATTAAACCAATTGCCGGCCCAGCCAATCTCACCACTCTTTGCCATTCGGAAGCAGCATCCCAATTCTAGCAAAACCTGCCATCTTATTCTTGTATTCACATCTAGAAAAATTCTAGATATTAATGTTCTGTCTACAATTTTCTCAATCAACAGAATTTAATCTCTGACTAGATTTGATATTGTTGAGAATTGGGCCTTGGGACAGGCCCGTAATATTCAACGTATATGTTCAAATCAAACGACAACGCTCCCAATACAGTCTCCAGTTCAAATCAAGAATCGACTCGGTTTGGTTCGGCCCGCCGCGTCATCGCGACGACTGCCATCTTGAGCTTAGTTTTGCTCGCACAACCTGCCGCAGCACAACAGGGTGTCATCTGCAGTGCAGACAAACTCCCCGGAATGATCGAGGGCTTCTTTCAGATAACCACCGCTCTCGGTATCATCGGACTCGTCGTTGTCTGGCAGGCTGACTCCCTCGCCGAGGTATTCACGATGAGCCACGACCAAAAGAAGAGCCTCAAGCGCCACAAGCGTTCAGCGCTGAAGTCTGGGCTCATCCTGTCGATACTCGGACCGCTGTACACCGTTGCAGGAGGTATGATGGGACTCCCACTTGCAGAGTGTGTCGACCTCGCACCCTGGTAACTCGGAGATTCACACTCCCGAGTTCTCCTAATGCGTACAGACGCGTGGTCCGTCGTGGTTGCCTGCCTTCTCGTAGTGAGTAGCATCGCGGGGCTCGTGACTGCAGCCCCTCCACGCCCAGGGACGGAAGACAACGGGCTAACCGAGAACGAGTCAGCGACGCTGTGGTCTCGGGACTCAGATGAGTACATGAACGAGACTGAGTACCGTCAGCGCTACGGCGAAGACCGAACCGCGGTTCACCAGCTCGCAAACGGGACCGACATCACGTTCACACGCCCGCCGGCGACCGCAGCGACGTGGACACGCAATGATTTCAAAGACCTGGAAGCCGGCGATTCGCAGACGTCGCTGCACCCAGAGCACGCTTCCCTCAAAGATGGCGTCTTCATAGAGGACGCACACGCGACACTCTTCGCTATCCACCCGTCCACGCGGGGACATCTCGAAGCAGGCGACACGCCACTCTACGTCGCCCCCGAGGGAACTGTTCGTGGCTTCGTCGATTATCGTGTTCACATCCCGAACGGGAACAAATCGAACAACTCGGATGTCTCGTGGTCACTTGTTGACGACGAAATCACGGAAGTTCGCCTGAAGTCAGATGACGAGATAATTGCTCAGTCTTCGGGAACTCATACGCCCGAACTCGATTACCAACTCGACGAGGCATGGAGTACGACGCTCACACTCGAAGCCGACATCGAAGTGCGGTTAGAGAAGACGACCGAGACACCAATCGGCAACCGGACCCAGACTGAGGTCACGTACCCATCTGAGACGATTACCGTCTCTGATTCGGTCGACGTTGAGGTTTACAACCTCCGTGCGTACTCCTACTACGCCGAGTATCCCAATGGTGACACTGGCGTTGCCATCTTCCAGTCACGGCCATGGCAGGGCTACACGCTCACCGAAGATGGAGAGTCGAGCGTTCGTGGTGTTTGGCGCTTCTATACCGCCCGTGATCCTCGGTGGGACTCACTCGTTCGAGCAACTGAATCAAATGAGACTGAAGTCGTATCGGATGCACTCCCAGTGTATGTCCACGCGTACCCATCGCGAATTGGCCCACGGACTGAACCGATTCGTGATGGACCGACGATAATCGATTCGTGGGGCCAAGAGCGCACGAGTCCACAGAACACTATTGCAGACACTGTCTTGGTTGAAGTCGTCGACCAGTCGTACAGGCCCACCTACGGCCTAGCTGTTCGGGCAGACGAGGTTGACCGCGACGCACTTCGTGTTGCTGGCATCGTCCGTGGCATCAACGACACTCCTTCCGCCTCGAACACCGGTAGTGGCTCTGAGCGAGAACTCCGTGAAAGTCGGCTTACTGCTGAGGTAATCGACCAGACGAACGACCAAGCAACAATCCGAGTTGAGCTTCGGGACAACGAAACTGGCGCACCAATCGACCTCACAGCTGACGAACGCCAGGGAACACTCAATGGCGAACCCGGTGGTGGGTACATCACGATAGCCGACCAGCGAGTTCGAACGAACGAGTCTGGCGTTGCGGTCGTGACGGCCGACCAGCCGGGATTCTACACAGCACGATACCACCCCAGTACGTGGCTTGTGGCTAACCCCGCGTACGTTTCCGACACGGCGACTGCGCGATGGCACCCACTCGGAACACTCGATGGGTGGTTTGCGCTATTCGTCGAGGTCGGTTGGCAATTCATCCCGTTCGCAGTGATGTTCTACGCCGGAAAGCGCGTCCTCCGATTCTTCGGACCACGAGATGATTCTGAACGATATCCATGAAACGAGATCAATCACATTTCAATAGACGTACCGTCCTCCAAACCGCAGCAGGTCTTTCACTCGCTGGACTTGCTGGCTGTCTCAACGGCGGTGGTGAGACCGGTGATGGGACTACCACCGCGAATGACGATTCTGGCGGCCAGAGTGTCCTGAACCGAGTCGCTGTCGAGGGGGTCTCACTTGTTGTCGAACTTGGTTCTGAGGTTGACGTAGAGCAGGTCAATCTGATTCAGCCGAATGGCGAGTTGTTCGGACGACGTGAGGTTGCTGACGGCGTTCGACAGGTTTCATTCGAGATTGGGACTGCGTACGACCCCGGCGAATACCGTGTGTTAGCGGTTCAGGGTGAGGATACTATCGACGAGACGAATCTAGAGGTTCGACCCGAACTAGAGATTGTCGACGTCGGCCTCTTCAGAAACAACCCCGACAAGCCGTGGGACGAGGTGTACGGTGAGAGTAGGACTGATACAAAAAAGAACGGTGAAGCGTTTGTCACTGTATCGAATAGTGGAAGCGGACCAGAAGCTGTCGTAGAACTTCGGTTTGAGGGTGATGTACCGAACCCTTCAGAGAACCCTCGTGGAAGTGGTATTCACGACAACGATGCCGTAGTCATTCCACCTGGTGATGAAATCGATCTGTTCAGTAGTTCATTCCCATTCGGAGCAGAAATTGGGGAGGAAGGTATGGGCTGCTCGATCACAGGCAACGATGGGCAGTTCAAAATCACACTTGAGGTCCGCCCCACGACACGAAATGTTGAGAGCGGTTTCAACGTGCAGTATTCGGGATCTGATGTGATGCATGATTGCCGCATCGAAATCTCTGAGGAGTAATCGATGGTTGACCTCATTGACGTCGTTCTGGAGGGCTTCAAAGACATCCTCGGATGGGTTACTGACATTTTCAGAGAAGGACTCTCGACCGGCTATCAGGACCTCACTGAGGCTATGTTTGGAACACCCACTCCTCAAACTGATGGAGCCTTCATGTTTGGTACTCCTTCAAACGCACCGTGGCCGTCGATAAGAGAGGCTCTCATTGGTGGTGAAGTGATGCTCCTCGCCTTGTTGCTCCTCGTGATGAGTGTCCAAGGTCGACATGCAATTCGAGTATTCAATTTCGGGAGTGCATATGAGGCCAGCAAGACCAAGAAAACCGCCTGGACTGGTGCTTTCCTGATAATTTTGTGGTACTGGATCGGTGTTCTAGCACTGTATCTGATTGATGGATTCACGATTGCTTTGCTTCCGGGACTGACCACACTTCGCGGTGTAATGGTCGGTTTCCTGAGCGTAACGGTGATGAACCCTGTACTCGCTTTCTTGCTCGCAGCAATCGGCGGTATCTCGATGTGGGCAATCGAGGCGCTCTTTTTCATCCGGGAAATCCTGCTGTACGTCTATGTCTACGGGATGCCGATTGCCATCGCATTCGGATACGGAAACATCCCGGTTCTCTCGGATATTGCGATGGGCTTTGCAAAGCGGTTCGTCCCTCTCGTTATCCTCCCACTCCCAGCAGCAGTCGTCTTCAAAGGCTACGACCTGCTATTCGCCAGCGGAACGTTCTCGCCAGCGACTGCATTTCTCCAGTATCTCGTCGCCGTCTCACTCCCAGTTATCGCACTCTACCTGACGTGGAAGACGTTCTCCTACGCAACGCCCCTGACTGCGAAGGCCATTGGGTCGGCCAGCAGAGGCGCAGTGGTCGTCGGAAGCGTCGCGACTGGAGCATACCTTGGTGGCGCCGGAGTCGCCACAACCGCCGCTCGATGGGGTCCCAAAGCTGCCGCTGGGCAGGTAATTGCACAGAAAGCAGCCGCCCGGACTGAAAACGTCTCAGACACCCAGAATACAACTTCGTACCGCCGAACCGAGAACGACCCGCACAACTACAATTCCTAATTCATCATGTCGACAGATTCAGACGCAGCAGCACGCCGTATCATGGACCAGTTCGGTGAGGAAAGCCGCATCCCATTCCTCAATGTCGAGGAGGGAGACGTCGGTGTCCTCATCGCTTTCCCACTCGTGGGGCTGTTCATGGCCGGCCTCCTCGGAATCGACTCACTTTCGTTGCCTCTCATCGCTGGAGGACTTGGACTCGGAGCGGCCATCGTGTACGTCGCTCCTGACCACCTCAATGCGTGGACGTGGGCAAAGGACGTGTATAGATACGTTAAGCGACCACGGCGAACGTTCAGCGCTGCCGAAAATTCGGATAACCTCGCTCGAAACGAGGGGGGCCTCGCGAACTACACACCGTTCACTCCCGACGAACGAACACAGGACCTCACCAACGTTGAACGGGCATGGCCCGGTGCAGGTGCCATACAGCGATCGGACGGCGCGATGGAGGCGTTCATCGAAATCAATCCAGGAAACATGGATCTCGCCATGTCGGATGACTGGGCCGGACTGCAGGAATCTGGCGCCGAGTTCGCGAACAAGGAACTTGACTCGAAACTCAAATTCCATGCGACGACGCGGTCGTTCCCGGTTGAGAAACTGACCGAGAACATCGAACAACGACTCTCTGATGAAGATGTCTCTCGAAACCCAATCTTCCGTGAACTCCTCGAAGAATACCGAGAGAAACGCCCACGGGCGATGCGTGAGCGTGGGACCCAACAGATTCGCTTCTTTATCGGTGTTGAAGCGTCGCCACTCGAAGTCTATGACCGTTCCGACGACGAGCGAACCCCGGCAGAGAAGTTGACCGACATCCCCGTCATTGGGTTCCTATTCAACCCGTTCGTCACTCGCCGCGAAGACCTCTCAGAAGCCGAACAACGCGCTCGAATGTTCGGAAAGCTCGATAGCAAGATTACAAGTATCGAGTCGGGATTCATTCAACAGGCTTCGGGATGGTCCGCTCGTCGACTCAGTACTGTCGAGTTGTTTGTGCTGACGATGGACTTCTGGAACGGCCACGAGCACGACTACGATAACCCCAAGCGAGTGATTCGAGGTCAACCGATTATCGGGAGTTCTCGCCGGGAGGATGATTTCGATGCGTAACCTTGCCCTCCAGACCAAGAGTGAACTCATCACCCAGACCCTTGAGTGGCTTCAACAACCGACGTCACCAGAGGGTGCGATGCTCTACGCCGCTGGGTTACTCACCGTCGGCCTTATTGGAATCCTAGCTTGGAAACGTCGCGCTGCCGAGGAAGAGCCCGAAGTTGACTTCTCGGATGTGCTTGACGAGGAGACACTGGAAACGGGCCACGACGAAGGGCAACTCCTCGATGACATCGCAGAATCACACAAGACGACAATTGCACCCGCCGCTGTCGAATGGGAAACCCGTGCAGCACGTGTTGGCGAGCAGTGGACGTCGACGCTCTCCATTACCGACTACCCGGATTACCCGAACGATGGCTACCTCAGCGACCTGTTCCAACTGACCGATGTCGAATTCGACCTCACGGCCCACATCCGACCAAAGAACCAGCAGCGTGCGCTGAACGAACTCCAAGACATCGCTGACGACCTCCAGGTCGACGCAGATCTCGAAAAGAGCGTTCGAAGTGGCTACCTTCAGCAGCGTGCAAACCAAGCCGCTGCGACGTACAACGCTGTTGAGAGTGGAACCAGTGTCTTCGATCAGGCGCTCTTCGTCACCGTTCGTGCCGACACACGAGATGAACTCCGAGACACTGTCCAGAGCGTGAAGAGTGCACTCCGAGATGAGCCAGCTGGTCTGACGCCAAAGACGGCCATCTGTAAACAGGATTTGGCGATACAATCTTCCGCACCAATCGGTGACAACGTCTTTGGCCGAGAGTCAATCGCTCTCGGTGGGGCTGTTGGTGCGCTTCTTGCGTCGCCACACAACGCGACAATCCTCGAAGAGGGTGGCGTCGAGTTTGGAATCCACAAAGACACGCACAGCCCGGTCGTTATCGACCCGTTTGCTCGTGACAACGGCTATGCGATGTTCACGGTCGGGGACACTGGCTCCGGAAAATCATTCGGCTCGAAGCAGAACTTCATTCGCTCTATCGAGCAGAGCAAAGACCGAATTGGAATCATCCTCGAACCGCTCAATAACTGGGCGGGTGTCGCAGAAGCGCTCAACGCGAAGCGAATCACTGTTGGTGGGACACTCGGACTGAATCCTTTAGAAATTCGCCAGACTCCCGAACACGTCCAACGGGCAATGGGTGAGGACGCGAGTCCGTTCAACGAGAAGCTCGACGACGCGATGAGTTTCCTCACGAACTACTTCGCACTCCGTGGAATCTCACTCGGTGACCGCCGGACCACGCTCGAACTCGGTCTCAAACGTTCGTACGAACGGCAAGGAATCATTGACGACATAGCCACACACGGCAATCCCAGCCCGACTGTCCGTGAGATGATGGACGTCTTCGAAGAGATGGTCGAATCTCCCGAGGAGTTTGTTGTTCGGACTGACGCCGAAGCGAGCAAACTCCGTGACGACGCAACGTGGCTTCTCGATCAACTTCGACCATTCGAAGACGAGGGTCGATATTCGAATCTCGGCAGGGCGTCTGATTTCAACATCCGCGACGAGAAGGTCATCTACCTTGATTTGGCCCAACAAGAAGGCAGCGTCAACAGCAGTACGGCGCTGACAATGCAACTCCTCATTTCGCTCGTCTACGAGCGGGCGAAAGAGACCGACAAAGAGGTCGTCTTCGTCATCGACGAAGCGCGGTATATCATGCAGGACGCCGCAAGCCTAGCGTTCTTGGAGACGGTTTTCCGTCACCACCGGCACCACAACTTGTCGATTCGGTTGGTCACACAGACCGTCGACGAGTTCTTCGAACACACAGAGTCCGAGGCTATTCTTGACCAGTGTGCAGTCAAGCAGTTCCACCATCTCGATGGGATGGACGAAACGTGGGCTAAGGAGTTCGGACTGAACTACGCTCAGATGCGCTTCGTACAGGATGCCATTCCTGGTAACGAGGATGCTGGCTACTCTGAGGCGCTCGTCGGTGTCGACGGTGAGTGGCGTGGAATCCGTGTCGAAGCGATGCCCAAAGAGAAACAGGTCATCGACTTCGACCCGACTGAGTCTTCTGCTGAGTCGCTTCCGGGTGCTGGAGGCGACACGGTTGACCCCGAGGTGCAAGCACTTCGAGAAGAGCTCCGAGACAGCTCTCTTTCGAGTGAACACACCACAGTTTCCGCTAAAACGGATGGTGGTTCTCAGGAGGTGACCAATGACGAAGCGTGAGTATCTTCGCGTCACACCAACGTCCGAAGAACTCGGGACCAATGGTATCGTCGAGGTCCTCAGCAGTCTGCACAAACTATCGACGACCTCGGAGACCGGATTGCTTGGCAAGTTGAACCCACTCAACTCCTCTGAGCCGCCACGATTCGAATTCCTCGCGATAAGTGAGGGTACCGATAGGCCAGTCGAGTTCTACTACGGGGCAACTGAGCATCTCGACACGCTTGAGTCGCGGCTTTTGTCGATCTACCCGTCGACGTTCGACATCGAGCGTACGGAACTGGACCCTGCGCAGAAACTCATCCCCGAGCGAGAGTACACCCGCGAAGGGTACGAGGAAGCATTTGAAGCTGGAAAGCTATGGGATGAGTTTGACGAGTGTGATGAAGATGATGACTTGGCAGAATCCGATGAACAGGTGTACGAGACAGACTCAGAACCAGTTCATACCCGCCCATCGATAGACCAACTCCAGCCAGTCGGCGTCCAGTGGCGGGGGGCTGCCGAGCGGAAGCGGGATTGGATGACGACGCTCGTTCCGTTCACGAAGGCGACGGCAAGTGACGATGCAGGTGATGAAATCACGATTACCCCGTTAGCTAGACTCATCGACCACTTGAGTGAGTTCGAACATCCAATTGGATTCCAAGTTGTCTTCCAGCTGCGTCCTGCATGGAAAGCAGACGCCGAACTCCGTGTGGATGATCTGAAAGATGGGCGAGACACATTCGGACAGCGATACATCGGCCCGATTTTCGAATTCGACGATTACGAAAGCGAAGATAGACGTCGTCGTCGAGAACGCAACCTCCCGGACAGTGTCCAAGACCGTATTGACCGAATTACTGCGAAGCGTCCAAAGCAGACCTACTCAGTCAATCTTCGGACGGTCGCTGTTCCCCCAGTCGACACAGAAACCGATGATGTGGCTTCTCAAATCGAACCTCTTCTCCCAGTGTTCGACCCACTGGACGGGCCGTTCTACGGACTCAATGGACAGCGAATCAACGAACAGGGGTGGCGTCAGAAAACGAAGGAAAAGAACGCCCGAAAGCACCTCCTGAATCTTCTGGATCGAGAGTTGGAGACAGGCCGTGGGAAAACACGTCCCGATCTCATCTTGAACGCTGACGAGCTAGCGAACTTCTTCCTCGTTCCGTCGAGTGATCAACTCAGCGTAGAGGGTGCTCGGGGAACACGTGCCGAACAACAGAGTCGAAACCCACTCCCACGCCCCCACCAGGACCTCATGCAAGAGTTCCGCGACGGGATGGCTATTGGGTACGCTCTGGACGAGAATGGCGAACCCGAAGACGTCCCGACGTGCATCCCGCCGAATTTGCTGCCAACTCACTATGGCCGATTCGGGACTACTGGTGCAGGGAAATCGAAGGCTTTCATCAACGAGATTCTCTCCCTCCACGAGAATACTGAAGGGCCAGTCATCGTCGTCGAACCGAAAGGCGACGGAATGGCCGAGAACTACATGCGAGCACACGCTCGGCGATTTGGGATTACTGACCTCGAAGAGAACGTGATTCACTTCCCGATGCCAGATGTGCTTCCTGGATTCTCATTTTTCGACCTTGGCCCTGCCCTCGAAAATGGAAGACGTCGTGAAGATGCTGTGCAGCGGAAAGCAGAGCACTACGAAGAAATTCTAAAACTCGTTATGGGCAGAGAGCGCTACGAAAGGGCGGTCGTCTCTCCCACGTTGATCCGGACGCTCATCAAGGCGCTATTCGATGAAGAACACGGCCGAGAAAATGGGCTCTATCGAGAATCGGCTGACTACTTTGCACATCGACAGCTGGAACACGCGGTCGATCAAGTGCTACAGGCTGGCCCTCCTAACCCGAATTTCGACAATCTTCCCAAATCGAGCGAGGAGAATGTGGCCCGCACGCTCCGACGGCAACTCCAGAAAGATCCGAAGTCGTTTTCAGCCGTCATGGATGGCGTTGGTCACAGGCTCAACTACATCTCTGACCGACCGTATCTCGCCCAGGTATTCAACAACACAGAGAATCGATTCGACTTCCGCGACGTCCTCGACGAGGATAAGGTAATTCTGTTCGACCTTGGTGACCTACGCGATGATGCGTCGCGTCTCATGACTGGTCTGATTCTCTCGAATCTTGACGACGCACTCAAAGAGCGAAAGCGCGAGGTCAGCGAGTATCCCGACGACTATGTGGTGAACCTCCTCGTCGACGAGGCGTCGTCGGTTGTCGTTTCCGACATAATGAACGGCCTCTTGGAGAAGGGTCGAAGCTTCAGACTCTCGGTGGGATTATCGATGCAATTCCCCGAGCAGATAGAAGCAGAAGGTGGGCGGAAGGTCTACCTGAACGCCCTGAACAACATCGGAAGCTCCCTCGTCGGCCAAATCAACGTTGACCGAGAACTCGCCCGAGCGATGGCTCACGAAGGACTGGACCCTGACGAGTTCTCCAACCGGATTCGGTCGCTCCCTCGTGGCGAGTGGATTGCCAACCTTCCGAGCCCTAAATTCGGTGAGACGGGACCGTATCCGTTCAGCATCAAACCACTGCCAATCCCAGCAGGGCATCCAGAAAGCGACTACCCACTCACTGAGCGAGAAGAACAGCAATTCAAAGAGACGCTTTCAGCGATGCATGAACACGCTGAGAACGAATTTGGTGTCTCCAACGAATCGGTCCCGAGTACACAGACGCCCGAAGAACTCCAAGAATTTCTCAGCGTTATTGACGACGAGTTAGACGTTGTTCTCACGAAGGTAATTCGTAGTATTCAACTCCAAAACGATGTCCGCGAAGAGAACGGGTGGGTTGCAGTCGAAGCAGTTGACGACGAACTTCGACGCCTGTTCGACGAGGTCGAGGCTGACGCACCATCGTACAATGAGTTAGCGAATATCCGAAAACGTTCGCGACTACTGGAAACGACCGTCGATATCGATGCTGACGAAGTAATTATCCGACTGAGTGACGCGGGTGAAGATGTTTCGACACCAGACACTGGAGACGTTCGATCCGCTGGTGGAAACGACCACGATGCAGCACTCTTGGAGGTTGAGGAAGAACTCTCTAAACTCGGATTCTCGGTCTCGATATTGTCGCAGGATGGAAGTGAGATGCCCGATGCAAGAGCGACTCATCCCGAGTTAGAGGAGACCTTCGCCATCGAAGTCGAGACGACGACACCAGATAACCCAATCAAGGTCCTCACGAACCTCCGGAAAGCGCAAGAAGAGGGTACACTCCCGCTGTTCGTAGTCCGACCGGGAGACACAGAGACGTACTGGGCAGAACGTGTTGATAACATCCTCTCGCCACCCGTCCGTGAACTCGCAAGCGGTGAGACATGGTACTATACTCACGATTCGCCGCTTACGTTCAATGGTGGTGCAACCGAACAAGGTGGTGTTACTGCAGTTCGACCTGTGAATGGCGGTGACGACTCGAAACGAACTGTGTGGGCCTTGGAGGATGATTCGATTGTTCTCCGCGATGGATCTGGCACAGAGTATCTCCGGGTCTCCGAGTGGCCTTCGGTTACGAAGGAACGCGTGCCAGCAACGTACAGCTACGACCCCGCTGTCGACAAGTACCTCGTGTATGGCCGTGGAGAAACACACGTCTACGAGTCTAAGGACGCGTTCGAGGCTGAGTGGGTGAAGATCAAAGAGCCGTTCATCCCTGATAATGAACTCCCAGACCCCGCGTATCACCGCGGAATGTACAGTATCGTGATTCTTCGCGAGGCCATGGAACCGGTTGTATACCATGGCGGCGAATTAGAGCCACTTTCCACGTTGGTTAACAGGGACAACCAATCTGGACATTCCAAAGACAACGGACAAGACGCGATAAAGAGCTCCGATGATTCAACCTCCGAGCAAGAGCGTGATGTGACGCTCGAATCCTTCGTCGATGAATACCTAATTCCAGATGAAGATGCGGTACTCCCGAAGGAGAAAGTTCGGTCACTCTACGAAGCGTGGGCAGAGGACCACGGGCGGGATCCATTGAGCCCAAGCTGGTTCTCACGGAAACTCGGAAATCACCTCGAGTTCACTACTGACCGACGCCGAATCGACGGTGAGCTTGTTCGCGTTTTCGTCGGGTTCGACATCAACACATATCAGCATCATGATAATGAAAGTTGAGCCACTAGGTGAGGTTGATCTGGGTGGAGTTTCCCACCTAAACCGGTGTGTTCCACCCAAATTCTTGGGAATACTATGACCACCAAAAACGCAAGACATAGCGGTGTTCTACCCATCTCGGATTTGGGTGGAACATACGCTGTGTCGTCAAAATGGGTGGAACACCGTCACGTCACTCGATTTTTGAGCCTGATATGGGGGTGTTCCAAGCAAAAACCAACTAGTATAGATAGGGGGTATGCCGTTGGAAACGGACGAATCGGAGTTCGGGAGATTTTATCGGGGCGCGAGATGCGCGTAGCCACAACTGAGATGAGACAATGATGAAGAAAACTACCAAATTCTTGATACAGGAAAAACTCCCAGCACAACTCGTCGAACGAGACCAGTGGGTATGCTGGCGAAGCGAGAAACGAGACGGGAAGAAAACGAAGATTCCGGTAGTCCCTGGAGAAGGCTCGTTTGCATCATCGACGAACTCAGAAACATGGTCAGATTTCGAGACGGCACTCTCTTTCGTGGCCAATGGGAGAGCGGATGGAATAGGGTTCGTGTTCACCACAGACGACCCAATCGTCGGCGTCGACTTGGACGATTGCCGAGACCCAGAGACCGGCGACGTCGAGGAAGACGCACAGGACATCATCGAACGATTCGACTCCTACACAGAGGTCTCACCATCGGGAACGGGTTATCACGTGCTCATCAAAGGAAATCTCCCGGAAGGTCGGAACCGACGTGGCCAGATCGAACTGTACGACACTGCACGATTCTTCACCGTCACCGGCGACCGCGTCGACGACACGTCCGGACAGGTCAAACGCCGACAAGACGCGCTCGAAGCGATTCATCGTGAATACGTCCAACACCACTCTGAGATAGAAGACCCCGAACGTGACGAACATACGAGCGTCAGGGGGGACTCTCAAACCACACCCACGGTCGACCTCGAAGATAACGAGTTACTCAAGAAAGCGAAGAACGCCTCGAACGGGCCGAAGTTCGAACGCCTGTGGAATGGGAATACTGCTGGCTACGACAGCAACTCGGAAGCAGACATGGCGCTGTGTTGTCTGCTGGCCTTCTGGACCGGCGGAGAAACGGCACAGATGGACACGCTGTTCCGACAATCGGGACTCCTTCGAGCGAAGTGGGACGAAGTCCACTACGCCGACGGATCGACGTACGGTGAGAAGACGATTGAGCGGGCGATCGAGGCGACATCGGAGTACTACGATCCCAGTCCAAGAGACGAATCGACGCAGGCGGAACTAGATCTGGAGTCAGAGGCCACCGACTTGGATACTGACGAACCCGACCGTCAGAGCGCCTATCTCGTCGAGAAGAACCAGTTGTTGTCTACTCGTGTCAACGAGCTTGAGGCGACGATTGAGCAGAAAGACGAGCGTATCGCAGAACTCGAAAGCCAGGTTGAGAACCTCAGTGCAGAGCTTTCGGCACGTAGTGACGAAGATAATCCTGAACAAGGACAACGAACCAGTGGCACCGAAGACAACTCAGACAATACATCGCTACTCGGCCGAACGAGACGCTTGTTCAGCGGGAACTCCGAGTAGCATCTGATAGCCGTCTCTGTTTTGTAGCCCCGTCAGGGGTGACGGGGCAACTTCTGTCCCTGGAGACAACGTATGCATTCCGAGCAACAGCAACACACACGTAGTAACGATCGACTGCTGAGCAATCCGGATCTATCTAACTCTCCGTGGTCAAACCTCCGACTGGCTGTCCCAAACGACCGCCACCGAACTTCGATTGTCGCGTTTGTCGAATGCGTTCTCGTAGAACTCACTCACGAGGACGTTGGTGCGGAGTACGTCTCATCGAGCGCGTTGGGAACAAAATGAACGCAGTTCATCGCAACTGATGGCGTTGCAGAGACCTTCTACAAGCGCCATTACGACGAACGTTTGGGGTGGCATGAGACGACAATTAGTCGGGAATCCGTTCGCAGCGAATTGGTTAATCGGCTTTCGCAGACGGGATCGATTGTGACCGACCGTAGTCACAGTGTTCCTGTTGCGGCGTACGATGTGTTCTGTGTGAAGCTAGCACGGCGACTCTACAATCGGCAACCTTAACCAACAAACAACAACCAAATATCAGACTTGTTGGTTAAGAGAACTGCACTTATACTGGTTTCTACACTCTGGTTCTGTTGAAATCCACGAAGGACCTCTTTGTAGGTGAGGTGCGTATGAGTCGATCGGTGGAGAAGTTCACAAAAGGTAACCTATTACTTCCCCAAAAAATAATTTTGATTTGATGACAACGACTGGCCAAGTTCCTGAGTTTGAGAGTCTGACTTGCATCGCCTGTGGAAACGACACTACACACTATTCAGTTGTAGAATTTGAATCTAGAGAACTCATTGACGGGCTTTGCTTGGACTGTGAAAATCCAGACATCTACCAGTGGAAGGAGGTTTCTGAGACATGTGTTGTCTGTGACGACTCTCCGGATTATGCACTTAATGCGGTGAAGCCTCATCCAGAGAACCCCAACAAGTCTACCTACGCTCCAGCGGCCAACGGAGTATTAGTTTGTGATGATCACCTAAGTGAATAGGTACAGTTCGGAGTGTGAATCTGGGATAGGTGGTGGATTAATATCCCAACTCGACATCTCTATTAACTAGAAGGGAAGGGCCTCTCTTTTGACTCCACAGGCCGTGAGAGTCAATGGACTAAGCTTCACGATTCTATGTTTTTAATTGGTTCACCCATCTGCCCCTGTAACACACCTCTTGCACCGTCATTGGCGGCATCAAGACTCTCCCAGTCTATCTCCCTTGGTTCTTGACCGTCAGGAATTGCTTTATCCTGAATAGACATAACGCCTAACCGAAATTCACGAAGGGCGTTCTCCATCTTCTCCTTCTCATCATCATTCAGATAAATTCCTGCCCTGGTCAGTAGTTGTTCATACTCGTTAAGATTAGAGACTACTTCCTCGTGATAGTCATCTCTGCTCACTGACTCGTTGTTTCTTTTATAGTAGTCTTCAATGGTACGATGACATTCATCAAGTGCAGAGTGGAGATCTGTTAGCGTTTTGACCTTGGGCCCCGCGTAAAACTCCGCATGTCGGCGCTTTGTTTCAGCCTTTTGCTGTTTATTCGTGGTGTAGACTTGAGTAATGGCGGTGATGGCTGACCCGGCAACACCACCGACGAATGCGCTAATAATCACATCAGATACCATACCCTGCACTTATCAACTTACTATGTTAATTCCCCGGAAACGATAGAAGTCCAACGGAGGTGGCGTGACAACCGAGCGCGATTCTAACTCATGACGGAACGGATAGAATGCCCAAGCCCGCTCGGTATCTCTTCTCAACTTCGCGGTCAGATAGTTGTTGAGCAACGTTCTACGCACCCATCGGTCACCGTGATTGCGTCTTTCTCTTCCAGACGTCTCACAATCTCCTGTACGTCCGCTACAGGCCAGTCGAGTTCCTGTTCCAGGTCAATCATCGACTTGGGTTCGTCAAGCGCGTGAAGCACTTCAAGCTCCTCGTAGACGCGTTCGGTAATCTCCGCAACGGGGTCGTGCAACGGTGTCGTCACGTTGTGTTGTTCGGTGAGATCGGTCAACGCTTCGTTGACGTACGTCACGAACAGTTCTTGGTCCAAGAGTTCGACCTGCGTCTCGAGTTCCGCTTCGACGACGTCGAACTCGAGGCCGGTCTGCATCAACGAGAACATATCCTCGATATCGTCCACCCGACCGGCAACCGCTTTGAAGAGGAAGATATCTTCTGGACTCACGAGCTCGACCACGAGATTCTCCGGGTCGAGATACCGTTCGCTCCGCTCACGAATGCCTGGAGACAGAATCAGCTTGCCGATCACCTGCTGGTTGAAAACGTCGATGCGACACCCGTCATCGTTCTCGAGGATACGCTGGGCACCAAGTTCTTCGTACTCTTCGTCCGGTTCCCGGACGATCTCGTATCCCAGCTCAATGAGCACCGCCTGTAGCTGACTCAGATCATCGCCGGAGGAGACGATGAGGTCGATGTCTTTGGTCGTCTCTTTGAGTCCACGAAACGCCATCGACCCACCGCCAATCAAGAAGACGGTGAGTGGGTTGTCCAGTTGCTGGCCGATGCGCTCGAGTTCCGACCGGATGTACGAACTATCAAACCTCGCCCTCATAGCGTCACCCCGTACTCCTCAGCCAGTTCCTGGAAGTCCTCCCACTCGGGAAGTCGGGACGTCCGCTGGGCACCGCTGGTGTCGAGATACGTGTAGAGGTCGTCGACGACGTCGTCGACGCCGTACTTGGTGGCTTGGGCTAGAAGTTCGCCACGGTCGATGTCGACGTGACTGAGCAGGAGCAGGCAGTATGACTGCGTTCGTGGGCCGGAATCAATCACGAGCATGTGACAGCACAACATCTCCGGGGAGAGCTCGCTCGTCGCTTCCGAATAGAGGTAGTATCGACGATCACGTGCCAACAGCGGGAGACCGTATCGCTGGAATTGGTCTGGTCCTGTCGGAATGAAGTGTTCGTCGGTGATCTCAGTCGGCGTCTGGACAAGGAACTCGTCGAGGGACTCCCACAGAATCGTGTAGGTGTCGGTCTGTGCTTCGACAGTCTGACGGTGGACGTGATGGGCAAGCTCACGAGCGAATACGCTCAGCTGTTCGAAGCCGTCGTTCAGTGCGTACGCCCCGTCGTCAGTTTGGTAGACGATTCCGCGATGCTGAAGCGGGGCAAGCGTACGGTGGACGGTACTTCGGTGGACGTCGGCGCGGCGTGCGAGTTCGGTCGCGGTCCGTGGGGTGTCGAGGTAGTAGCACACACGGAGGGCTGCCCCTGACAACAGCTCCGGCCAGTCGATGTGTGAATACTGCTGTGTGAAGTTCCTGAGTAACTCGAGGGCCTTTGCGTCCGACAGTCGAATCCGCTTTGTTTTCCCCTGTCGGTGTGTCTCGACGAGGCCAGCCGTTTCGAGCCGCTCGACGAGTTCTGAGATGTAGCTGAGACTCCGATTGAGATTCGTTGCGAGCTCAGAGACCGTCTGCTCACCGTGGAGGGCAGTGAGGGCGCGAACTTCGCCTTCTGTGAGCATACTGTTGCATACTAACGAATCAATATATAAATCAGTTCGGTATATTGCAACAGATGCCTGGCTCTGTCGAGGACGTCAGCATACCGGATGAAAGCCCTCGGCCGCTCGGCATCCCGCGACCACCGCTGCGCTCCTCGTGCCTGCGGTGCTTGCGGGGCCGGGGGACGACCGAGACGGCCTCGCCCTTTCTGAGTCCGCCAGGATGTCGGCTGTGTCACTAAGCGTCGAGAGTGGTTGAACGGTGTTTCTCTACGGCACGCCCCGCTCGCCGCCCTGTGCCCTCCGTGCTCACGACTCGCGTTGCTCGCTGTTCGCGACGAGCCGCTCCTGGTAGTCGCGTCTCGCTTCACTCGCAACATCCCGGTGCGCCAGCACCAAGCACGCTATCGGTCACGACGCCCTCGTAGACTCGGTCGTCGGACGCGAAACCGGCTTGTGTGCTGGCCGCTCGCTCCGGGCAGGGCGTTGCGCGCGGTGCTGGCTGGTGTCCCATCGTCGAGCGCACGCCTTCCGCGCCCTGCGGGCGCTCGTGAAGGCGCGAAAGGCGTGCGCAGAATCAGTTGGTAGAGGTCAGTGAGAGAGCCACAGCTGGAGAGTCGTGGTGTCGGAAGAAGACGCTGAGTAGGCGCCTCCGAACTACAATGAGTACTAAGAAGCAAATCGGTAATGAAGTTTCGCACTCCGAACACCCCCGAGCAGTCGTCGACGACGTGGTTGATGAGACGCCTGAGTTCCGAGCCACGGTTGAACTCGAAATTCAAGCCAAAGTTGACCTGAACAACCCGGAAGCCCAAGGACGGGGACTGACCCTCGCAGAAGAAGAGCGGATGGAAGCGCGTGAGTGGGAGATTGAACAGACGAAAACTCGGTGGGACCGGAGGCAAACGTCGAACCGGGAGGAACGGACGGCGACTGTGGCAGAACAGATGAGCATCGAAGCAACGAGAGAGTTCAAGAAGCGTGCCGGATGTGTGAATCGGTGGGCCGACCCCGATGAGGCAGACCCGCGTGAGCAACTCTCAGTTGAACAATTGGGCGAAGTGAACCGGGAGGCAGCGCGATTACTGACGAAACTCGATGGATGGTCGCGGTCGGCGATTAGCCGAAGATTGGCCGAAGAGGTCGCAGAAGGAAAGTCGATGATGAGCGCGGTGGTCGGCGTGTTCGAAGAGTTGCAACAGGCACCAAGTCAGGTGATTCCGATTGCGGCGGTCAGTGAGGTGAGTCGTCGAGAGGTCTCAATCTCTGGAACGGTGACGCAGTTGTGGGGGTCGTCGAATAGCGCAATTCAGCAGGTGGGACTCATCGAGGACGAGACTGGGAGAACAAAGTTCACTGTCTGGGCCAAGTCGGACCAACCGGTTGTGAGAGAAGGCGAGCGTGTGACGATGCGGAACGTCGCGAAGAGTTGGTATGGGGGTCGCGTCTCAGTGGCTGCGACGGGATGGTCGGAACTCTCGTTCCCAGAGCGCGAGGCGTGGTGGGCTGAGTAGGCGTCGCAAGCGGCTGTTTTCTTTTTTGTGAGTCCACCAACCCAGACCACTCCTCCCCACCCACCGCTCCGTGCTCGCGCCGGCGACGTTGTCGCCACCGACGCTGTGCGCGCAGCCACGACCTCGGGAATTTGGATACGTATGTTGTGGTGACGCTGACCTAAGACGATTCAGCCAATATCTCGAGATTTGTTCAAACGGACCACTTGACGGATAGGTTATTTACACCTACAATATTCTTCTATAGAAGATGCCATCTCCCCTATCGACACTCATCGAACCTGCCGTCTTGATGTATTCTAAGGAGTATCTATTGCCGACAGAATCGACTGAAGGCCATGCAGTTGTCGACACTCAGTTCGCAGTAACTAATTGGGGTTTGACACCCGTTCCTACCGACGTTCGAGAACGTCTAGAACCGATGGCTCCAATTCGTCTTTCGACTGGTGAGCCCGATATGTTAGTGGCTCTCCCAACAGAATCGAGCTATCATACGGTTGGGGATATCAACCTCATGTCTCCCCCACTTGCTGCGATCGAAGCCAAGGGAAAGACAAGCAATTCAGCAGCGATTTCCGAGGCAATCTCTCAAGCCCATCGTCATTTCGAAGAGGTGAATATCTCTATTGCTGCCGTACCGAAATCCGACATCGAACGGTGGCACAAACAGTTAGCGAGCGATCTCAACGTTGGGTTACTCGGTGTCGAATCTGATGGTACTGTGACCGTAGAGGAAACGCCTCGAATCGCCGCAGCAGCGGCAGTTCCGATTGGTGACCGTATTCGCTACAATGCCCAAATCGGGACACCAGAACTGACCAAATTAACGAAGAATAGCCCAAAGAACCCACTCGGGTATGCGGTTTGTGTGGCAGCAGATGGCGAGACGGATGCTCTCTGTGAAGAATACGTGATTTCATCTGTGGCAGACTGTCGACTAGACGCACGTTCTCTGGGCCTTATTGTGGACGGCGTAGACGGCGGAAAACTCACTCCGCTCGGACAAACTGTCGTTCATGCGCTGATCGACGCATATGGTAGTCTCATCGAGGTTCTTGAAGTAGTCAAAAGACTCCGACGGAAGGCGAAGCCCCTGATCCAAATGGAACCCATACTGGGACTCATGGCGCGGTGGGTTGTTCTCGAGTACCCGGGCACGAGAGAACTCATCGACGTAATTAATCATTTGATGGAAATTACCGAAACAGAGCCATCACTGGAACTCGTTGCAAAGGAACTGGCATCCAGGAGTCCTGACCTCGCTGTTGAACTCTTTGTGAATCAACGAAAGATGAGCACCGAGTTTTCTGACGGTGAAGTATTTGATTCAGATGGGGACATTCGTCCGTCGATATTTGAGGAAAAATCGATTTACCATACGAATACAATATTTCAGTACAAGGCCTTCCTCGTGAATGCTGGAATCCTCACAGAGTACGGTGTCGATAGTCAAGAAAAGCTAAACCCAAAAACGGAGATGTGGGCACTTAGATCGCCTCAATACTCGTGGAGACAGTTTGACTAAATAGGACTTCTGGCTACTGGCGCGACGAATGGTATCTATAGTTAACGCTGATCCTAGCTCATCACCAATGCTGCAAGTACCGCAGTCTGCTCACAATCTCCAACTGATGAGTAATCCGTGGGCAGATTGATATCGCATTTATGTACCTCTGTTGAGTCGTTCCTGTATGACTTCCTACATCGGTGTGGATTGGGCAGGTAGTTGCTGGCTGGTAGTCAAAACAGGTGACGAGACCTACGTAACCACTGAGCCATCGGTTTTCAACGTATGGTACGAACACGGAAAGAACGAGGATGTGCAATCGATACTTGTCGACATCCCGATTGGGCTTCCAGAAACGGAAACGAGAGTCTGTGATCAAGAAGCCAGCGAGATGCTCAGTAGTCGGTCAAGTACGGTCTTCTCGATTCCTTCACGTGACGTCGTCGAGACCGACGATTACAATGATGCCCGGTCGAAAAATGGTGACTCCTTAGGTAGCCAGAGTTGGTGGTTGTTCCCTCGAATCCGTGAAGTCGACGTTTTCCTCCAAGATCACGAAGAGGCACGAGACAAAATATTCGAGAGCCATCCCGAGGTTTGCTACGCAGCATTAGACGGTAAGGAACTCTCGTCCAAGGGTGGTGATGGTGGTATTGATGAACGCTTGGACGTACTTGACAACGGTAGTGACCTGTTTGAAACAGTCAAATCAGTTGTCAATGAACGACGTGATGGTGCTGAATGGCACGACCGGATTTCGAAAGGCCGTATCGACGACGTCATCGACGCTGCGGTGCTTGCACACACTGCACAACTGATAGACTTGCAACCACGTAGTGACAAGGCCGATTATCCAGCGCTCCCTGAGGACCCCGAAAACGACGAGAAACTTGGTGTTCCAATGGAGATCGTATACCCTGGCGCTTACTAGATTGAGTCTGAACTGCAGTGGCCTGTTGATTTATTAGCGCCTCAGTGCGTGAGGCGCTCTATACTGGGCGCTTCGAAAAACCATGTCCGAATCCCTACTTGCAAGACTCGATCCAACGAAGCGCGTCCTGAAACGAGCCCAATACGAGGCATTCGAATTCTCACTGTTCGACGGTGATGTGCTTGTCCGTAATGCGAGCTACGCCGACCCCGAAAATCATGAATACAACGTACGAATGGTCGACGGTGTACCGACAGCGTGTGAGTGCCCTGCTGATGAGAGGTACACTGGCCCGTGCAAACACCGCGTCGCCGTTGCTATTCGGCGTCCGATCGTCGATGCTGTCGAGCGAATACAGATGGTCGCAGACGGAGGTGTAGTGAGTAACGAACAACCGGAACCCGAAGTTGACGACGACTCAAAACCTGAAGATTGCGACTGTGACGTTCTTGATGACTACTTCCCGTGCTGGGCGTGTGTTGACAGTGGCCGACGTGAACTCCCTGAGTGAGTCTGTTGTCGAATCGGTCGGACAGTAGCGCAACGACCGCAGTATTTTATTTTCCCTGAAGGGGTGCGGGGCGCACAAAGAGTGCCTTGCAGATGACCAATGGCAACGAGAGATATCTACGAGAGTGGCTTCGACGAGGATGTACCGGCTAGCACGAACAACACCTGCCCAGATTGCGGCGGTTGCGTGAGAACAAACACGCTCGAAACCCTCTGCGAGGAGTGTGGACTCGTCATCGACGAGTATCAAATTGACCATGGCCCAGATTGGCGATTCACTGCAGGGGACGAGGAGAGTCAACGAAGAACTGGTGCCCCACTGACGCCGACCCGGCATGACCGTGGCCTCTCATCCGAAATCGGTTACAAACGAGATGCCTCAGGGCGGACTCTTTCCGGGAAGAAACGGCAACAGATTGCTCGATTGCGTCGTGAACAGTCCCGTGGACGGTTCCAGTCGAAAGCTGAAGCGAATCTTGCTCATGGATTGGGTGAAGTACGTCGTATTGCAGGCGCTCTTGAGTTGTCCGAATCGACTCGTGACCAGGCTTGTCGACTCTTCCGCAGTGCCCAGAACGAGGACCTACTTCGTGGTCGGTCAATCGAGGCAATTGCAGCAGGTTGTGTCTATGGGGCCTGCCGATGTAATGCCGTACTTCGAACGCTACCCGACGTTGCGGGATTAGCGCGTGTTGAGCGGTCGAGGGTGACAAACGCATACCAAACGTTGAATACAGAACTTGGCCTTCCAATACAACCGATTCGTCCGAGTGAGTTCGTTCCTCGACTTGCGTCCGAACTCAAAATCCCAGAGAGCCCCCGTCGACGAGCACGTGATTTAGCAATGAAAGCAGAGGCTGTAGGTCTCACGACGGGCCTCAACCCATCTGGTTTCGCAGGTGCGTGCCTGTACAAAGCGAGTTGTGATGCAGATTTACACCTTACACAGTCAGAAGTCAGTCGAGTAGCGAACGTGTCCGTAGCAACGATTCGAAGCCATCGGGATACATTAACCGAGTCCAGTGATATCATTGTAACCGCTACCGAAGCTTCAAGTCTTGAACAACCATCGAGTTGAAACATGAGTGGACATCATTCCGGCACGATTCATTTTGAGTCTGCAGCGGAGGTTCGAGATTTCGTAAGTGAACACTTCGAGGACTATCGATCAGTCGCTGAGCAGTACGACTCGTATGAGGCAGCAACTGCTCTCCAGGCAGACTTCGACCTCTGTCCGTGGAGCATTGCAACGCAGTTCGAATCGCCTGTCCCGTTCGACGAATTAGCTGGCCCTGATCCGACTGACGCGGTCAGCCATTTGTCGACACTGTGTCTCGAGGAAGTGATTGCTGAACTATTGGATCAAGACTAGTGATTCTGCTGAATAGACTGATTTGACCCTGGCGAGAACTCTCTTCAGTGAGCGTTTGATGAGTCCGTGCTGAATATTGGTTTCGTATCGGGAATCGGTACTCGTTAGACTACAAACCAAACGTAGAGATCATCGGGGCGTGGTCGCTACAGGCGAAGCCTTCCTGATCGTAAATACATGCTTGCGGGTTCAATTCAGTAGATGCGATCATATGGTCAAATCGTTTCCCTTCAATCTCCCCTGGTGAGACTGCTAATGGGTCATCTGTTTGCGTGGCGTGACTTACGTCCAAAATATCGAGGTCACCATACCCATGCTGTTCTCGAAACACATCCACCATTCCCTTCTCTTCCAGCCCAGTGAGGATATTCAGCTCTGCTTCTCCCCAGCGACGAGCAACTTCTCCCTCTTTCTCATGCCGCCATGGGATGGTGGTTCCATCCGATAGCTCTCTATCAGGTGCATTGAAATCGCCAGTCAGGATGCACGGAGACTTGCTCCCCTTCAAGACCCTGTGAAATGTGTTCTCGAGAATCTTGACCTTCTCCTCGCCATGCATACTCCCTGGAACTGCGCGGACGTTCCAAATCTCGAGTGTTGAGTCTTCGACTTCAATCTCGGTATGAAGGATTTTCTCTGGGAGATTAGTGGACCAATCCTTCAGATCCGAACCATCCCACGGACCATACCGAATACTCGGATGCAACCGGGTGAGGTTTTCCCCTCTGAATTCGTCGTGAACGGCAGTGAGATTCCCGTTCACGTGGCTGTAGTCTTGATGTGGTGGGATATCGCTTTCCCCTAATTCCTCAGCCCAGTCGAGCGTGTGTACGATCTCTGAATATCCAACCTCTCTCAATTCTTTTATCCACATGTCACGCCGATACCGACTGACCTCGTTGAGTGCGATAATGTCTGGACAGTTCGCGTTCTCTTCGATGTATTGAACCTGGTCTTCGATCCGTTCAATCGGCGTGTACTTCGGAAATGCGCCTTGTACATTCCAAGATAGGACGTCCATTCTAGTCTCTTTATCTCAATCTACTACCATAATTGGTGGCGCCAAGATAGACATCTATACAGCACACAGTTTGTGTTATTTGTTGATAATCTCAACAGGTCCATCGAACATTCCCGACTGGTGTTCTGCGTATACGTTTTTTTGACGCCTCCAACGGGTGGAGGCGTACCAATGACTATCCAAAAAATTTCGAATTGGACTGTTTCAGTAGTACCGACACACCTAGAATATCGAAGTAGACCGCCCATCCGACCGGGAGGTTGTCAGAGATGAGTCTTCGAGTAGACGAGATAAGTGAGGCCGACATCTTCAGTTTGCTAGGCAATCGACGTCGATTACTCGTTGTCCGTTACCTTTCTCTGTTCGAATGTGGAACGAGAGTGAGCGTTCGGCACGTCGCACGAGTAATCCGCGGTGCTGAAACCGGCACACCACCGAGTCGAGTGACCACTAGTGAGTACGAATCAGCTTACAACGGCCTCATCCAAAATCATCTTCCGAGGATGGCTAATCATGAACTCATCGTGTATGACGAGCGGAGCAAGGAGGTAGTCGTTACACCAAAAGTAAATCAATACGCTTGTCTCGCTTCTGCTACCGGAGTCATTAGATGGTTCACTCAGCTGTCTGAATCCTAGATACGTCTCTCAATTCTGGGTCAATATATCCGAAGTGTCCTTCTCTACAGAATCTTGAAAGAACACCTGAAGAATCCTCATCATGTCCTCTACCGTCCAGAAGAAGAGAAAGAGACATACATAAGGTGAGATGGTATTATGACTAACAAGGTGATCTAATCTGTGCGATTCTACGTTCCAGAATGGGACGACGCTGTCGATGCTCACTATGATTTCGAGCACGACGAACTCTCTACTGTCGACCGGACTGAGCGTGAACTCAGCTATATCTGGGATATTTTCGAGTACGACACCACTCCAATCGATGGGGTTCTGATTTCCCGAGAACAGGTCGAAGAATCGATCCGGAAATCTGAGCGACTGCGCAAGCACGGCGTTTACGACGACCCAGTTCTCTCTATCCCAGACTGGCTCCCGACCATCAGCGACTGCGGTGCGTGGGGCTACAAATCTCTCCCGTTCCCCCCGTACGACAACGCAGAGATGTTGGAATTCTACGAGACACTCAAAGTCTCTGTTGGCGTCACCATCGACCATCTCGTCTTGGGGTCTGGAAAAGACAAGGGGCGTCTCTATCTCGACAAACGTGCTCTTGGTGACGGTTTTTCGAAGTCCGACATACCAGACAAGATAACTGACGTCGTAGATTTGATGATCGACGAGTGGCCCGATGAGTGGCCAAGTTACGTCGGTGAATATGAGCCAAGCATTCGCACAGATGCTTCCGTTACTCCATTTACGCAGTCTGATTTTGAGGGCGACGTTGATGTTGTTCTCTCTGAGTTAGCAGAAGATTCGCGTGCAGTCTATCGTGCTGACGATGCAGCGTTCCGGTACGAGCTCACGCTCAACAACGCGCAGGAGATGTACGACCAGTACCACGCAGACGACTACTCGTTCCGTTTGATGGTCGCTATCCAGGGGTGGGACCCAGAATCCTACGTTGAGGCACTCGAACACGTTCTCGGGATTGGATACGACTACGTCGGAATCGGCGGGGTCGCAGGCAGTCCAATCCACGACGTCAGAAAAATTGTCAAAAGCGTCGGCAAGTCTGTTAAAGAATTCGAGCGTGAACACACCCGACGCATCGATACACACGTTTTTGGGTTCGCAAAGACTGAAGGATTCGATACTGTTGGGCGCTCTGGAATGACGAGTTTCGACAGCGCAAGCATGCTCCGTTCGGCGTGGACCGGTGGCGACAACTACCGACTCGATCACGACGAGCGCTACGATGCGATTCGTGTTCGGTATCCATCAAACCGTGATTCGTTGGGCGAGGCTGTCCAAAAATCACTCCGTGGACGAGAGACGCTCGTTGCCTTACGTGCATACGATGCTGAGGAGTCAATTACGGATGCTGTCCACGCCTGGCATGAGAAGGCAGTTAGTATCCTTCCAAAAACTCGTGAGTACCTTCGAGAACACCGCCTCGACGATCAATATGACCTATCGCTCCTCGGGGACATTGAAGAAGTCCTCCGTGATGACTTCGAGTACGCTCGCGAATTACAGGCTAGCTTTAGCGGCATCCTGAGAGGGAAGATTGTGAAACTCCTGCGAAAGGACGGCCCAGAAAACCCACTCCCATTCGCTGAGTACGAGGAACTTCTGAACACTGCTGAAGACGAGTTTTCCAACTTTCCGCGAACGCCTAATCTCGTCGACGAAGCAGGTTCGGACCCATACGATGAGATTTGGGCTGTCGTCAAAGACTATGCCACGTGGATTGGCGATGACGACTTGCTGGAGGCCTACCAGCGAACACTTGCTAATCGCCCGTGGGAGAAATGTGAATGTCCGATTTGTGAGGAGCACGGAGTTGAGGTGTGCATCTTCCGCGGAAACGATCGAAACAGGCGCCGTGGGTTCCACAACACACGCCGCTTCTACGATGAATTCACCGATGCGATTCCGAAAATCCTCATCGCGATTCAGGGTTCGGCGGGACTCAGCAAGTACGACACAATCGAATCCTACCTCCGAAGTGAGGAACCGGAGTTCTGGAAACAGGTCCACGACCTTCCTGTCGCCGAAATCGGTGTCTTTGATGCTGAGGGTGTCTCTGAATGGTGGACAGAAACCAACAACAGTGTCTCGTTTGCGCCAACTCGAATGGCGGATAACCTGCAAGAGGAGTCGCAGCGGTACCTACACCTCTTCCTCGTCACTCCAGATGGTGACGTAGACCCTGCAGTCTCCGAGGGTATCGAATCGACCAACTGCGAGTTACACACGTTCGCTGATTCTGCTGCACTTCGGAGAGACGTACTCGAAACATGTGGCGAGGATTACGTTGTTGGTGACGACTTTATTCCGCACGCTCCCGAAGCGAATCCCGCTAATGGGCTCAACGTTCTCGTTGTTGACCAGTGTTCGGGTAGTAAGGAGTTCCCGGATGGGGCGCCTGTATTCGACGCAGAGGAGACGCTCAAATTCTCGCGAGAAGAACTGCTAGAAGGAGATAATGTTCCTGCTATCGCAGCCCGTGACCTCTACACTGGCCGTCAACAAAACTACGTCAGCGAAGCAGTCCGAAGACTGAGAGATGACGGCCATCAAGTGTCTCGCTACTTCATCAGCGCCGGTTTCGGATTAGTTTCGGAGGACGAATCGCTACCACCGTACGAAGTGACGTTCAGTTCGATGAAGGTTGCCGAAATCCGTGACCGATCCTCGCAGTTACAAATTCGGCCAGACCTCGAAAAAGTCCTCGACGAAGGTGACTTCGATGTTGTATTCTTCACCCTTGGCAAGGACTACTACAACAGCATCGATATCGACTCGATGATACAGAGAATTCGTGCAGACCAGATTGGCGTCGTATTCAATCGGGAAATCGTCGACAAGCAATTCGACAACATCGTGTCCGTTGCTGCCCGAACAGAGGACGCTAAAAATCACGGTACAATTGTCATCGGCCTGAAAGGGGTATACCTCAAAAACTTCGCTCGACGTGTTGGGGATATTGATGTACTAGACCCCGGACTAATCGAAACGCTATGTCGGAAGGTGGAAGAAGCACCGACTCAAGCGGCACTCGAACAATATTAGCCTTCAAAGGGTCTGCTTCTCGCAAAATTCTGTCTATTTGGCTCATATCTAAGCAAGCTAACAGCCTATCCGGGTGGGAGGTATGCTATACAGACGACGAACAATCGATCTCCCTCACGGGAAACTAAACACACCTGTTCTCTTTCCGGTTCGGAATATCGGAAAACGGTCAAGTGACAACACACCACCGTATGTGGGGTCAATACCGGATTTGCCGGTGGCGATGATCAACACACGGGCAATACGCAACCGCACACCAATGTGGGAGCGGTTGACGAACGGCGTGACACTCCGAGAGGAAATGCGTGTCCCCGAAGAAACAATTGTGTTTGCAGACAGTGGCGGATTCGACTTCAGTTCAGGACAAGTCGACACTACCCCAAAAAAAACACTTGCGGCACAGCGTCAACTCGATGCAGATATTTTTGGTACGGTTGACATTCCCCTTTCTCGAGAGAATCGTGCAGCGGAAAACCACCGCCGTGTCAATCAGAGCATCGAATATGCACTCGAAGCGAGTGATCAACATTCTGGGGATGCGTTGTTATTCGCTAGTGTTCACGGATACGACCCCGAAACGGTTCGAAACTGCATCGCCCATCTAGAGAAGTACGGCGAATTTGATGGCTATGCGCTTGGGAGTATGGTCCCCATACGGACAGATTACAAAAAAGTCACAAAACTGATCTTAGCAGCACGAACGTCTACGGACAAGCACCTTCACGTGTACGGCCTTGGAGGTCTCGTGTACCAACCACTTCTTCTCTATCTTGGTGTTGATAGTTTCGATTCATCTGCATTTATTCGCGGGGCAGGAAATAGAAATTATCTAATACCTGGATTTGGCGGGGAAGAACTCCAAGATATCGAGCGGTTAGAGCGACTCCCGTGTCCATGCCCGGTTTGTGGCACTCGAACATTAGACGATATTCGAGAAGACCGTTCTGCGTTAGTCCAACACAATCTTTGGGCGTTAGCGACAGAATTGCGTCGATTCGAGTATGTTGCTGAATCTGGTCGCGACATTGAGGACTATCTGGACCTCCGGTTCCAGGGTAACGAGGTGACGAGACGTGCTTACTCAACTGCAAAACAGCAGGTTCGGAGGCTCACATGAGCGACGAACGGCCGACCATCCGCCCTGTTACTCTGAGTCGTCTTGTAGAACTCACCTACGCGTGTGAAGACGTACTCAAGTCAACAGAGGACCTTGCGGACATCCTCGATGTAAACCACCGTAGAGCCCGAGAAACTATTCTTGAGGCGACGAGGATCTCACTGTTATCTGAAAGCGAGGATAATGACGACTTCGTCTACATAACCACAAGCATCGGGAAGTCGTTCTTGGACGCAATTCGAGCAGAAAACTGGATGAAAGCGAGTTCGATTCTCGCTGTCCGAAGTCCGCATTACGGTGCATTTCTGCAAGCACTCGAAGAAATGGAACACTCTGACCTTGAATCGCTCTTAGAACATCTTGAAGAGACCCAGCAGTACACTCCATACTCGTTTAACCAAACTGGTATCGAGATTGTTGGAGATTGGGCCGAGCGGTTGGGGAGTGTTCAACGGAATGCGTTCACCGGTGATTACTATCTCTCAAAGGGAACTGAAGTCCCAAGCAACTTCCACTTTATATTACTAGACGCCTACGACACCCTCGAACAGACTGCAGGAATCAACTTGCGTCAACGCTACCTCTCGATTCCACGACTTCGGGAGGAGATCTGCGAACGAATTGGTTGTCGAAGGCGTGATTTCGACGAAGCAGTGCTCGAACTATGTCAGCAGAATGTTGGGAAACTCGAACTCTCTGGTGCACCGATGGATACCGGTGCGAAGGATGCAACGCTTGGAATCAAACAAATCGAACTCGCTGACGAAGGCCCGCTAATCACGACTTCGCAGTCAACTCAGCGGGTCATGGCAGGCGTCGAATTGTACGGGAAGAAATACTACTATCTCGCGGTCCACGAACGCGATATCTCATTCAAACAGGAGACACACTAATGTCCAGTAACTTCAACATCACAGACCAGCAGCGCGATTACTCACAATACGGCCTCAGCGGAAACCCATTCCCATACAGTCCGGTCCCAGCAGAAAACCCCGAAATATTCTGTGGACAGAATCATGTATCGGAGAAGATCAGCTCAACAGTTTCTTCGGTACTGTCGACTGGCAAGTCGAAGCACCTCGTGGTCACAGGGAAATATGGGAATGGAAAGTCGCACACGCTGAAATACACGCGCTCATTACTTCGAGACCGCGACGACGTGATTGTGGGCTATGTTGCCCAACCGGGAGAAGGGTTCCTCGATATCTACCACGAGTTCGTTTACGACCTTGGGTTCACCCATCTCCAGAACTTGTCGTACGAGTATCTAGCGTCGATCGCCCGAGAATGCACTGACGAGTCACCGGGGAGTGCAGTGGAGATGAGGTCACTCATCGACGAAGGGGATGTTTTACTCCCCGAAATCGTTCCAGAGGCAATCAGGCAACTGAGCGATATCACGAAATTCGCCGATTTTGCCCGTGCGATTGTCCACATGATATACGAAGATACCAACCTCTACGCCTGGCAGTGGCTCACAGCAGAGGGAATTCGGTACGAGCAGCGCAAAGAGATGGAGATACACAGTGCGCTCGACGACGACACAATGGGTGTCCGGGCCTTTACTGCACTCAAGAATATGCTCCTCGAACTCGGGTATACGGCTGTATTTGTCTTTGTAGACGAGTTCGAGAGCATCGCTCGTCTATCCCCAAAACACGAGCAGGCGACGCTCAACAGTGTCCGTCATCTCATGGACCAGAATAGTTCTGGACTTTGCTTGCTCTTTGGTTGTGCTCCAGAAGTCTGGCAGGACGTTATGAGCGAGTATCACGCATTTAGCGAGCGTATCGGTCAGGAGGTGACTCTCAAGCCATTAACCAGCGATCACCTGTACGATCTCATTGAAGATTATCTCGCCTTAGAACGCCTGTCCAAGGATGATGGGACTGGTCTTCGGCCATTTACTGAAGAGAGTTTGAATATGATTCTCCAGCGATCTCAAGGGAATGTTCGCCAAATTTTAGCACTCTGCAGCCGTCTCCTTGACGACGCCACGGACGCTGATTACGACGTTATTTCTACGGAGGTTGTTGAACAGGCCCTCTAAGGGGTAGAGTTGGTTTAGGTTTGAACAGTTCCACTTGGTCTATCTCTTCTACTCCTATTATGTCGAAAATCGCGGTTCGACCCCGTTTCGGTTCATGGACGAGGTGAACAGAGCGTACACGACCAAGACTATTTGTCTCGCAGTGGAAGGTGGTCGTATCTATTCATGAAGCTGTATCCATCGACGCCTCAACTCGTAGCTGCCCCCGAAGAGTTGCTGTCGAGTGGTCATCTGTGGCTCCGTGAGTACGTCGTTGGACCTCGGTTGCGGTTTCAGATGAAACCGTCGGGGCTTCTGGTCTTCGGAGACCGAGAACGGGTCTTCGAAGACGTACCACCGCCGTACGAACATGCTGTTCGGCACGTTCGAGAGCAGTTCGACCGTGATGCGTTCCACGACGCTGTCGACGACCCGTCAGCGTACGTCTTCTTCGGTGTAGCACCATGTAACGTCGGTATCGACTACGACTGGGACCGAATTCCACCGTTTCTTGGCCGTGCCGTCTGGAACGAAGACAAAGAGCGACTCCTCCCCATCGACAAAGCTGAACGAGTGTTCGAACGTCTGGGACTCACGCCAATGAACTCCTTCCAGAAAGAGGTGAACGTCCGAGATTTCCATCCCGAGCGATTCGAGATTCCCGAATCTGCATGGTACAGCGGACCTGCCGCAGGTGTGGTTATCGAGAACCGACGTGGTGGAACCGCACTCATCCAAGAGATAGTAGTCGACGAAAAGAGCAACTATGAGCCAATCCAAGGTGAGCCAACAGCAGTCTCCAACGACCTTGTAACCAAGGCACGAATCAGTCGGGCAATCGAAGCCATCGAGACCCACGGAAAAACGGCCACGACTACCGAAGTTCACGCACGTGTGTTCGAGATGGTTGTTCGAGAGGAGTACGTCCGACTCGACCAGGGAAGCATCGATTGGAAGACGTTACGGTCCGCAGTAGGGTCGGCCGTCGCTGAAAGACTCGGTGAGTTGGCCGATAGTTGAGCCGTCAGTCACCCACTTTTCGAAGCCAGTATTCACCTATTCAGCACACAATTCCGGAAATACACTCCACAATTTCGGAGCGTAGTTTTCAAGAGAAGTAGCGGGAGGTAGATTTGAACTACCGATCTCCGGGTTATGAGCCCGGCGGAATCT
>NZ_JBHTAA010000013.1:0-57267 GCF_042663225.1 Haloferax namakaokahaiae | reverse complement strand
GATAATCGCACTGTTGGTTCTCCAATTCGCCTTCCAGCAGGACCGTAGACGGGTTGAAGCGACAGTTGGCGATATCGTCAATCTGACGCCGCCTTCCAGCAGAACCGTAGACGGGTTAAAGCGACCTTCTCGGCCCTCGACCAGCACCGGAGCGGATGCCTTCCAGCCGGACCGTAGATGGGTTGAGGCCTCAACTGACTCGAGAGGGTGACATGGAACGAGTAGCACACCAAAGAACAGGGTGAACGCTGAGGTGGAATGAGTTCTATGACACCCTCTAATTCAATCTAGGATTCACCAACAACTGCCGGTGCTTCCGAGAATTTCTCAGAGTCGAAGTAGGACAAGAGCACCGGCCTGAGAGATAGGTCCTTTGCCTGTAGAATAGCTTCGAATTGGTCGCCAAAATCCACACCCTCACTTTTCCACCTAAGCGAGGCTATCCAGAAAGGTGGTTTGCCACACCGTATTCGAAATGAATTTTTTCGTCATCACTGGCTTCAATGCTGTGTTAACTTGGTTTTCAGTCGCTGCAAGCCCCAGGTCAGGGATTTCATCTCGAATACGGTGTGCAAAAGTTGATCTTCGACGCACAGGCTGCCATCAACCTCGAAAATGGAGAGTATCATTGTTTGACTCAGCATATTGTATAAACAGCAGCCAATTCCCCATTGCCGAGTTCTCAACAATCACAGCGTGGAGGTAGATCCCCGAAAAGATGAGGCCACCACAGAGCTGGAGTGCGCCGAATGGCTTCCCAGAGGGCTCGCTGAACACGACGTTGTCGACGGTGGGGGGCATCACGCACCTAGTTTCACGCGATAAACAAATTCGTCGTTGTTCTCTTGAGATTGTGCGCTGAAGTTACGGTTGTCATAGTCTCCCCTGTCAAAACGCTCTTGTCGTAGAGAAAATTTGACACCCGAATGGTAAAAGCCAAACATCGTTTCCCCGTACCATCAGTTAATGAGCGAGTCAAAAGACGCGGATACGAGACCAAAAATATCAGTTGCAGTTGTAGATAAGACGCACACGAACGAAATCCCTGACAATATTGACTCTGATTTATATACGACAACAAGGCCTGAGTCATCGTTAGTTGAGTTTGCGGCCGACCCTGACGGGGAGCTGGCAGAGGCACTCAGGCGAAACGGATTCGACGTCTGAACTAATCCACTTACACACCTACCGAACGTGATTCGGGGCAATCAATTTTTCTAGCACGGAAGATTCCGCTGCATGGTTTGAGGGAATCTGTTAACCAACACAGGATCCAGAACCGCATCGGTGTTGGTTAAGCTAGTACAACTGATCGTATTGAAGCATCTACCCCGTTAGAATTCTCGATCTCCCCAACCAACCACTGAGTAACAAGTAATTAGTAGTGATAGTATATTCAAATGACGAATACAAATTAATATGGCCATCTTAGACGATTTTTCTGGATTCGAATTTGAGGACTTGATGGAGGACGTTTTTCGGAATCTCGGGTACGAAAACGTCCATCAGGCACGCAAAACCGCCGACGAAGGTCGAGATATTCTCATGGAGGAGGTCGTCGACGGGACACGTCGTGGAGTTGTCGTTGAGTGCAAACATACAGGATCAGTTGGACGGCCTGTTGTCCAGAAACTTCACTCAGCTATTGCGACGTACGACTACGATGGCCCAAAGCGTGGCATCGTCGTCACGACAGGGCAATTTTCTGCACCCGCCGAAGAGTATGCTACTCGCCTCAGACAGAACGGTGATCCATATCCAATTGAGCTCATCGACGGAACCGACCTGAGAGACATTGCCGACGAAGTCGGCTTGGACCTCTATAACGGTCGTATCGAGATTCTCTGTAACGAAACGCTCCGGCCGTTCGACCCTGCAAGTGGCGTCGGCGCACCGGTACGAGAGGCAGCCCGCGATATCCAAAACCTCGACACAGACGCACTCCCAGAACCACACAAGCTAGTTGACTTCCAACCTTATCTCACCATCAGCGCACGAACTGACGCTGTCTTCGAGACATCCGTTGGCGTCATCCACCGCATCAACGAATCAAATCGTTTCGTCGTTCATGCGACGCGTGGAGAACCCAGTGTCGCAGACAGTCGTCTCACAGATCTCATCACAAATAACAGTCAGCAAGCCGTCGAACTCGACACCGACCGCTTCAGCACGATGTTCGACGCCGTCGATGTCGCTCGCTACGGGCAGACAGAAACCGACTACAAAGAGTGGGCAGTCTCTCGCCTCCAACGACATCACACGTCGACAGTCACCTACACAGGCGACAACAACGTTACTTACGAGAAAACGTGCGAGCCAAAACAATCGGATATCTCTATCCAGGCAATCTCACCGCTCTATGTCCCACGGGTTCGACAAACACTGCAACTCCAGCAGTACTCCTACCCATATTCGTACTATGCTGCAGGACCCTCGAGAATAGCGATTGAAGACGGAATCCATCGCTGCGTCCACTGTGAGAAAGAAGACGCGAAATCGTACACCTACTGTGAAAATTGTGGGAGCATCAACTGTAGCTCGCACATCAAAACAGAACGGATCGAGGGAACACCGGTCTGTACGGGCTGTGCAGTCACTGAGCGATTCGTACTGAAGACGAAGTACTTCTACGACGAGGCGAATCTCGAAGAATTCCGTACAGAATATGAACAGATGGCATTCCACGAGAAAGCGATGGAGAATACACCACTCGTTGGAGGTCTTCTCCTCAGTATCGTACTCCTACTCGGGCTCATTCTCACGTCTGGGGTCGTCTAACAGATCGTAGTCTTCCGAAGGGCAAGGAGTCAGTTGCTTAGGGCTCATGTGTTCTGTTGAAATCCTCAGTCGCTGATAGTTTGTTGAGACCGTGCTGAATACAGCGCGCGAGTCGGTCATCGAGTGTGCCCTTTATGTGAGTGAACAGAATTGAGCGGAGCAAGTATCCGAACATCTTTTAGTCCGTTTCAGAACCATAGAGAATCGCTCCCACAGAAGTTTTGGTTGAAACGGATATACGGTTCTTCACTCTCATCATCCCTAACAATCTCAATAAAGAGTTCTTCGTTGTCGGTACAATCAGGATAGAAGAGGTAGTTCCCCCTCACTGAATGATTGTCGCTCAAGTGGGCACGAACAGCGTATTTCTTGTTTTGGATAGCATTCCGTTCTACAATTTCAAAAACATCATTGCCCTCTTTTGGTGGTGGAAGTTCGTACACTGAATCCAGCACGACCGACTCGCTCTGTTCCCCTCCCTCAGCCAGCAGTGCTTCTACGTATAGGTCATGCTTCACTGAGTCAAAATTCAGGAGTCTCAATGTTAGTTGCGAGCCACCGAAAGGGAGAGAGATGCAACCGGAGAGCGACGACAGCGCTAGGCTGCTACCGAGTAGGAGGGTCTTTCGACGCGAGAATTCCATTCTTCCAATAGTATTCAAAGCATCGACATATGCGTTTTGGGAGTCTTTGTGTTTCGGAACTCCCAAGTATAATTCCACAAATTCAAATCCATTTTTTGCCCTCTTTAGTATGGAAAACTCAGAAGGATAGTGATGGATACACCCTCTGTCTGTGTCACGAGGGTTCTGTCAAGCTCTAAGGGTTTCAACAGAGCCATTAGCGTGGTTGCAAACATATCTTTGCACCCACAAACTAATATGAGCGCAATCCGTCTCTAGGACAATGACTGAGGATACACCGTCTCCGCCGGACATGAATCTCACCGGTGAATGGGACAAAGCCGTCGATAATCGGACGGTCAAAGATCGTGTGTACGAAGCGGCGACGACGATCACGACCCCAACCACTGTTGCGGACGTCGCAGAACGTGCCGACTGCACGAAAGAAGGTGCTCGTCCCCATCTTGAGTGGTTCGTCGAAGTCGGGGTCCTCGAAAAAGTCGCTGACAATCCTGCACTCTTCGTCCGAAACGAGGCCTACTTTGAGTTCCGTCGAATCACCGAACTGACCCGAGAGTTCAAAACACCTGAAGCAACTGACGAAGCAATCGATGAGTACCGAACCCGAGAACAGGAACTCTCGAGTTACTTTGAGGAATCCTCGCCTGAGGCAGTTGTCCTTTCCGAGACGACGTACGACGATCTCGATGAGGCGTACGATAGACTAAGTGAATGGCGAACTGTCACTCGCCGCCTTCGCGAGCTCCGAGAAGCCAAATTCCGTCTCGAATCAAATCTCGGTGGGAGTCCTGCCTCCTCGTTCCCCTAACCTCGATGGGACGTACAGATGACCTCAATGAAGAACGGATGCGGATTCTCGGTGGGCGTCTCGCAGACCTCTCGGTAATCGAGACCGTCCAGTACTTCCCATCTGGAAAAGAAGACCGTGTTGTTGCCACTCTTCGGTCGAATTACTACCCCAACGTCGTGGATACTGCGACTCTCGAAATCCGCCTTCGACTGAATGGAGAGTTCAACATTCAGTATTTAGAGGAATGGGCTGGTGAGGGCTGGTCGTGTCGATGGGACCGCCACCCAAATACACACAACACACACGACCACTACCACGTACCACCACAACCGCGAGAAGAGAGTGCGGTCGATGCAGTCTACCCGGATGATCCGAATGACGTGCTTCGTGTAGTTCTCCAAACTATCGAGAAACGAATCAACGATATCTGGGGGACAACAGGCCTGATTTTTCCGTCAGAATACGAATTCAAGCAGGAGTACGGCACAGACTACCTCGTCGACAAATAGCGCCAGTTCGTCACTCTGGTCGGACAACTTCGTCGCAGGAATGTCACTCTGTGGATACACCAACGTCCCATTGCTATCCTCGAACTCGATGATCGACTGTACTCAATCATTTCGCCGCAGTCAGGACATCGACCAAGCGCCGTCTCTTGAGCCTCTATAGTTGTCTTCTCTCCGTAGACACCTCAATCATTGAATCAATGAATCACAGATTCTGTGAAGTTGTTAATTTTGGAAACCAAGAGTCCAGGATTTCATGATTTGGAGGGTCACTGAAAATCGCAAAGACAAGAATCGCTGAGTCCATGAATCCATGATTCTATGATTCCATGAAATAGTGAATACTTGAAACACTGAGTTGAGAATCAACGACTCACCACCGGGAGCCAGGATTTCAGTGAATCAAGGAATCATTGAGAGCAAGAGATTGTGATTCAATGAATCTGTGAATCAAAGAACCAGTGATTGAATTATGATGAAGCGAATTTGTGCATTTCAGCCCATCTGCTGCTTGATTTCTCCAGAATCAGGTTAAGGCATAGACAACTGAATGTCTGGAATGGATTTATGAGTCAGTGATTCAATGATTGAACCATGAGCGAGACACCCCGTGGATGGGGCGTCACACCATCCACTGGCATCCCCACGATTGCCTTCGGGAACCAGAAAGGCGGAACTGGAAAGACAACGGCAACAATCAACAGCGCAGCGGCGTTGGCCACTCGCGGCCACGATGTTCTGGCGATCGATATGGACCCACAGGCCGACATGACGAAAGGACTTGGTCTGGGGCCGGGCGACGAGAATGACCCTTCGAGTCCGAAGAACGAACTCCCCAACACACTGGTCACCGATGACGCGAACCTTCTCGACGTCCTCGTCGACAACCCGCGCACGCACGATACTAGTCTTTCAGAGATCGTGATCGAGGCCGACGAGTACGGCCATCTAAACTTCGATCTGATTCCAAGTCACAAGGACATGGGCCTCGCCCGAGATTGGATGGACGACGCGAATGCCCGTCTCTCGTTGAAGCTCGCCCTCGAAGCGATGGTTGACGACGGCTACAACTACGATTTCATCGTAATCGACTGCCCACCAGACCTCTCCGTCCTGACCGACGCGGCGTTCATCGCAGCGCAGAACGTCTTCCTGGCTGCACAGACTCAAGCAACGTCACGGGACGCACTTGACGACCTGTGGGACCAGCTGGAGTCCATCGAGAGCAACCAGCAGATCGAGATTGCAATCGTCGGACTCCTGGCGAACATGTACAGGGACGACGGTCAGTCGAAAAAATTCCTCAACGCCTTCGACAAGTCGTTCGCGTCGATGGCACCGATTTTCAAGCTCCCGATGCGAGTGGCGATTCAGCGCGCATGGGACAACGGACGAGATATTTTCGAATGGGAAGACCCGAACGACCAACAAGTAGAGCGTGACCTCTTCCTAGAAGTTGCAAAGACGATGGAGCGGGCCTTCGACAAGGCCCAAGTGGAGGCATAAGTATGCCCCGAGGAATGGATGAGCGGTTCGAGAACCCATCAGACGAAGGGGACGACGAGAGCACTAAGGCCAAAGAGGAGACCGCAGCAACGTCGTCAGAAACAGAAGCAGAAACTCGAGGTTCAGGGGAGGTCACGGGAAACCAGTCGAATCAGCAGCGGGGCTCAACCACGAGTACCACCGAATCGCCCGCAAGCGAAACGGGAGAAACAGACGACGAGCCGCTGAATATCCGTGAGGACTGGGACTCAGCCACGATATACGTAGAACCGGAGCAGAGCGAGGATATCGAGATTACATTTACCCGCCTGAAAAAACAGCTGAAACGTGAGGGTGTCACGCTGGAGAAGAACAAACACTTCTATCGTGGGATCTTCGAAGTGGCGTTTGGCGAACACCAAGAGGAAACGAAAGAGAAGATTCGGGAACTCGCAAAGCAAGACGCCAATCAGTGAATCACTGATTCACTGAATGCCTATTGTTCGAGGATAGCCTAGCACCGATATGTAGCACTCGTTGGCTCGTCTAATTCCTGTGTAGCTGGCTCTTTTGAAGCCCTCAAAGTTTGACAGAAAGTGTGTGACACATACAGAGGGTGAGTTCAGCACACCAGTAGATACGGTGAGGATGCTCAATTGACAAGCTCGTTTGTTAACCCACCTACAGCCGCGATCGCTAAGACGCCGATGATGATGGGTGCATTCGGGTCGAATCCAGCTGTGACAGCGAGGTAGACACCAACAACAGCCACAGCACTAGCGGGTATCAAGGCGGTGATAGCGAGCCGCTGGACACGTCCTGTTTGTGCACTCGCAATGTTGCGAGCAAGGAGTGTGCCACCAATAATGGCGACTACAAGAGCTAATGCTGACATGAAGAGCGGTAGGAACATATTTCCAAATCCAAAAAGAGGCTTGACTCCGGTGGCAGGTGGTGGATAAGAAATGACGACAGTTACGAGTGCCAATAAAGTCAATATCCCTCCAAGACGATTCAATCGAGGAGTTGCTTGATTCTGTTGAACATTATTCATATATCTGTCAATTTGTTCGATGACGATATGTTTTGTGGAGAAGTCGGTGCGTCAACACATGTACTCTCGTCTTGTTTATCTTCCAAACAGTGATCCTAGCCCGCTCTGAACTGAAACGTACGCGCGCTCTATTCAGCACGCCCGCAAAAACATCACCGAACGCTGTCAGAACTCGTGTGCAACACTCAGAGGGTGAGTTCAGCACGACGAGTTTGTTCATTTCACCTGCTTTCTCCTGACTCATCCGTTAGAAAGGGAGTGCGAACCTAACAATTTTACTTGCATTATCCATGTTGTCCAGTATGACCCTCCAGATGTTTTCCGTTGACTCTGTTGATTTAACTGAAACGAGGATGTTCATTCTTGCCTCTGTACAAGCTGTCTTGACTGCTATTCTATTTGGCTTGATTTTCTTCCTCATGGCCGCGACTCGAATTGCCACTCTCGACCCGGCTCCTGAGTCAGCCATTCTCTCAATACTACTCGGTGCTGTTCCAGCGGTAGTATTCGGGGCAGGTTTTCCCTATCTCGTTCAGCGTCGTGAGTACTTTAATCGGCTAAATGATTCATTTCCGGCCAGATTAGTCGGGACTTTGCTCATGCTTGGGACGTACGTTGGTCTCTTTTTCTACCATCCCGCAACGAGTCTCATCTATGCGGTTGTATATCTGCTGAGTCGAGTTACCATCCTTGTCGGAATCTATGGTGGCTCTCGAATCAAAGCGATACTTGCATAGTCTGTATCTGTCATTCTGCCTGCTCACCAGACTGCGATAGGCCAGTGACCGACTTGCGCTCTCTATTCAGCACGCTCTCGAAAAACCATCACCGAACGAGGATTTCAACAGAGCCGTGTAGCGTGAATTACCACGGGTCGGGTGACCCGTGGCTTCCTGTTTCTACGACGCGCTTTGCAGGCACGTCCCTCTGATGAGGGTCCGCACCCGTAGGGAGCGCAGTCTCCGCAGGCGTTGATTCGGCCTCTCCCAGACCTATCAGTTCATCAACCTCGTAGTCGATGCCCAGTTCATCCAACCCGAGTTTCTGAACGTTGTACGAGGCATTCTCGTCCCGGTCAGCCTCGAATCCACAACTCGGACACGAGTGTTCACGAACCCAGAGTGCTTTGTCTGACTCAACGTCACACTGAGCGCACCGCTTCGTCGTCCCCTCAGGAGGAACCGTGACGACGTGACAGCCGTTCTTGTCGCCGTGACGCTCGAACGTCTTGATAGCGTTACTCCACGACATTGACGCGATATTCCGACCGTTCGAGTCCTGTTCGAGCATCCCTCGAACGTTTAGTTTTTCCAAGAACACGGCGTCGTACTGTATCGTGTACGAGTGGGCGAGTTTCTCGATGAAGTCAGTACGCTTGTTCGACAAGCGTTCGTAGGCTTCAGCGAGTTCCACCCGTGCTTTCTCCCAGTTCGCAGACCCGTGTTGCTTGCGAGACAACGCTCGGTGTCGTTTCTCGATACGCTCACGGTCTTCAGACTCATCCAACGGTGTCACAGCGTTCCCGTCCGAGTCGTGTACGAACTTGAGGATGCCGAGGTCGATTCCCACGGTGTCGTCGAGGTCGATCGTTTCGACAGCGAGTTTCTCAGGGTGTTCCGGGTCGTTGTCAACTACGACCGAGGCATACCACTTCCCTGATTTTTCTTCCTTGAGACGGATTTCTTTGATAGTCCCGTCTTCAGGGAGTGAACGGTGGTAGTCAACGTCCATCGTGCCGAGTTTCGAGAGTTCCAGTGTAGCGTGTTCAGTTCGGCCCGTGTTATCATCCACGTCGAAGCCTGATTGGTTGAACACGATGCTACGGTACTCTCGTGGCGATTTCCACTTGAGATTCCCAACCTTGTAGCCCTTGGATTTGAGCGATTTGAGAACGCTCAGGCTTGAAAAGATACGTCGGACAGCCATCTGTAAGCACTTTGAGTTGACTGTCTTCCACGAAGGGAGTTTGTTTTGCAGGTTGGTGTACGTTGGTTTGTCGCCGTTTGGAGCAGAGTCGTAGAGTCCGAGTGCGTGGGTGTACACTTCCCGGCAGATGTTGATGTGTCTGCGAGCCTCGCTCGCTACATCTTCGGTTGGGTACACGCGGTACTTGTACGTCTGCTCACTATCCGAGTAGTCGGGGGCGAGTCACTTGAATAGTGGCTTTAAGTCGGGCGATTGTCGCATTCATCCACGGGTACGGTGACCAAGCGACATTTTGTGGTTGACCCAGTTGTTAACCAACAGAATCACGATTTGAGAGAACTTGTTGGTTAAGACGTGAGTAGTTTGACTTGGGTTCCTGGATTGGAAGAGAATCTTGTGCAAACACACACCCCTCGTCCAGAGTGTAAATGGAGTAGAAGGGAGGGTTGCTGTCCACAAGAAATAGAGGTTGTCGAGATGGAAAGACAGGTGAATCCACGGGTAGAGTCACTAAGACAGAGACAGACGGCCGAATATGAAGAAAACAAATGAGTAGTGCTTCACGAGATCCAGACGAATACTAATTCGTCTTTATTATTGTGTAGAATACACTTACTGGACTGTTCGATTTGATGAGATATAAAGGTTCTAGATAATACTAAGATTCCTGATGAATTGGAGTACTGGTTAATTCGACGGGAGTTCTATTCGAGTGTTCACGCCTCTCGTCCCGTGGTACGTGTCGTTTGCAGGCGATTCAGTCGTGCAATTCTCATCTTGCTACCCGGATCTTCTCGTGCTGTTTCACTCTGGACGAGGGGTGGGTGGGGTCTTTACGTCGTGACTTCTATGTGATTCTTCTCTCGATACCCCAAACTCTCGACACCCTCGAGATTGGTGCAGAATACAGGTCAGCAGCTGTGTTTTGTGCCGATGGCTACGACTGAAAACAGGAAGCATCTCCTCGAACTTCTGTTCAACCGAATAACGAACCTCGCGACTGTTTTCACTCTGGACGAGGGGTGTATGCCGTGCGTCAGACGTCTTTGTGTCTGCTTAATGTTTGATCTCCCAACCTTGTTTGAGTTACACTCTTGATGGGGGGTGTGCATTTTCGAGCCCAGCGGAAGATTAGTGGTAATTCACTCGGGACGAGGGGTGGCTAAATATTGGCTTCTGTCCGTTTTACACTCGTGGTGAGGGGTGTCTCTTCGTCCAAACCACTTGTACGAGAGGGACGTCTTTCACTCTGGATAACCTCTTCTCTTTTCCCGACTGACATTGGGTACACTATGCATTAGGTCCCTGTCGTGGGACGATTTACACTCTTGCCGAGGTGGGCGAATTATTAAGTAGCCGGGTTGCGCGGTATCTTGTATCGATGGCTGATGACCCGTCACAACTCTCTGACTTCAATGACCGGTACGAAGACCCGGCTGAGGATCCGCTGTTCAATATTGATGGAGACGATCCCGACCGGGTCGACATTTTCACTCGCAAGGAACTCCTGAAGGTCGGACACGTCCCGGAAAGTGCTCGAATCGTCGGCCGTGATGAGGAAATCAAGGACATCGCTGCTGAACTCAGGCCGATCGTTCAAAATGACCCGCCGAACAACGTCATGATCTACGGCAAGACAGGGACGGGGAAGTCGTTGGTTGCTCGCCACGTCACTGAACGTGCCCGCCGAGCCGCAGAGTCAAATGGGGTCTCGGTCGGGACTGTCTACGTCGACTGTGCACAGCACAATACGCAGACCCGTGTTGCCCGAACAGTGACACGGGAGCTCAACAAGACCGAAAAAACTGACTTCGATGTCCCACGCGCGGGGATTGGCAGTGGGGAATATTACGACTACCTCTGGGAGATTCTGAATCTCGCCTACGATGCTGTTATCATCATTCTCGACGAGGTTGATCGTCTCAACGACGACGATATTCTGATGCAGCTCTCACGAGCCCGTGAATCTGGGAAAGCCGACTGTCACCTGGGTGTTATCGCGGTGAGTAACAAAATCGAGTATCGGGACCAGTTGAACGAGCGTGTCAAGTCAAGTCTTCGTGAAGAAGAGTTCGTCTTCCAGCCTTACGACGCGAATCAACTCCGTGGGATAATGAAGCACCGCCGCGACGCGTTCCACGACGACGTGCTCTCTGATGACGTCATTCCGCTAACTGCGGCACTCGCCGCACAGGAACATGGCGACGCCAGAAAGGCAATCGAGATTCTCCGACACGCGGGCGAACTCGCTGAACGAGAGAACGCTGACCAGGTCATCGCTGAGCACGTTCGCGATGCCCAAGAATGGGCAGAAGTCGACCGATTCGAGGAATTACTTCGCGGATCGACGACCCAGGTCAAATTTATTCTCTACTCACTTGCACTGTTGACCGAGGAGAGCTCGAACGAAGACGGATTCTCGACAAGTCGTATCTACAAGCACTACCAGAACACTGCTGAGACGGTCGATGCGAAAGTTCTGAGCGAACACCGCATCTATGAACTGCTGAAGGAGCAGGCATTCCTCGGCGTCGTGGAATCGACCCGGACGGGCGGCGGACGGGGAGAAGGGAGCTACTTGGAGCATCGGCTGGTTCAGGACACTGGTATTGTGCTGAAATCCGTGCTCCGCGATAGCCGGCTAGAAGATCTCGCGTAGTCTTTGTTCTTCCCCGCGACTACACACCCCCGGTCACGAGTGTAAGTTCTGACTTGTTTAGTCTGGTAACCCACACCCCGTGTGCAAAGTGTAAATATGCGCTATTCATGCGCGAGAGCGCTTAATGAGCAGTTGAGGTTTTCTGTTATTCATCTTGCACACGGGGTGTCGCCCCTCTCAACCTGTCATTCGATTCATCTCTCACACGGGGTCCACGGGTGTTGAGAAAATTCACTTCGCACACGGGGTGTGGTGGCCCTCGATCTCATGGAAGTTGCCCTTCCTATTCACCGGAATTGACTGGTCCTTTATACTTAGACTTGATTTTGTCTCCCTCTCTCCATTGCCAGTAGTAGTACCGGTTGTCGTTGATTTCTTTGATGGTAATCGTCGCCTTCGTGGGGACATCGTCTGGAAGGTCGTCCGACCGTTCTTCGAGCTCACCTTCCGGTGGCTCTTCCTCAAGACGAGCCTCACGCTCCTTGTGTTCGGCCAGTTCTTCGGCATAGCGGGCAACGTCTCGAAGACGGTTCGGCGATGATTTATTCAGGGCGTCGACGACTCCTGTAGGGAGGTTTGTCGGCGGCGTCGGTGGTTTATAGGACATCAGCTGTTTCCTCGTGTTAACCAACACGGGACGCTATTCAAAAATTCCGTTGGTTAAACTGATGATGTCGACTTCCCGTTCTTCTCTGTTTGTAACGCTACTCGAAGCTTCGATATAGACAAGCTTCACGCTACGTTACAACGTGCTTCGATGAATCGACTAATGTTCGGACGCAAGTACAGGACCCCTCGTGGACAAGTAGTACCACTTCGTCACTCTGGGCGGACAACTTCGTCGCATGAATAGCACTCTGCAAACACGCCAGTTGACCCATTGCCATCCTCGAACTCGATGATCGACTGGTATGCCTCAATCTCTTCGCCACAGTCAGGACATCGACCAAGCGCCGTCGAATCACTCGTCATAGGGGGATTGTGGAGACGCATGTGACACAGTCTGTCTCCACTGGTGTCCACACGGTGCCACAGCAAAGTTGTTTGGCCGATTCGATTGGCGCCGAGAATAATTAGTGAACCATCGAGATGCTTGCAGCTCAAACTTTCAAAGGTCCGTGGGCTACACGCTTGTGGTTATCTCATCTAATCCAAACAGCTGCAAGTCATCCCGCTTTGCAACTGCTTCTCGGACAGTGTGGGTCGCCCCGCTCCGGGTAAACAGTGCATATTCTATATCGACATCTCCACCACTGTCGGGAGTCCATCTGATTTCTTCTGTGTGTTCTTCGAGTGACTCGAGAGCACTGTAGTCGAGCGGAGCGTTCGTGAATTTACACTCGCCGACCACCATTGTCTCCTCCGTAGTGAAACCGACGACGTCGACTTCGTGCTCTTTGTACCACCACCGGCCGATATCTAAGAACGTTTTATCGGGGTACAGTCCAGGAAGCGCGTCTTGGCAGAGGACTTCAAATTGTGAACTCACGAAGTCGGGGAGTTCTGGCTCGATAACTGCCTCATACGCTTCGTCACCCAATCGCTCGTATCGGTCTTCGTTCCCGTAGACAAATCGGAACCAGAACCGAAACAGTGGGTCGAGAATTCGGTAGCGGCCACGGCGGGAGCGAGCTTTCTCTTCTGTGAGTGGGACTTCACGTTCGATGAGTCGAAGGCGCTCTAGTTTCTGGGTGTAGGTCGAAATCTGCTTTCCGTCGATCCCAACCATCTGTGCAATCTCATTTGATGTGGTATTCCCTGCAGCGATGGCTTTGAGAATCGCAAAGTATCGATTCGGCTCAGTTAACTCAGTTCGGAGGACGTACTCGGGTTCGTTATGGAGATATCCCCGTTGTGAGAGGAGGGATTCAGAAATCACGGTTCCGAGGTCGTGATCAAGATCGATGCCATCGAGATAGTATGGAACACCACCGAAGACACCCCATGCAAAAATTCGGTCTTCAGGCGTGTAGCTTTCTGGGAAGAACTCCTGGGCAGCAGCAAACCCGAGTTGTCGGAGATCGATCTTCTCGGTGAATCGCCCGTAAAGCGGGCTGTTTCCTAACAGCGTTGCTTCCTCCATCATGCTAATCGATGATCCAACGAGAATGAGTGTTCCACTCGTGTTCTGGAGGCGTTGGTCCCACAGTCGCTGAATCACCGAAGGGATGCTCTTGTCGGCGTCGATGAGATATGGGAACTCGTCGAGTACGACAATTCCTCCTTGTTCGACGAGATACCCGAGTAGTGACTCCCAATTCTGTTTAATATGTTCAATTCCAGGGAAGGAGCCTGAGGCGGCGTCAACGAATTCGTCGAGTTGCACCTGTGGTGTCGTCTGCGTCGCTTGGTATACGACGGCATCATCTCTCTGCGTGAGTGAGTGTTGAACGAGCTGCGTCTTTCCGAGACGACGTCGTCCAAAGATGACAATCATCTCTGGGCTGTCGGACGCGTAGCACTCTCGCAGCCGAGATAGTTCGATTTCCCGATCCACAAAGCGTTCCATGAACACCATATATTCTCCCGAGAAGTTAATCATGCCGAATAACCAAATCCAAAATAGGCTATTCTGAAATAGGCTATTCCCCGATTCACTGTTTTGTGAGAAACCAAGAGAAAAGTCAACACATAATTGAGTACGTACTTACCTTTGTGCAGTGACCTCGGTATCATCAGTCCCAACGCCAAGGTCGTACACAACGTGGATGTCGTTCATTAGACCGTGAGTCGTTTGTTTCACCGTAGGCTGTCGTTTTGCTGATGGACGGAAATATCGAGCGTGCAGTTGCTCAGGTTACTGAAAAGTTCACTAACACTACTGCTCGACAGACAAGGTACGTCTAGTAACCCACAACATCGACCATTTTCATATTCTTGAAAATGGTTATTGTGATGGGTCTCCTTGTTACTCTCATGGATCCTTTCGACCAAGTCTCTCACACAGAGGATGGGCAGTTAGATCCCTTCAAAACAATGGGGATACTCGATCATGTCGAACGGAAAAACATCATCGGAACCATCGTTGGACACCCGAAAGACACGCCAAGCCGGAAAGAAATCAAATACTACAACCCCAGTATTTCCGAAGCGAATTTGAGTCGACACTTGGCGACGCTCGAGGAGTGTGGTCTCATCGACTCAGCGTCAAAGCAACGGGAAGGACTGAATCGCGGCGAGTCCTATCGATACTATCGCCTCACTGGACAAGCTCGAGAGTTGTTCGACCGACTCGGTGTGTTCGGGCCAGTCCCGTACAAGAATCTACTTGAGCAAGTCGAAAAATCCGAAGAAATACGAGCGGCTGAGCACGCCGACAGACCCACGTTCTAAGTGGGTGTCGTAATCACACTCTCACATCGACGAACCTGCCGTGGACCCAATCGGCAGTGATGATGCAATATGGCCGGTACAGATTTTTGAATGCTGGTCCCGGGGTTACTACTTCGCCGTTGAACTTAACGACGCCTTGTGCACTGAGCTTGTCGACATGGTTTTCGAGAAGATGCTTGACGTTATTCACGTCTGCCCTTTTTGATGCGTCGCGCTTTGGTTCCAACATCGCGATGTGCGTCGCGATATCCTCCAGTTCCATCCCAGACGGTTGGAGGGCTAAAATCCCGACTATGAGGCGACGGCGTTCCTCATAGAACAATTTGAAGACCTCGTGCAGTTCTGGTTCGACTTCGCGAGGACGGAGTGCGCTCACGTCTTCGTTCTCGTCGCTCATTGTGCGGCCTCTGCTGACTCGGCTGTGGTTGATCGAGGGGCAGTACGCTTTTTTAGAGATATCTCTATGTTGTTCATGGGTTGGATTCATTGACAGCCCCGAGTACTCGTGCTTCTACCACGAGTGCTCTCGTTTCGAGAGCGGTGGTTCGGTTCTGCCCTATCTAATCCATTTGGCGGTTTCTAGATAAATCGGTCGACCAGGTCGATCGTCTCGCCGCCGGATATTGAGTAGCTCAATAAGTTACTAATTATGGATTTGGGCCTTTTGAGACTTCTTACGAGCGATAATTCGGGATTAGTGTTTATGGACCCATTGAGCAGCAACCGATAATACACCCTCGCTAGTGGATGTATCCGTGTTCGCGAAAAATACACCACAGAACTCAAGCACCGAGCAAAAACCGCTGAGTCTTCCAGCTAAGATTGAACTGCCCGACTACGATGGATCTGCTGCAGAAATGGACTAGGTGACTGACTTCTCGAGCGGCGATAAGACTGATCGACTCACGGTGAAGTTCGAACTGACGTCCGAAGGAAAGCTCATGCGACACGTTGCAACTGAAGAGTCGGTCGACGACTCTGAAGACGTGTTCGACCTCGAACGCGCGGTCGATTATAAAGACACGTCGCGTGTCCCTGTCCTGATGCCCGAGCCGATTCGATTCTGGCCGGCAGACGACCCCGAAAACGTGTACGAAGGCCGCTTCTCAGCCGAGCAAGTTCTGGTCGCTGCGCGGAGCTCTCAAGAGAGCCCAACTCAATGGCGCTGGCAACACAAATTTGCGGACGCAGCTGACGTCTCTCTGTATCAGGCGTTTAACCGAAGTGAGTTCGCGTTCGGATTATGCGTCCTCCGAGAAATTGCTCGAACCGAAGGGTCCTCGAAACGATCGGTTAATTCACCCGAAGAGGAACTGGCACTCTACGACCATATTTTTGAAGCGCTCGTCGGATACGAAGTAGAATCGGCAAAGCCCTCGAACTGATTGCCGATTCTTTCTAGAGAAAATTGGTAGTTCCGAAGAGAGTGACACCTATGAATCGAAGTCATCTGCGATTACGACGATTGGGCAGCTGCTACTGCTTCGTGTGTTTTCCTACAGAGGACTCTTTTGAATCGTCATACTGCGGTCGATTTGGCTATGTTGCGGCACACTTAATGTTATTCTTCTGAGGTAATATTAATCAAGAATTATTCCGGTGTTCAATGAACGTAGTGTAATTATCCCGCTTTTCTGGTCTCTCAAATTTGAATAAATTCCTGCGACCGCTCTTGTTGACCTCAAACGATCGTACATTCTCATGCTTCCCGAGTCTGTGAGCGATTTTCAGGCTACTGTTACTCACTTCTCGGAGCTCTTCACGGTAGCCACGTTGGATAATGTGATCAATCAAGAGTTCGTGAACCCGATCGCTCGTAACCCATTCACCAAACTCGACACTTGGTTCCGAAGGAATCCCCCGGTTCGTAATACTGTTCGACTGTTGGTGAATCGCAGTCACAATTTCTCGTATGAGTGGTGGAATGTCGTGGTAGTCGGTATACAAAGCGTCGTGATCTCGAGCTCTAATGTAGTGATCCAGTTTGTTTGTGAACCAGGGTAGATTTCTAAGTTTATGTTTTGCGTCTATCGAAAGGTAATGCTTCCAAACATATTCTTTGAGAGTGTTGAAGGACTCATCGAGAAAGCTGTGGACCTGACGAACGAAATTCCCCCACGACATTCGCATTCCAAGATCTGAAAATCTAAATGATACTGTTTGGATTCCTTCGTGAATTTCTCTTTCAACTCTGAATGGTTCAATATGTCTTAGTTCGACCCAGTTCCGGTCGTCATAGAGACGCCTACCGAATGGTTGCAGCAGATTTACTTGTAGTTCTGGATCACACTGGTTAAAATATGCCCAAATATTACACTTCCAGAGTGCTTTGACCTGATGTAAAATCTTCATGTTTGGGTGGTACCCACCCCTTGTTTTTTCAACATAACGAGTATCGGTTTTCACTGCAGAAGTAGTGAGTACTGTAATCAATGTCATCAGTCCTGGATACTGATGAATCGGACCACTTCTTTCTGGGCTGAGTTCCCCTTCCTTGATCTCTTTCAGGCTTGTTTCATCTATTGCATGATAAACAAACCAATCTATCCAATTTCTAAGTGTGCCCCAGAAATCCCTGCTATTATCACTCGAGTGGTCTCCAACAATCTCAGTATCAAAGAAGCTCAATGCTTGGCTGAGGAATCTTCTGATGTCATCTTTATGATTCTCTGGGTGTGTGCTAATCAACCAGGATTGCGTTGGCGTGATATGTGGTCTCGAATCAGTCATCTGTTTCGGGTAGAATGGCCCGATTTTCGTTCGACAACCTGTTGAACAGTTGTTTTTCCAGCCAGAGAATCGAGTATCTCGCTAATGTGATAGAGGTGGTCGATACCGCCCCCTCGATCCATTGAGGCACAGCGCCTTGCATATTGCATCGTGATACTTTTTGAACTGGGAGATGGGACTTGAACTCCTCTTGCTGCAAGTGCGTTTAAAAGAGACGAAGTCACTCTTGAGCTACTAACAATCCAGTAAGACTGAGCTGGTGAGTTGGCCATTTGAACGTAGTCTTTCTTCAAAGAGTCCCAGTTTTGGGTTTTTGCAGCTTCAATCTCTGCAACGTAGATTTGTGTCCCATCGTCTTTGTACGCGATTACGTCAGCTACTCCTGGATTGTTCCCCTCAATCGGGACATATTTTCGAGCTCGACGAACCTCGGGTAGTGACTGGAAATAGAGTCTCGTCATTTCTACCATCATTCTGTGTAAATAATTCTCTCCGGGATCACCGAAGAAGTGGCCAGCCCGCTTTTTTTGATGCAAGCGTCTTCCTGCTTTTTTCGTTGGAGTATACCACACACCTTGGATTTGTTCCCCGGAATCAGGATGATTGAATGCGAGCTGTTCTGATTTAACGAACCCCCGCTCTTTTAGCGAGTTGACGTTCAAATTAGGGCTGTTTTCGGCGGTTCGGTTTTTCACGTACGTTAAGAGGTGCTCATTCATCGGTAATTCGAGAGGATAGTCCGATTGGTAGTTTATAATGTCAAAAAGAGTTGTAAGGAAAACCGCTTCTTGAAATGTCATATCTCCGGCTCTGAAGTAGCACCGGCTGTCTGGCATTGACAAACTGAAAGATCTGGGTTTCCTAGTTGAGACATACCCCGTATAGTAAGACTCGGTCGGTTTTGTAGCGAATTCGCCGGTCATATATTATCGATCTGCACTACGATTGTTACCTGCCTTTGGACTGCTTTATTCAGTGCCGTAGCTGAGGGTTCAGTGGTTGAGGCTGATGTGCTGGCTTTTATTGTCATAATTGCTGTGGAGTTCTCAGAAAGACTGGTTTAATAAGCATATCTAATCCTCTAATTCAAATCACACTTTTAAGATTATATGGTGTATTGTTCTTGACATTAGATAAAAATGGTCGCACACTCCCAAATCAATGCAACATAATCTACTGTTGACTCCCAAACGGAATTCAGTTAATTACGAGGTTTGTAGACCAGACCTAATCTCTCACGCGATGTTGAGGGGATTCTTTACTTGAGGAGTACTACTTGTTTGGTTCGTCTGATCGAAAATCGAACGCACTCGCACCTTCAGGGAGCCGGAGACAGTCAAAGCTCTATGTAGCACTGCGGAGATTGAACCTCATTTAGTCGCCTAACCGTACTCGTTGAGGTTGCCCAAACGACTGGGACCCCGTCGTCTATATGCACCCATTGCTGGCAATCCTTCGTTGTGCCTCGATATCGTCAATGCCGTCAAGATTGACGATACTTGTTCGATTTACCCGATGCCCCAATGTACGGACTGAGACGTCCCAAGACCTCCTCGATGTACGGGAAATCACTCGTGCAATAGCCCACGGTGATTTTGAACAACTCAGCCTCGCCGACCGTGGTGAGACTAGGCGTTCACACCAGCCCACTGCAGGGCCGTTCGCGTTTGTTGACGGTTGTGAATTCGCAATACTCCTAATTTGGGCCACGTGGTTGCTCTCACGGAGTTTGATATGTCGTCCAAGTGCTGAACACACTGCAGTTGCAGTGACGAACTTTGTTTGAAACCCGAGCACTTGGAAGTTGAAAAATAATGATCACTTCGTCGAGGTTGCAGTAGTTGTATTTGTTGGCTAGCAATTGAATTAACTCAAAGTTGACATACTGATGTGACTCGAGCAAACTTTTTGACTTCACGTGTAACATCGATATCACAGTCAGGATTTGGAACGAGAGATTGGACCTGCGGCTGAGACTAGACAGAGAGTATGGTAATTGGAAAAACAGTCTCAGTCATCATAATATAGGGGTTCTTTGGTACAAATCGGCCAATTTTGGGGGGTATAGCATCATGGATTTATGCTACACCCCCTACTCATCGGTGTTAATAATGAGTTCTGGGGGTTAAACTCGAATAAGACGGCCTATTCGGGGGGGTGTTTAGGGAGTTCCCTAATATATTGAGGCTTGGCGAACGGGCAGTTAATAACGTATATAAGTAAAGTGAATGATTTATCATTATATTTGTCTGTACCCCTCAAATATGGCCAAATTAGGCTAATCACGCTTTGTCCAAATTTGCACTGAATGTCGCGGGGTCATTTCCAATTCTAATTTGACTCAATAGGGGGGTGTTCTAGAATTCCCTTTTATACATTTATAAGTGATTTTTGAAAAGATTTTACTATAAAAATATTTCGTAGAGTTGTACCCATCCCTCCTCACAACGTCGACCAGGTTATCGAGATTCCCTACTTAGGAGGATAACTCGGGACGATATTTTGTGTATGATTTCTGGTTAGTTCGAAATATCCGATTACAGAGTATTCTGTACACTGTGAATAATGCCCACCTGACTACACAACTTTCTCAATCCGCTGGTTCCCCGCCAACGCTTGGTATAATTCTTTGATGTGGATTACTTGCGTAAGACCAGGATGGTAGCCTCTTTTGATATAGTCTCGTGCTCGTGATGCACTCAACACCTCTGCTTGGGTGTAATCCGGGATCTCGTCACACTGTGATAGCACTCTGAAAATTGATGCCAGCGCCTTTTGCTTAGATACAATCCACCATGCGTCGGCTGGCGACTCTGCCATTCTTTGGTACTTTCGAGCAATATCTGCAGAACTTCTTGATTCTAGTGACTCGGCTTCACCTATGTGTATAGGAGTTCCAGCCTTGTCGTAGGCGATTACGTCAACTACATGGGCTGGATAGTACTCACCATCTGTAAACGGTTTATACGTCTCAACTTTGTCGACTTCATTTAGTGTGTAAAAATACTTTTTAAGAAGATGAATCATCAGACGGTGAGCGTAATCTTCTCCAGCCGTCTTTACAGTAGGCGTGGTACGTTTCGTTTTATATACGGCCGGTGATGCCTTTCTACTTGGGTTGTACCACACACCACGAGTCCCCTTTTTTGTAACCGGATCAATCAGAGAGATTTGTTCTGACTCGATATACCCTCTCTCTTCTAGCGAATTCACGTTCAAACGTGCTCCACTATCAGATATTTCGTTTTTGAAATATGGGATTAGATATTCGTTCATCGGGAGTTCTATAGGGTAATTTGACTCGAAATTAAAAATATCAAATAGAGTTGCAAGAAAATTAGCTTCCTCACGACTTACTTTCTTAATGTGACCATTCCATTCACTGTCTACTCGCGAGGTTTCGAATGACTGGGGAATTTCTACCGCGATTCGATTATTACAACTCCTGTCACTTGGTCGCTCCACTGTTTAGCTCCCGTACTTATATTTGAGGCTTCGCTGCTGGGCAAGGAATGGATCTGTCTGACCAACAATTGTGTATCTCGGTTGTGAACGAACTGTTGATTGCTGCCTCTTTTGATGATCAAGATCGACACTGAAGATGCCACAAATCATGTGGGATATTGTTTGTTCGTTCAGTACTTATACACTCATCTGGATTTAGTCAGTCACGTCCTGTTTTGATATGATTTGTTCAGGTAGGTTATGACGCAATTTCCAGAACAGCTACTATCTTAATATTGTACCTGCTATCCACTACTAACTGTTGAGTACATGTCTCTGGAACCTTCGATTTTATTTCTTGTTTTGAGATGGAAATATTTATTTTAGGACGCTGAAACTGAGCTATTGGTGGCCTGTAACGTCGGAAATAGTGGGGGGTTCAAAGTGAGACTTAATTTATATATGAACTGAACGTCGGAAATGATGGTTGATGTGTGCAAAATCCGAATAAGTATGAATGTACTTGCACTCCGAACCGGTCCGTGCAATGGTAGTTCACCCACATTGTATCTGTGTGTCATTTAGATATCCACTACCATGTCCATGCACGAATAGATCTGGAACTGTATTTTCTCCTTGCTTAACCAACGCCAATTCCGAAAACCGATTTTTGTTGGTTAAGTGGTCTACTGCTGATCAGCTTACTTAGCACCCAGTTTGTGAAATTATTCCTCAAAGCAAGAATTATGTCCTTCTTCATCCAAGAACGGGTATGTCCAACAGCGATCCACCAGGTGGCCCTTCTTCCTTTGAGGACGCATTTCGGGGAGAGGATGTCGAACAGCGCGTCTACGGGACGGTCCTCCAGACTCGTGCGCCGACGACAGCGAGTACGATTGCAAACCAGTCTGATTGCGATCCAAAAACCGCCCGGAAGTATCTAGGCTGGTTCAGCAACCTTGGCATTGTGACGCGCCATGAAGGCCATCCGGCTACGTACGAACGAAACGACGCTTATTTCGAGTGGAGGAGAATCAACGAACTCGCCGCCGAACACTCCGTCGAAGATCTTCAGCAGCGCGTCCAAGACCTGACCACCCGTCTCTCTGAGTACGAAGACACGTACAATGCCGCTACACCAGCGTCTGTCGACGCCATCGCCGCTGCGGAAAAGAGCGAAGACCGGACCATCGACGACATATACAGTGACCTCGGGGATTGGGCGACCGCTCGGGACGAGCGAAAGCGCTACGAACGCGCCCGCCAGCAACGCGCAACCAGCGAGACCGAACAGGTATCTGGGTAGCCACGTCGATGGTGCCGCCTACAGGAGATGGTGGGAGCCTAGCGCCTATCGACCGCCCAATACTCGAGTTCCTGCAGACGCGTCTCCAAGCGACGAACCAGGTTGCAGAAGCACTCATCACCGATGCGAGTGGGCATCTTGGACTTCGTGTGACACTCGAATTATCGTACTATCCAGACTCCGTCGAGGAGGCGAGTGTGGCTGTTTGTTGGTACACGAACGACGATTTCAAAATTCACTATCGGGAAGTGTACCCGGAGCATGCCTGGGAATGTCGGTGGGATCGTCATCCGAACCCTCACAATTCGAAAGACCATTTCCACCCGCCACCAACTGCTCCGACACCCGGCGATGACGCTTCGTGGCCAACTGACCACCGCGACGCTCTCCAACTCATCTTTGAGGAGGTTGAAGAGCGAATCAGTGAACTCTGGAAAGAGTAGGTTGTCTTCTGATCCAGTACACTAACGCTCGCAGCTTCCGAATTTACAGGCCATAGTTTCTCCGGAAACAGTGGGGGTCTCAGATTCTAGTAGAAGCGGTTATTCGGAGATGGATAAACATCACTCGGTACCCGGGATATCCCGCCCCTCGGGATAGCGAATTCGTTTTGCAGAGTAGAACGTCGGAAACATGGGGTGCGTATTCGGGGCTACGTCGTTGAGAGCGACTCGATGTAGAATTGAGCGCACAACCGCGACTTTAGGCCCGGGAGGTGGCCATAGCGAGCAGTAAGAGTGACTAAGTAATACTGATAGTGTATTACTACGTACTAGTGTTAGGACAATGCCACGCGTTACGACGAAAGGACAAGTGACAATCCCAAAGGCGATTCGCGAGGCTCTCGGAATTGAACCAGGGGACGAAGTGAAGTTCGAACAGACCGAGTCCGGGTACGAGCTGAGGAAAGAGAAGCCGACGACTGCAGAAGGCCAAGACCCGTTTGAGAAATACCGTGGTAGTGCAGATAGCGACGAAACGATGCCCGAACGGATGCGTCGGCTACGTGGTGAATACCCCAGAGACGTAAGCAGTGATTCAAACAAAGACAGTGAGGCGGAGGCAGAGACGTGACAACGGCAATCGATACCAACGCTCTGCTTGCACTCCTGTACGAGGACGACTTCACTGACGCCAGTGAAAAGGCGTTGCGAAAGGCTTACCGAGACGGTTCACTTGTGGTCACATCGGTGGTCTACTCTGAACTTGCAGCAGATGGTCACTTTGACACCGTTGCTGAACTGGATGAGTTTCTCGAAGACTTCAGCATCCAACTCGTCGACCCGTCGCGGTCCGCACTTTTTGAAGCGGGAGAAAAGTTCCAACAGTATACTGAGCGGCGACCCGACGGTCTTCAGTGTCCGTCCTGTGGCAAGAAGCAAGCCGTCAACTGTGAACAGTGTGGAGGGAGCCTTTCACCCCGCCAGCACATTGCGGCAGACTTCATTATCGGAGGTCATGCATTTGCGGACGCAGATTCATTGGTTAGTTTTGACACTGGCTTCTACCAAACGTACTTTCCGCCTTTGACTGTTCATCCGGAGTGAGGCCTCGAACTGGTCTCTTCGGCGCTGCTTCTGCAGACTAATTGGATGAACAGACTGGTTTGCCTCTCGTGAGCAGGTACGGTGCTTCTATTCATCAGAAGACGGCCGTTTAGAGAAGTCCACTCGCCGCCTATCCTATGCGAACGCTCAGGAGTAGTGTCACACAATTCATGTCATAATCTGGGTAGTTCAGCAAAGACCTAGGGCCTCACTTCATCCCTAGGGTCAGATCGTCGTTGAACGACGTTCTACGCGTCCACCGGCTACGGCGACCGCGTCTTTCTCTTCCAATCGGCTCACAATCTCCTGTACGTCCGCTGCGGACCAATCAAGCTCCTGTTGCAGGTCAGCCACCGACTTCGGGTCGTCAAGCGCGTGCAGCACTTCGAGTTCCTCGTAGACGCGCTCGGTGACCTCCGCCACGGGGCCGTGCAACGGCGTCGTCACGTTGTGTTGTTCAGTGAGGACGGTCAACGCTTCGTTCACGTACGTCACGAACAGTTCTTGCTCCAAGAGTTCGACCTGTGTCTCAAGTTCTGCTTCGACGACGTCGAACTCGAGGCCGGTCTGCATCAACGAAAACATATCCTCAATGTCGTCCACCCGACCAGCGACCGCTTTGAACAGGAAGATATCCTCTGGACTCACGAGCTCGACCACGAGACTTCCCGGGTCGATATAGCGTTCGCTCCGCTCACGAATGCCTGGAGACAGAATCAGTTTGCCGACCACCTGCTGGTTGAAGACGTCGATGCGACACCCATCATCGTTCTCGAGGATTCGCTGGGCACCGAGTTCTTCGTACTCTTCATCTGGTTCCCGGACGATATCGTACCCCAGTTCGAGGAGCACCGCTTGTAGCTGACTCAGGTCGTCGCCGGAAGAGACGATGAGGTCGATATCTTTGGTCGTCTCCTTGAGACCGCGGAACGCCATCGATCCACCGCCAATCAAGAAGACGGTGAGTGGGTTATCCAGCTGCTGGCCGATGCGCTCGAATTCCGACCGGATGTATGTGCTGTCGAATCGCGCCCTCATAGCGTCACCTCGTACTCATCAGCCAGCTCCTGGAAGTCCTCCCACTCAGGAAGGCGAGACGTCCGCTGGGCACCGCTGGTGCCGAGATACGTGCAAAGCTCGTCGACGACGTCGTCGACGCCGTACTTGATGGCTTGGGCTTGGAGTTCGTCGCGGTCGATGTCGACGTGACTGAGCAAGAGCAGACAGTATGACTGCGTTCGTGGGCCGGAATCAATCACGAGCATATGGCAGCACAATATCTCCGGCGAGAGCTCGCTCGTTGCCTCCGAATAGAGGTAGTGTCTGCGGTCACGTGCCAACAGCGGGAGGTCGTATCGCTGGAACTGGTCTGGACCTGTCGGAATGAAGTGTTCGTCAGCGATTTCAGTCGTCGTCTGCACAAGGAACTCGTCGAGGGACTCCCACAGAATCGTGTAGGTGTCGGTCTGTTCCTCGACAGTCTGGCGGTGGACGTGATGGGCAAGCTCACGAGCGAATGCACTCAGCTGTTCGAAGCCGTCATTCAGTGCGTACGCCCTGTCGTCGGTTTGGTAGACGATTCCGCGATGCTGAAGCGGGGCAAGCGCACGGTGGACAGTACTTCGGTGGACGTCGGCGCGGCGTGCGAGTTCGGTCGCAGTCCGAGGGGTGTCGAGGAAGTAGCACACTCGGAGGGCTGCCCCTGACAACAACTCCGGCCAGTCGATGTGTGAATACTCCTGTGTGAGGTTCCTGAGTAACTCGAGGGCCTTTGCGTCCGACAGTCGAATTTGCTTTGTTTTCCCCTGTCGGCGTGTCTCGACGAGGCCTGCTGTTTCGAGCCGTTCGACGAGTTCTGAGGTGTAGCTGAGACTCCGATTGAGATTTGTTGCGAGTTCAGAGACCGTCTGCTCACCGTGGAGGGCTGTGAGGGCGCGGACCTCGCCTTCTGTGAGCATACTGTTGCATACTAGCGAAGCGATATATAAATCAGTTCGGTATATTGCAACACTCGGCTGACTCAGTCGAGACGAGAACGTGTAATCCGTGGCACAGAGTTCGAGTGCTTTCTCCGGAAACGATGGGGTGTATAGTTCGAATATCAGCGGTTATTCGGAGATGTGACATCTGTTATTTCTATGCCAGCACGATTCGATATTCACATCAAGTTACGATTCATCGAGCAGCCGACATTCAAATCAATTGAACTCTCAATCGAAAAATGCCTTCATATGTGGGCAACGTATTTGTCATCGCATAGTGTATCGCGACTTATATGAGAATCCACACTCGAATTAAGGCACAAATCAATTGCAGACTTCCTATTTGTGGAAATCAACAGACGCTTTGGGCTGCATAAGCGTGACTGACGAGCGAATCAACGTCTTGCTCATCGACGACGATGAGCAGTGGGCCCAGTACATGGCCAGCGAGTTGGAAGATAAGGACCCCGTGTTTTCGGTTAAAGTTGCTCTGAACGCGAACGAAGCAGTTCTTGCTCTCGCTAACGACCGTTCAATAGAATGTGTCGTCACCGATTTTCGGATGCCGGAAATCGACGGCATCCAGGTACTTGAACATCTTCAAGGGCTGCATGCTAATCTCCCGATTATTTTGACGACTGGGGACGGTAATGAAGAAATTGCAGCACAAGCGATCAACGCAGGAGTCACCGATTATATTCGCAAAGATCCCCGGATTGACCAAGCACCGATATTTGTGAATCGTATCCGACAGGCTGTTGAGCGTGCCAAACTGAGGACAGAAGTTCAAGAGAGTGAACACCGGTATCGTACCGTTGTCGAGCATACCCGGGATGCAATCGTAGTGCTTCAAAATGATGAGCTAGCCTTTGCGAATGACCAGTTCCACGAGTTGTGTGACTGCAACATAGACCTTGCTTTCTCAAACCAGATCTCCAGTTTCGTACACGAGGGAGACCACAAGCTACTGAATAATTTCCTCGCAGAGATTCGTTCTGGTGACGACCCAGGATTACGTGAGATCTGTTTCGTCAGACCAACCGGTGAGTTTCGCCATTGTGAAATTTTAGGAGACGGCATCACCTTCGAGAATGAACCTGCGATACTGCTTTCTATCCGTGACGTTACCATCCGTCGCTCGCGTGAGCGTACGCTCAAGCGAGAACGCGAGTTCAACCAAGCAGTATTGAAGCAATTAGTCAACGTTCAAACCCGTGATGAACTCGAATTGGGAATCACAGACGTCCTTTCTTCGTACGGATACGACTTTGTCTGGATAGGGGCTGTCGATGAACGGGGTGTACACACCCACACCGCAGTGGGCGGCAACGAATACGTACGCCGGTTAGAAGACAATGACATCGGTAGCGACCATGGAGGGGATCCCATTCTTTGGAGTGCTCGAACCAGTGACTCACAGTTCGTCCCCGACTTCGAGGAACTCATGCCAACAAAAAGTCGAAACAGCATCCTAGAAAGTGGTTTTCGGGCTGGATTTGCACTTCCTCTTCAGCACGAAGACATCTCTTATGGGACCATCGCAGTCTATCATGATGAGCTAAACCAGATCGACGAAGCCGAACGTTTGCTCTTGAGCGAGATCGCAGAAACGGTGAGCTTTGCAATCCACCACGTCGAAACACGACTAACTCTGACCAGTGCGGCGGGTATCGTTGTCAAGGTCCAACTCGAATCAGACGCCTACTATCTTCCAGACTTGCTCTCTGAGCGAGCGGATCACCCAAACGTCGAGGTGACAGTCCGCGGCACTCATATCGTTGATGGAGACACACAAGTACAATATCTGTCGTGTTCGACTGACCGTCCTGAAGCGTTCACAGATGCACTCGATGGTCATCCGTCGGTTCGCACTTGGAAAGTCATCGACAGCGGCGAACCTGTGTCCTACCAAGTTACAGTCAAAGATGAAACGCCCGAAGCACACCTCGGGTCAGTCGGTGCGCTGGTTCGGTCCACAACTGTAACTCCCGACCACGCAACTATTACGTTCGAGCTCTCCAGTCGGGAGTATCTACAACCAGTGATCGACCGATTGAACGATCACTATGCGTCTGTCACAGTCCCCTCGGTTGTCGAGAAGGTCAGGGATCAGACACGTAATCGTTCTGTACAAGTTGATATTGACGTACTGACCACGAAACAACTGGTTGCGCTTGAAGCGGCCTACCATCAAGGATACTTTGATCGCCCCCGCCGGAATTCGGCGATCGACATCGCGAAATCGCTCGGAATTACCCACACGACGTATCTCCAGCACCTCCGAGTAGCCCAGGAGAAGATGTTTCGACAGATTTTCGCTGGACTGGATGAGTCCGCAAACAGTCGAAATCGGTAACGGTAGCTTGCGAGTGAATCAATGAACGACGCTACTCACTCGGTGTAAATCTCGAACCTCGCACCACCGACCTCGGCGTCCGTGATTGCCAATTCCCATCCGTGAGCCTCCACGAATTCGCTGACGATGGTGAGACCAACGCCAGTTCCCTCACCCGCCGTCGAATAACCGTACTCGAAGACTTTTTTGACCTGTTCTGGTGAGATTCCGGTCCCATCATCCGCTACGTAGAAGCCACTTCGCTTCCCGAGTGGCCCTACGGTAACTGTCACCGGCGTTTGGTTGTGGACAACTGCGTTTCGAAACAGATTTTCCAAAATATGATCGAGCAAGCCGAGATTAGCCTCGAACTGGGTTTCTTCATCGACCAGTACCCGGAGTTCACTGTCACCTGTCTCGGTCATCGCCCACGCAGTTTCGGCGCGAGGGGCAATCGAGACTTGTGTTGTTTTAGCCGCTCGACGTTGGCTCATTGTGAGTGTTCGCAGTTCGTCGATCATTCTCGCCATTCGGTCGATGGGTTCTACCATCGCGTCAAGTTCTTCGCTATCTGTCTCTTCACGTGCCCGTCTGAGGCGACCTCGAGCCACACTCAGCGGGTTTCGGAAATCGTGAGATACCACAGATGCAAAGCGATCGAGGCGGCGATTCTGCCGCCGCAGCTTTTCGTTCGACTGTTCAAGCTCTGCTCGTGTTTCTCTGAGTTCTTGCTCCCGACGTTTACGCTCTGTAACATCTCGTGTTACTGTCACGACGCCGTCTAGGTCGTACTTTGGTGGGATTGGGGAAGCGCTACTTTCGATCCAGATCCAGTGCCCATCTCCGTGTTTGAACCGAAGCTCAACCGGATCTGCAGCCTCACCATCTAATGCTGTCTCGAAACATTCAATTGCACGTTTTTTATCGTCTGTGTGAATGAACTCGTCAAGCGAAGTCTCGATAAATTGCTGTCTACTCCGACCCAACATCTCTTCAGTGCTCGAGACGTAGGCCATCCCTCCATCCGGTCTGATGTGTGTGAAAATGTCGGTCGTACTATCGACGAATGCACGTGCCTGCTCTGCCACGTCAGTCCTCTCCCGCCCTGTGTCATGTGTGGTCTTTGCTCCGTCATACGGCCCCTCCATAGAACTGCAGTTGTAGTGAGTAGACAAATAATACCGTTGTCAGCGAATTGTCTGTTTTAATGCCGTTCATACTATACAATTATTGACCTATTTGGCCACCGTTTAGACTAATATTGTGCGTTTTTAACAATATCAAAGTTCATACTCCTGGTGATCTATCTAGAGGTTCTGGAGATTTCAATTGAAGAACAAGCGGCTATACAGCCGCGGTCTCGACGAGAATAATTTTGTAGAAAATCGTGCCTCCCAATCAGTCTGAATGGAAATACAATGGCTTATTTAGTGCTCTATCATGCTAAAGCTGTGGCATCTTGACTTATTTTTTAGCACACTAGAAATTCACTTTTTTCACAATATTCTAGTCATTTCATATTGGTTGGTGTTTTACATAAAATTGTTCATTCACCATTCTTCCGTCGTAGTATGAACAACTGTAAATTGATGTACCCAATGCCAGATTACAATATGCCAAGCAACTCAATGGTTTGTTCATTCTCAAACTCGAAGATGCACACGATATTGAATCACTTGGGCTACTAACCTGAATGCACTAAAAGGGATTATTGCCGTCTACTACTCCGGTCAGTAAAGCCTTCATATTAAGATAAGGCGGTGAAAGCCCCTGAGATGAAATACAAACACGCGTCAGCCCAACCATTACAGACCTACGTCTGTAACAGATTTGCCCTATTTGAAATCACTTTGTTTTCCATCCCAGGAACTACTCCCGAGAGCATGTTCAGGGACAAGCCCAATCAGATCATGGCCATCGAGAAACTGCATCGTATTTTGATAAACCAAACACTTTCACTTGAAGTGAGATCAGTGATCTCTTATAGACTGGAGGGGAGCGAGATACTATTGGTAATGGTCACATTTTAGCTCAAAAAATCACAGATGAGATTGATCACAACCGGGTAGAACACCGTAACGGCTAGAAAGAGGGCCTCACTTGAGGAAGGAACTATTAGAACACCCACATCGTTGCGTCGATCACGGGCAATCCTTGGTTGAGGGACACTTACGTTTACTCAACGTTCGCTCTCGTCTGCACCTTCATGTGTGGGTGGATTGTTTATCTGCGGAAAATTTATCGATTACTATCAGTGAACACACGACATTTCTCTACTCGTCTTCTCCTTTGAGTCGTGCAGTTTGAATGGGACCTACTATGACATTGGCCACTTCACAGAACTGGATGTGTATTGAGCACGAAAAATGGCGGCCCCGATGTAACACTGAATGCTAACCAAAGATGCGGAAAAAGTAATACGACCCATAGTAAGCGACAACGAATCCTCCTCCCATCAGGAGCCCCTTAGCCCACAGCGGTAGTTTTGCGAGTTTGTCAGTGATACCTTCGCTCATCGGGCAACTCCTCCGTCTTGCTTGGGCGATTCTGCTACTTCTGACACAGTTGTAGTTGGTCGCATTGGATTCACGGTCACATTCTTGTTTATGAGTATATAAGAACTATGCAATATTTCAAAGAGAGTCAATATTCGAGAAATTATCGCCAAAATACGTGCACCCAATCGAGGATCTGAACGGGCTGTCAACGAGGATTAAGGGTTGGATTGGTCGATGGGATCGGTTCCTGTGCTTCTATCTCCTCTGACCCGGCACGGTGTACCCACACAGAATCAATCTGAGCTAACTCATCTGCACCGGCCTGTTTCTGACGAATTATTCGAACGAATTGGTAATGTCCTTTGGACAGCTACGCCTCGGGCTGATACAAAGAGGTACGGCAACTCCAAAAACCCGCAATAGCCCGGCTGGAAGAGAATTTCCCGTGATTAGTACGCTCGGCCATCGCAATCTTCCGTCGTGCAACGCGACCCATCAGTCCACGTGGCACCTCCTAAATCTGCACCTTCAAAATTCACTCCCTGTAAGCTCGCCCCTCGAAAGTTCGCCCCTTGTAAGCCCGCCCTCCGAAAGTTCGCCCCTTGTAAGCCCGCCCTCCGAAAGTTCGCCCCCGATAAGTCTGCACCCCGGAAATCTGAATCAGTTAATTCCGCCTCAAACAATTGGGCATCCCCTAAGTTCGCCCCCCGAAAATCGGCGCCATGAGCGTGCGCTTGAAGGAAAGTTGCGACTGCCAAGTTCGCCCCCTGAAAGTTCGCATCATCCAAGGTCGCCTCTGTTAAGTCTGTGCCTCGCAGGTTTGCTTCAGATAAGTCAGCCAGAAGCAAATTCGCACCGTATAAGTTTGCACTTCCCAGATTCGCCTCCGATAAGTCCGCGTACATCAACAGCGCTTCTGTTAGGTTCGCTCTCCGTAGGTCTTCTCCGGACAGATTACACTCGGCCAGAGTAGCGCCTCGTTCGATGTCTTCACACCGACTACTTGCCGTCCCGATCAGCCCGCCACTGCTGCCGGAGCCGAGCACGGAACCGAGTTCGAGTCCACCGCCCCCGGCGACCACGGCTGTGCCGCCGATGACACTCAACAACTGTCTCCGGGTGTAGGTGGACACAGTGGCATCTGCTTCGTCTGAGGTCGAATCATTCATCATTTCATGATTGTATTAACAGGTATTGATTATTCTGGTAAATTTGAGGCTCGCGTCTCCCGGCTACGTCGAGCGAGGCCGTAATCTACAACCAACCGCCGCTCGGTAGAAAGCAGACAAGAATCCGTTCGTGCTGAACCCAGTAGCGTATTCCTCGTGAAACTGTTCAGAGCCGGTCTCAGTATGCTTGACCGTCACAGTCGCGCGTACTGCATACCGATCCGTCAATCCATTTTGCGCCCTGCAAGTTCGCACCCGACAAATCAGCTCCTTCTAGGTTAGCTCCATCCAAGTTTGCCGTCTGCAAATCCGCGTTCACCAAGCTTGCTTCCGACAGGTCTGCTTCTTCTAAACTCGCGAACGTTAAGTCCGCCTCCGACAAATCTGCCCCGGACAAGTTCGCTTTCCCCAGGCCTGCTCTCGCGTCCGCCCCTCGCAAGTCCGCCCCAACGAGGTTCGCTTCCCACAGATTCGCTCCCTCAAGCTTCGCCGTTTGCAAGTTCGAACCCGACAAATCCACGCCATCAGAAATCGCCTCCTCTAGGTTTGCTCCCTCCAAATTTGCCTTAGAGAAGCTCGCATCTCCGAGGTTTGCTCCTTCCAAGTTCGCATCGGACAAGTCAGCCTGTATAAACCTCGACCCAGACAAGTTCGATCCAGAAAAAATCGCTCCAGACAACTTCGTCAGAGGCAGGTTCGCGTTCGTCAGGATGACTCCAGACAAGTTCGCCCCTTCCAGATTTGCCCCCCACAGGTTCGAGCCGTCCATGTTCGAGCCGTGTAAATCCGCCCCTCGCAAGTTCGCCTCTACGAAAGCCGTCGGCGCCATGCCTGCCTCTGACAAGTTTGCCTCCGACAAGTTCGTCTTCCACAGGTTCGCCATCTCCAGATTCGCCTTTGCCAAGTTCGCCCCCGACAAGTCCGTCTCTGTGAATTCTACTTCTCGAAGGTCCGCTCCGGACAGGTCCCGCTCGCTCAGGTCACAGCCGCTCAGATCGGCTCCTGGTTCAATATTTCCACAGGTACCGCCTGCTGTTCCGATTAGCCCATCACCGTTGGCGGAGCCAAGGACAGAACCGATTCCGAGTCCACCGCCTCCGGCGACGACGGCAGTTCCGCCGATGACACTCAAGAGTTGTCGACGGCTGTAGGTGGGTGCAGTAGCGTCTGATTCATCTGAAGACAAGTCGTTCATTCTCTTCCGATTGTCATTACTGATGTTAAATATTCTGGTGGTTCGAAGTGTGCGGGTAATCGGCCTCGCCTGATTGGGGCCAGAATTAATCTACGGTGACCGAGGATGGTTGGATACAGATTCGAACACGTGTCCATAGTGAAAAACCATCCTGCCCACGTGAGTCGGAACGAATCTGGTATCAGGTCCGTTGTGTGACGCAACTCCACGTCTTGCACGTCGATTTGTGGACCCACTTCGCATCCTCCAGATTCGCCCCTTCAAAGTTTGCACCCTCGAAATCCGCTTTTAGCAAGCTCAACCCGTCAAGGGTTGCATCCCGAAAGTCTGCCTCCCGAAGGTCCGCATAAGCCATATCTGCATTAGTCAAATCTGCCTCACGCAGGGTCGCACCAGACAAGTCCGCACCAGTCAAGTCAGCCTCACGCAAGGTCGCACCAGACAGGTCAGCCTCTGGTAAGTTTGCGTCACGAAAGCTCGCATGCAACAAGTTTGCGTTTTCCAAGTCAGCATGTTCGAAGCTCGCGCTATACATGTCTGCATCCCGTAAGTTCGCACCAGACAAGTCCGCAACGTCGAAGTCTGCCTTACCAAAGTTTGCTTCCCGCAAGTCTGCACCGGACAAATCCGCCTGTTCCAGGTTCGTTTCACCCAGGGCAGTATACCCCTCTGCCCCACGCAAGTCCGCCTCCCGCAAGCTAGCACCATACAAATACGCAGTCCGCAAGTCCGCATTAGACAGGTTTGCATTGGCCAAGTTCGCGCGAAATAATCCCGCACTCCACAGATTCGCATTCCGCAGGTCCGCACCTTCCAAGTTCGCCTTCTTCAAGCGTGTTCCTTCTAAGTCCGCATGCCGCAAGCCCGCACCTTCCAAGTTCGCATGACTCATGTACGACCCCCGCAAGTCCGCACCACTCAACGTCGCAAACTGTAAGTTCGCATCCTCCAAGCGTCTTCCAGAGAGATCACAGTCCTGCAGCGGGCCGCCTGGTTGAATAAACTCACATCGGGATTTCGTCGCGGTGCCAGTTAACGCACCCTCGTTCCCGGAGCCAAGCACAGACCCGACTCCGACCCCACCGCCCCCGGTGACCAGCGCTGTGCCACAGAGGGCGCTCAAGAGGTGTCGACGAGTGTAGTTAGATGCGGTAGCGTCTGATTCATCTGGGGACGAATCATTCATTCTTCGAAAATTGTCAGAATGAGTGATAAATATTCTGGTGGTTACGGGTGTTCGGGTGAGCCTGTTCGCCCGATTATATGGATTCGTCTATCTGCAATCGACGCTCTATTTCACGGCGAAGATGATCACCATAGTGACAATCCGTCTCAGATATCCATGAGATGAACTAGGTCTATATCAATGCGCTCGGCCGTCACAATCCTGCGTTTCACACTGTGTCCCATCTATCCATGTGGCACCTTCTAAATTCATACCAACTAAGGTTTTGTCTCCCAACCGTGCCTTTTCCAAGTTAGCTCCAGAGAAGTCCACTTCATACAGAATTGTATCTCGCAAGTCCGTCTTATACAATTTCGCTCCAGACAAGTCCGATTCAGACAAATATGCACCATTGAACCATGCTACAGACAAGTCCGCACTAGACAAGTCCGTCTCATACAAGGTTGCATCTCGCAAGTCAGCTCCAATCAACTTCGCACTGTTCAAGTTCGCTCTTTCCAAGTGTGCAGAACTCAAGTCTGTCCTACGCAAGTCCGCTTCAGACAAATCTGCCTTACGCAAGTCCGCTTCAGATAAGTCTGCCATACCCAAGTCCGCTCCAGATAAGTCTGCCCCACGCAAGTCCGCCTTCTTCAGGTCCGCATTGAACAGGTCCCGTTCACTCAGATCACAGTCTTTGAGGTCGGCTTCTGGTTCGATATTTCCACAGCCACCGCCCACCGTTCCGAGTAGCTCGCTATCACTTCCGAAACCGAGTACGGACCCAATTCCGAGTCCACCGCCTCCAGCAACGACGGCTGTGCCGCCAAGGGCACTCAAGAGTTGTCGGCGGGTGTAGGTGGGTACAGAGCTGTTTGATTCATCTGTGGATGAGTCATTCATTTGTTCTTGATTGTCATAACTGGTGTTATAGTTTTGGTGAGTTCAATGTGTACAGTAGCAGCTTCATCCGATCAGAAATGTGAATTAGTCTACGGCGACTGAGTGGATTTGATGACATATATGAGAATCATCACGTTAAGAATTTGTAGTACACTCACGTGGTACACTCCTGATCTGATCTCAGTACGCTCTACCGTCGCAGTCTTTCGTCGTGCAAATCGATCCATCAATCCACGCGGCACCTTCTAAATTTGCCCCTTCAAAATTGGTTCCATCCAAATCTGCCCGAAACAGCATCGCTCCCTGTAAATCTGCATTCGACAAGTCCGAAAACGACAAGTCTGCATCTAACAAGTACGCCCCCCGTAAGTTTACACCCGATAAGTTCATATGGGCCAAATATTCACCAGACAAATCACAGTCGGATAAATCTGCATCTGGACCGGTTTTTTCACAACGTCCCAACTCAATCTTACGATACGCTCGACCGTCGCAATCCTTCGTGCCACACTGTGACCCATCGATCCACGTGGCGCCTTCCAAGTTCGCACCGTCGAAGGTAGTTCTCGATACGCTCGCTCCCTCTAAGTTCGCACCAGACAAATCTACACCATCCAACATAGCCTCCAATAAGGTCGCCCCTTCTAAGTTTGCATCAGACAAGTCCGCACCAGTTAACCTTGCATGAACAAAACTTGCCTTCCGCAAGTCCGCATCGGATAAATCTGCATACGTCAAGATTGCACCATACAGTAGTGCCCCCCGCAAGTCGGCTCCAGACATGTTTGCATACGACAAGTCCGACGCACGTAAATCTGCACCACCTAAGGTCGCAAATCGCAAGTCTGATTTTCGCAAGTCTCTGCCAGACAGATCGCACTCATGTAGAGGTCCGGCTGGTTGAATTAACTTACAGCGGGATGGCCCTGCGTATCCTGCCAATTCATCCTCGTTTCCTGAGCCGAATGTTGAACCGAGTCCGATACCGCCGCCTCCGGCGACCACAGCTGTTCCACTGATAGCACTCAACAGCTGTCGGCGGGTGTAGGTGGGTGGGGATGACTCTGATTTATGTGGGTCTGAATCGTTCATTTCCTCTTGATTGCCATACTATATGATAAATATTCAGGTGATGCAAAATATACGGAAGAGCGCGTTCGCATGGTTTTCTGGATTAATCTACCTGCAACCGATGGTCCATTTAATGCAGAGAGGAAGATCTGGATGCGAAAAATCTGTCTCGGGCCCCAAGTAATACAGTTCAGGTCCGGTCTTAGTACGCTCGACCGTCGCAATCTTCCGTCGTGCAACGCGACCCGTCAGTCCATATGGCGTCTTCTAAATTTGCCCCTTCAAAGTTTGCTCCCTCCAAATCAGCCTTCCGCAAGTCAGCCTCCCGCAAGTCAGTCCCCCACAGATCCGCATCAGACAAGTCCGCATTAGACAACTGAGCCATTATCAAGTTCGCCCTAAACAAGTCCGCACGACGCAAGTTCGCCCCCCGCAAGTCTGCACGAAATAAGTCTGCATCTTGTAAATTCGAAGAATACAGGTCTGCATCACGTAAGTCTGCTCGCTCCAATCTCGCATTAGACAAATCGGTAGAATATAACTCTGCTTCCTGTAAGTTCGCACCATACAAGGCCTCGGACGAAAGGTCCTTTCCAAACAGTTCACACCCACTCAAATCGGCACCTGGTCCGACCCTCTCACAGCGACTGCGTGGCCTTTTGTCGATAACTAAGCCGATGTCCACTCGTCCGTCGCAATCCCTTGTGCTACACCGCGACCCATCGGTCCACGTCGCACCTTCCAAGTTCGCACCAACAAAGCTAGTTCTATCTATTCTCGCTTCTTTTAAGTTTGAATCAGATAGGTCCGCAGCACTCAAATCCGCTCCAGACAAGTCTGCCTCACGCAAGTCGGCACCAGATAAGTCCGCACGACGCAAGTTCGCCACCCGTAAATCCGCCTCACGCAAATTCTCTCCAGAGAGATCACAATCCTGCAAAGCGCCCGCTGCTTGAATGAGCTGACAGCGATCCCTCACTGTTCCTGTCAACGTTCCGCCGTTGTCAGAGCCGAGTATAGAACCGAGGCCGATTCCACCGCCCCCGGCGACCACAGCCGTTCCACCAACGGCACTCAAGAGTTGTCGGCGGGTGTAACTGGACGTAGAGGAATCTGATTCGTCTGGCTCGGACTTATCCATGTTCATAGAACGAACAATATATGTGATATAATTACCGAACGGTTCCAAAGATTAGCACTGTTGAGTCGAAGACGAACCGAATTTGACCGTCCTCCCGGACCTTCAGACGTTCCCGACCCCAACCTCGGGCGAGATACGACGGTACATATAGACGATGAACACCCCACAAAGACCACCAATCAGGAATGTTTCGGTTCCTGCCACGAGCAGCGAACCCACGCTGTAAACCGCACTCGCCGCTATCGCCTGAAGGGGGTCGAGTGTACGCTCACCGAGCGACGTTCGCTCACCACGAACCCAGTTGATGACCATCAAAAGATACCAGGTTAGTGGATGGGCAAGGACGGCAGTTAGCGCTCCCGAGATCACGCCCCTACTGACGGTCCACTGGTCTGGACGGTCGACGAGCCACCACCAGAGCACGATTCCCAAGATAGCGGATGATACACCGCTCGCTGGGACTAAAAGCACCCAACCGGGGTCGGTATTTACCCCGGAACTGATGAAACGAAGATAGGAGTACACTCCAGCTACAATTCCTAAGATTCCTCCGGCGAGTACTGGACGCTGGTATTTATTCATCCAAACATATTAGAGGTCGTGATAAAGTATGTTCCGACTCACGTCAACGAATTGGCTGGAGCGTTGAGAAGTACACTCAGAATCAGCTTCAGACCAAACACAGCCCCAATTGGCCCTTACCCCATGGCAAAAATAGGTACATTCATTTCTTATGGCAATGGCATACATCCCATGGGCGAAACTCGAGAAGATGAAGTGAACTCCAAGGGAATGGGAGTTGGAATTGCTATTGGAGCAGCTCTCGGAGTCGGAATTGGAGTTGCGATGGACGATCTCGCAGTGGGCGTCGCGATAGGCATGGGTACAGGAGTTGCAATCGGTGCAGGTTTATCGAGGCGGTAGTTGAGTGCACATCACGAGTGGTTACTGAAGATTTCCGGGACGCGCAGCGATCTCCAGAGAAATTTTCCAAGTAGTCAGAACTGTTTTATTCCGACTCTCCAGACTATCATCATCAATGACCATCACGTCTCACCTCGAACGGCTTTCCCGGGCTAACCTGGTAATTGCCCTTTGCGGGGCAGGACTTGTCTCGCTCGCTTGGATCGGCGGGCTATTCGAAGGCTCCTACGGAGACGTGCTCTTTAACGTACACTACGTGTTCAACGATCTCATCATCGCCGTAGCCGTTGCGCTTCTCATTGTGGGGTGGCGACACTGGCGCGAACTTCCGTTGCTGGTGGGTGCTCTCGCTGTCGGTTTTTGGTTCTTAGGAAGTTTATACTGGACCTCTTACGTCTGGTTCGCTGGCAAAGTCTTAGTCTATCCGTCACTGGATAAATTCGCCTATGAGAGTTTCCACCTCTTAATGCTCGTGCTCGCCTGGTACTTCCTTGGATCAACTGAGACACGGTTTCGACATCCACTCGTGCTCGTCCCTATTGTGAGTGCGGCCCTCCCTACTATCGTGTATCTCTCTCTGGGCCATTTCTCAATAGGAGCCCTCGCGTTCAACACTGTCCAGTTGGGCATGAGCGGTGCCCTGGGTGTCATCGGTGGACACCTACTCGCCACTCGGTACCGACTTTTTGGTGTTGCACTCATCACCTTCGCCGTTGCTGACCTCAGTTTTCTCCTCATCACGCTAGTCGATTCGACGCCGTTTATTGTGTTCCTCGACCCGCTATGGTTTACGAGCCACGCACTCACTAGCTTCGCGCTGCTTCGCTACGCCGCCAACGGCCAATTACCCAGCTCTAATCGCGGTGAATCGTCTCGAAACGACCTCGAAGAGAACGTTAGCCGAGTTGGATCCGTCGCCGCTACTGTCGCTCAGGACGGAGGGCAATCGCCATGATGCTCTCGCTATCGATTGCACTCGTGTTCCCCCTGCTGTTGCTCGTCGCTATCGTTGATGACCGGAACACCCGAGCGTACTTGGGTTGCTTCGCGTGGGGATGCATGGCAGGCTTCATAGCTTTCAGCGGGAACAACGCATTGTTCGGTATTGTAGAAATTACGAGACAGCAGATGGCAGTCCAGTTCGCTCCGATTACCGAAGAGGTAATCAAAGCCTCGCCACTGTTCATAGCCTACTTGTACGCTCCCAAGCGGTTTCGGCGCCGCGACGTGGTCGTCATGGCTGTATTCGTCGGAATCGGCTTCAGCGTCGTCGAGAACTTCTGGTACCTCGTTAGCTCACAGTCACGGACGACTGTAGAACTGGCCCTGTTCGTCTTGACCCGGAGCTTCTCGACGACGATTATGCACGGTCTGGCGACTGGAATCGTCGGGTTGACGCTGTCGAGCGCGGCTCAGGGAACGTTCGACGAGATTCGAGGTCTCCGACCCGTGTTCGTTTTTGTCGGCACGATTGGTGCGGTCACACTCCACGGATATTTCAATATGGTTGTCCAGCAAGGAGTAGTCGGCGAAGCGCTAGCGATCGTGGGTGCGCTTGCCCTGTACGTCACGGCTGTCGCGGCGATAAAGCACTTCAGCGAAGAGGTCTCCGAAGTCGTCGCCTGACTCCAGCCCTAATTTTGTATAGCAGCATATAATTTATCTCCCAATCGTGAGTTCACGGCCTGTTTTTACTAATTGGCGTAGTGTATGGCCCACTCCCGCATAAGCCAAAGTATTAACTAGATTGAAGATTGTCATAGACCAATGAAAATCTCGAACTCAGAATCACCCAAAGACTCAGCGAGAGGGTTAATCCCCGGTGAGCAGGCTTGAATCAGCAGTCTAACTCCCAGGTTTAGAGGTCGAAGAGGAGGCTCCAGAGAACGAGTCACAAAATCGTCGGTACAAGTGGTCACAGATGAGCCTCGACGAACTCGTCGACCTCGGCCACCGTGTCAACCTGCGATGCGAGTGACGTCGGTCTACGTGTCAGGGCAATAGGTTTCCATCTAAGTACGAACTGCAGTCAATTGGGATTTCCTGCCAAATCGCTTGTATCGCACTGTAGCTTGTCCACCCCTCACCCTCCAGAAGCTCTCCACACGCCTCACAGAATTCCTGCTTCGAACAGTTGCCGTTCTTGTGGAGTAAGTAGAGTAGATAGGAGGGAGCGACTGCAACACCGTATTGGTCTCGCTCCTCGAAGACTCGGTTTATGGATTCTCGCCCCCTCTGATCCATGAGAACGACGAACGTGTAGCTTTCTGGGTGCTGTGCGAGTTCTTGTTCTAACGACTGTTCTCCAGCGTCCGGCCCATGCGGCCGGGGAACGCTATTGATTGTGGTGAACGCCGTGTTTGAGTTGTCTTCAAACGGTTTGAGTGCCGCTACACTTCCATCGTAAATCCACTTTTCACGGCTTCCATCAGGGGCATATTCAGACTTGTCGCGGGTGTGTTGCTTCAACTCATGAATGCAGACGTTCGTCGTCGTCAGGTTGAGATTGTCTACAACCTTCGGCCACAGAGACGTATTTGCTACAGAAATGAGTGCGTCAGTATCCACAAGAACAGGGTGCCGTATTTCGTCTGAACCCATTCGTTACTCGTTCTGGAAGACGCCATCGGTACTGAGCGTCTCCGCCTTCTTGACACCCTCGCACTCACGCTCAATATCTTCGAGCAGGTCTCCAATGAGGATCTTTGCAACGCCTTCGTCCAGTTCTCCGTCGAGGTACTGTTGGTGCAACTCGACTCGCTCTTCATTCGAGAGCACTTCCCGGAGCTTCTCCTTGAGGCCCTCTCGAGCGAGTTCACTGATGTTAATCCCTCCCAGACGCATCTCACTGAGGCGTTGACTTGCACGCTTCTCGTCAGCCCCCCTAAACTGGATTTTGTCGTTGTTCGTTGCCATGGTAAGCGGAAATAATCGCTCTACGCATAAATTTGTTGTGACCAGTCATCCATGTCATGACAGACCGCTCTGATGGCAGTCCCAAAATGAAGATAAAGAGAAGTTCTCTGTCTGTTGCACGTTGCTTCTGCCAGTGTCCAGTGAGGTTTCTGTGGCCGTGATGAATACAGAGCGCGAGTCTTGCAAAGCCGTTCGACTTGAACAGACTGTAAACTCCGCTACATCTGCGTATTCACTGAGGTGATTACTCAGTATCCAAGATGGAGCCGATTTCAACGATGATAGGGATTCCTTCTATCTCATTGGGTACATCGAGTCTCGCTCTCGTTTTTTCGTCGGCTACAAGGATGTTGATAGTCTCCGTGACGTGACCGCCGATGGTCTCCTCACCGCGTCCCATCTCGATGTACTCGACACCGGGTTCGTGGCGATAGGTTTCGATGACTTTCTCATGGACGCCTTCGGCGTGCTGGACGTGTTCCCACCATTCGGCATCGATCTCGGACCACGCGATGACCTCATCGCCGCGCTTGTACTTCGGAACCCGAACGGTCGGTCGGTCGTCTTCTGCGGACTCATTATCCTGTCCCATACCTCGTACCCCACTCTGTTATTCTACGGAGGCTGCTGACAAATACGTGACTTGCTGAACTCACCCTCTGTCTGTGCCACGCCGCTCGTGTCAAGACATGGGGTTTCAACTAACCCGATTTTCCAACAAACCCAAACGGCCATCTCACAGGGAGAGGTCATTTCGAGTGTTCAGCACACTCCCAACGGATGTACTGCGTGAATATGGCGGGTCCGCGTACTCGCTGCTTGAGAATGAGAGAGGTGATTTCGAGTGTTCAATCTTTAATCTATGTGCGCTGCACATTAGTTAGACCACTCCCGCACAAGCCAAAGTATTATTTTGCTGTGAAAAACAGCAGAGACCAATGAAATTCACCAGCTTGGAACCGTCCCTAAACACGACAAACACTCTTTCGGGCAGTACATCGGCATGACAAAGCAGTCTACTGGCCAGCAACTTGACGACGAATCCACGGCCTCAAAGACACGCAGTCGTCGCTACAACTGGTCGCGTATGGACCTCGACGAGCTCGTCGACGTCTACTGGCAAGACATTTCCCCAAAGCGATATCGCGATGGGTTCGACGAAGACCGAGACGTTCCGACCTACGACTGGCTCACCGAGCACGGATACAGTGGGATTGCGTACGCGCTGCGCGAGCACCACGATTTGACGCCCAAGCAGTTCTTCGTCGACGTGGTCGGCCTCGAAGACGAGGTATCTGAGGAGTGGGAGTGGAACGTCGAACACGATGCGACTGTGAACGCGCTCGAATCATACCTCACGTCGATAGAAACCCGTGGTGGGCGGGCAAAGAGTACCGTCGAGACCCACCGGACGAGGTTGGCGAAGTGGGTTCGAACGTATCGAGAGTTACACGGGACGGATGCGTTGCTCGAACCGCTGTCTGAGTTGGAAAAGCAGCCGCGAGAGATAGAACGCTGTCTCGCCGTCCTCGACGTCTTCGACGAGGAGCTATCGACCGATCGGTCGAAACTCGAATACCTGCACGTCGCAAGGGCGTGGTACGCCTTCGTGAAGCGCCGGAAGTACGCGAAGTACAACCCACTCTCAGAGGCCGGTGAGGAGTTTGGCTGGGAGGCCAGCGAACCAGACCCACAGGCGTTGTCGGCGTCACAGGTGTGTCGAATCTACAGCGAGATTGACTCACCCGAAGCGGAGTTACTCGTCGTCGCACTCGCTGGGTGGGGGTTGCGGCCTTCAGAGGTTGCTGCGTTGCACGTCGACCAGGTGGTCTTGGATGCTGAAGATCCACACCTGTCGTTCGGTGATGGAGAGAGGAAGAACGGTCCTGGTGAGGTAACGCTGCTGTATGGCGTGGATGTCGTCGCTGATCGGATTGATGCGTTATCTAACCGTGAGAACTGGCACGGGTATCTGTTCCCGTCTCGGTCATCGTCGACGGGACATCTGTCAGTAAGTACGATACGTCGTCGGTTCAAACAGCTTGCTGACACTGCTGGCGTGGTTGTTGATGGTGAGATTCCAACGCCGAAGATGGGACGGAGGTTCTGGTACTCGGCGTATCAGGAGGCCGTTAGAGAGGTTCTTGAGGGACTGGAGGGTGTTGCTGAGGACCAGGGAAGTTCGTCGACGGAGGTTGTGCTTCGGAACTATCTGTCGAGAGAACAAGAGCGGAAAGCTCGGCGGAGAAAGATGTACGAGAAGTTGGAAGCAGCGTTTGATCAATAGAGTTGTTTCGTCTGCTGCGAGACCTCAGACAAACGAATTACTTTGATCTAGGCTGATAGGAATCGATTAGTCTTGTACTTACTACGAGTACTCCCAGAATGTGATAAACGGTCTCTTCAGTACGCCCAAAGACTAGGCTCGGGACCTAGTTGTGATACAGTTGGACCACAGCTGGTGGGAGTCGGTAGGGTTGTGCTGGTGTTCGGAAGTGATCTTACCGTAGTTCTCCTGCGTCACAAGTGTGCATTTGGTTGTGTTGGCGAGTCGCTCAAGTCTGTCACGTCGGCCGTCGAAGTTTCCGGTGAAGAGAGCTCCAACCCGTCTACGGTCCAGCTGGAAGGCTCGCTCGTCGATTAGCGCGTCGACGAACCGGCGCTTCAACCCGTCTGCGGTCCGGCTGGAAGCATGCCAACGGAACCGTGACGTACCGTCGTATCGAGCTTCAACCCGTCTGCGGTCCGGCTGGAAGGAGGAGTGCGCCGAGTCCTTTCAGCACGTCGAGCACGCTTCAACCCGTCTGCGGTCCGGCTGGAAGCTTGTTTTGCCACCCGATGTATCGTTGCCACCGTTCGCTTCAACCCGTCTGCGGTCCGGCTGGAAGAAGATATCCGCGCCCTCGACGGCAAACTTCCAGTCGCTTCAACCCGTCTGCGGTCCGGCTGGAAGCGGGTGCACTTGCCCTCGCCGGTCTTGGCATCGGGAGCTTCAACCCGTCTGCGGTCCGGCTGGAAGGCGCGGCGATCTGAAAGCAATGGTTTCGGTGGGGCGCTTCAACCCGTCTGCGGTCCGGCTGGAAGGGATGTGACCAACGCGACGAGTGCGGCCTACCCGCGCTTCAACCCGTCTGCGGTCCGGCTGGAAGCGTTCGGTTTTCGTCGATTTTGAGTTCAACGAGCTGCTTCAACCCGTCTGCGGTCCGGCTGGAAGCCTCGGCAACGGCCTTAACTGGAACATCCCTTGCACGCTTCAACCCGTCTGCGGTCCGGCTGGAAGGGCAACTCGCAAAAGATATCGCAGAGCGGGCGGGCGCTTCAACCCGTCTGCGGTCCGGCTGGAAGCCCGTCAACGACCCGGCGGACACCGGAACCACACCACGCTTCAACCCGTCTGCGGTCCGGCTGGAAGGCGTTGAGCCGGGTGCGGCGTCCACTTGCGCTTTAGGCTTCAACCCGTCTGCGGTCCGGCTGGAAGGTTGTGGTCGGCCATCTGTTGGGCACTCTTCCGACAGCTTCAACCCGTCTGCGGTCCGGCTGGAAGAGACGACCCGGATGCGTGGGGTGGCGAGATTGCGGTGCTTCAACCCGTCTGCGGTCCGGCTGGAAGCGGTCTCACTTCGCAAGTGGACGGTAGAACCCGAAGCTTCAACCCGTCTGCGGTCCGGCTGGAAGGTCTCCGTTGAACCCGGCCTGCACGAGATACCAGCTTCAACCCGTCTGCGGTCCGGCTGGAAGGAGAGTGAGGACCGGAGCATGAGCACAAAAGATTCGCTTCAACCCGTCTGCGGTCCGGCTGGAAGCGTACTCGCTCGTAAGCGTTCCATCGGGTTTTCGGTAGCTTCAACCCGTCTGCGGTCCGGCTGGAAGTCCGTGGTTCCTCTTCGGTCTTCATTCGGCTCATGCGCTTCAACCCGTCTGCGGTCCGGCTGGAAGCTGTTTCTCGATTTCCTCGACTTGCTTCGAAGTGTAGCTTCAACCCGTCTGCGGTCCGGCTGGAAGTCATCACTTTGTGTATGATTGCTTCTCCTCGAGCAGCTTCAACCCGTCTGCGGTCCGGCTGGAAGACCATTATCCGGGTGCGCGGCCTTCACGCGCTCTCTGCTTCAACCCGTCTGCGGTCCGGCTGGAAGAGTTAGACGATATTGAAGGATACTTAGGATACGGTAGCTTCAACCCGTCTGCGGTCCGGCTGGAAGGCGGCCAAAGCCCACGGCGGGCTTCCGAGCCGGGAAAGCTTCAACCCGTCTGCGGTCCGGCTGGAAGACACCGGAAACAAGCAGTGGGTCGCAGTCATCACGGGCTTCAACCCGTCTGCGGTCCGGCTGGAAGGCGACCAACTCCCGGCGCACACGCCCACGAACCCGGCTTCAACCCGTCTGCGGTCCGGCTGGAAGGAAGATCTTCGCGTCACGCCCCTGTTTGATTCGAGCTTCAACCCGTCTGCGGTCCGGCTGGAAGACGGCAGCGGGATCGGAATCCCGCCACCTCCACCGCTTCAACCCGTCTGCGGTCCGGCTGGAAGTATGCCCGATCTGCAGGCGTGAGCTGTCCTTTTCGGGGAATTCACTCAAGTGTTTCTGTCGACCCCCAATTCTGGGTCAACCCCCGGGGGGTCGACAGAACTGATTAGATGGAGAAGCGGTCGCTAATGAGATCGGTGATTCTGAGACCACCGTCGGCGAGGTCATAGAATTGGCCGTTTCCGGTTTGGGTGGTGGTAAGGACGTTGACGCCTTTGGGGTCATTGAGTGGTCGGCCGTCAACTCGGGTGATCGTGGTCACTCCTTCGAGGCTCTTGAGAGGGACGGAGACACGGAGACCACTGAGGTGATTCAGTAGTTCGAATCCCTCTGCTTGTTCGTGAGAATTCTCACTGAGGAGTTCTGTGAGGCGCTTGGTTGCTCTGCGCTCGACCGGGGTGTGTGCGACGATGACGTCGCGGGTTTCGTATCCGCTATCGATGAGACTTCGGCGTGCGAGAACCTCTCCTTGGCAAGTCTCGAGGGCGTGCGTGAGTTCTCGATCTTCGACCTCGGCTTCGTTCTCGGCGGCGACCCAGTCGAAGTACGCGGGAATGGCGTCTGTCTCGACGGCAGTGTCGGGGACCACCCGCGAACCCCGCATCTCGCAGAGTCCGTCCAGAATTCGGCGGACTTTGGTGAGTTCTGCTTGCGGATAGATGTAGTTCGCGGGTGGCTCTGCGCCATCTTCAGTCGGTCCGAGTGACCAGATGGTGACATCACCGCTAGTGAGCCCCCATTCGAACGAGCGGTTGCATCGGCCGGCGGCCTGCACGAGACTGTCGAGTGGTGCGAGGTCACGGAAGACCGCGCTGAAGCTGATGTCGACGCCGGCTTCGACTGCTTGTGTCGATACGAAGGCGAATGGCTGGGTCGAGCGTGCGATAACTGTGGCGACAGTCACTAGCACGCGTCTATCCCGTGGACGGTACCGCGAGGAAAACTCACCAATGAGGAGTCTGTCGGACGGACCGCTGTACTGCCACGTCCAATCCGTGACGTCCTCAGTCGACTTGGCTGTCGCTTCGAAGCCGAGTTTCTCGAGCACTGCTACTGCGAGATCCGGCGTATCTGGTTCCTGTTCGAGTACTTCGATGCTAACTGATTCTGTGGCCGGTTGCGATGTGGAGAGTTCGTCGAGAGTAGATCGATAAACTGCGCCGATGTGCTTCGTTCGCGTTCCAGCTGCGGTTGCTGCGGTCGTTGTCGCGGTTGTGAGCGTGGATGCGCTTTCGATCGTGTTGCAAACAGCGAGTGCCGATGTATTGGTATCATTCCTCGTGATAGATTCAACGAGTCGGGTTCCCGCAGTGGTGTGACTGCAGTAGTCTACGTCCCCAGTGTGTTCGTCGACGGGAATCGACTCGTCGATCTCGTACGTTGTACGGGAAACAGCATCGAACGCCGCTCGCTCGATCGGGGGTGCTGACTGTCCAGATGCTGAGAGCAGCGACGAGACGTCGAAGGGTGCGTTGTCGAAGAGGCTCGGTTGCGTCGCGGTCATCGAGACGACGTGGGCGTTGTACTCGGTAATGAGCAGATCGACGAGGTATCTGATCGCGGGCCACCACCTTTTCGGAAGGGTCTGGGGTTCATCGAGGATGATGACGGCGTCGTGGAGCGCTGGGAGTTTGAGGCCGCGCGCATTTGTCGGACCGGTGAGGCTCTCGAACAGCTGGACGAACGTCGTGAGCACGGTTCCGCTGCGCCAACTTTCCGCGAAGCGAGATGCATCGAAGTACACGCTGTCATCGGTCGCTTGGTCTGGGATCGATTCGAGTTCGGCGATGGATGGGTAGGTGACGGTGTCGCTGAGGTAGTGATGGACCGTGAACGCTCGCCCGAACGGGTCGGCGTTGAGCGCGTTCTCGAAAACGTCCCGTGTCTGCTCGATGATCGACGTGTAAGGGAGGGCGTAGACAACGCGGGGCGCGTGCTGCTCGCCCAGCTCTTCGTGTCGTGTCTCGTCACGGATCGTGTACGCGGCGGTGATTCCGGTGAAGGTCTTCCCGAGGCCAGTGGGGAGTGTGAGTGTCGCAACGTGGTCGTCTCGGTCTGCGAACGCCCGTGCGTTCTCCTTGACGTGGCGTCGAATGCCCTCGCGAAGCTGATTGAGCGTCGCTTCGTCGGACGCGTCACCGCCGAGGTTGGTGTCGTGCTCTGCGAATTTAGGTGGGGGTGAGAGGCCGCGTCGTTTCGCTTCGATAGCGTCCTCCAGATCGTCGAGTTCGAGGGCTTCTGGACGGAGCCGGCGGTCGTCTTCGAGTCCAGCGGAACACGTTTTATCTGCGAACGTGAGGACACTCCAGAGCCGTACCGTCCGGTCGTAGAGCGCGTCGGGGAGGGAATCCGGAGACGGCTCAACCAGCAGCACTAACGCCTTTATGTCCCCTTTCGCCTCTCCGACCAGATCAAGGACTCTGTCGTATATGTCGCCCTCACGCATCGCATCCCTGAATGACGTCCAGGAGACAGTGCCACCGGAGGCGTTCTGGAGTAACTCGTGAGCGACTGCCGTCCGATCTTCGCCGTCTTCGATATCCGATAGTTGGCCAGCCAAATACGCGCTGCCTTCCTCGGCACGTTCTGCTTTGGTCGTTTTGACTAGCTGCTCGGCTGCGTCGGGGAGTCGACCGTGGTGGCGGAGGATGCTGAGAAGGCCGGCGAGGCAGTCGCGGTCATCGTATCCACATTCGTTGAGAACGTGAAAGGCGGCGAACGCGCCAAGCCGGGCGTGATACGTACTCCGGACATCTTTGACTGGTTTCCCGCGGACGTGGTGCTGGAAGTACGTCGTCGCTTTCCCGAAGTCGTGGAGACGGCCGATGATGGATGCGAGGCGACGCAAGTCGTCACCGCAGAGGTCGGGCGCGAGCTCGGCGACATCCTCACTGTGCATCGTCAGCAGTTCGTCCTCAGCTCCGTTCTCACCGGGTCGAGCGATGATGTTGTCGTACATCTAGACGAACGCTAGCGTTCGACCGCCGACCTCCACAACCTCAACCTTCGACGCGTCGACGGTCAACTGACCGGTGTCCTCCCGGAACGCGTAATCGACGTAGGAAGTCGTCTTCCGGGATGTCCCGTCGGCGGTCATCGTTCCAGGGACGCGTTCAACCGCATAGGATTGTTCGGTGTCGGGAATGATCGCGCCGACGCCGTTCGGAACGAGTGAGTCGACTGTACAGCGGTCCGGTGACGCTACGCGTTCGACAGCGTGTTCACCGGCCTGCTCCGCCTCGTATCCGATCGCGGCGTGAAGTTCGGAGAGTCCGAGAGTCGGTGGATAGTACGCGACTCCTTCTTCGAGTCTGTCGCGGAGCGTTCCGTAGAAGACCGGGTCTTCGACGGCGACGGACACCCGATACGCGGGTTCGACGAGATAGTGGTAGCTGTGTAGCTGTCGTGCGGCCGTGCTGTCCGGGTACTGGACTTTGACGGTCTTGTTCCCCGTACCGCCACTGCTCGAAAACGTCTCGTTCGGATTCGTCCCGAGGCCGAGTGACGGCAGCGACACCGTTCGCGGTGGGGAGAGCAACTCGACCGCGATAGCCGACGTATCGTCGGCGAAGATATCGTAGTAGCCGTCACGGCCGACACCGACGACGGCGGCGAGCAGACCGGCAAGCGTTGTTCGTGGCGGCACTCGATAGGTCTGTTTCGTCACCGTCCGGTCGATTCTCCGGAAGTGCCCCCAGTCTCCCGTGAGCGCGAACGTCAGGCACTTCGATGGGATGCCGTCGTCTACTGTCGGTGGGTCGTCCGCGGTCACCGTGGGACCCCGGTACGCCCCGTTCGTATCTCGGCGTGCCATCACTCACTCGGGAGCGTTTCCTGGAACTCCTCGTACACGTCGACCTCGTGGGTCGGAACACCACGCGCGTTGAGTTCGCTCCCGAGGTCGGCAGCGGTTCCGATAACATCGCCGTCGACACTCACTGAGAGGTACTCGCTCCCGATCACGGCGACAGACTCGACCTGACCGGCGTCAGAGAGCGTCTCCAGCCGGTTGAGGAGCGTCGTCACATCGAGACAAACGTCGTTGACGTTTCGGAGTTCTTCGTCAGGCATCGGTTCACTGTTCCCCGCACTCTCTCGGTCAAGCGTGACCGCGTTGTGGAGGTCGCCGTCTTGGAAGCCCTCCTTCGCGTATTCGACACGGAGATAGAGCCGTGGGGACTGTCCGACCTTCGAACGACTCACCGTCTGATTCTTCAGCGCACGCCAGCAGAGCGTATCGAGACGTTCGACGTCCGAATCGGTGAGGCCCGTGTTCTCCGCGCCGTGTTCGTCGATAATCGCGTGGAACGGAAAGATCCCGTACTTGATGCGGTGGTCGTCAAGCCCGTACCCACCGACGTCCTTCCCTTCGTTCGTGGAGATGACGCTCGTGAGTGTGTTCGACTCCTCGTTGAGTTCGACAGCGTTCAGCGACCGGGCGGGGCTGAACTGGACGGGGCCTGTGTAGTTTCCCCCCTCGAATTGCTCGTAGAGAGCTTCGTGAACGGCGTTTCCGGCGTCCTTGTTGAAACTGAGCGTCGCACCGAAGTAGCGAACGTCGAGCGCGTTCGCGAGGAACTGCCCGGCGATGTCGTCAATCTCCTCGAGTTCTTCCTCGGTCGTGACGTCGCCGAGTACGTCGAGTGCGAGCGCAGCACGACTCCCACTTGTTCCTTCTGCAGTCTTCTTCACGAAGACTCCGTGTCCGTCGGCCTCGAGTTGGTCGCGGAGGTAGCGCTTCAGGCGGACGTCCGTGATGACGCCCTGGCCGGTGACAGGGTCTCGACGGGGTCGGTTCTCGCCGAGCGGATTCCCATTCGGATTGCAGTCCTGGGCGTCGGTGATGAAGACGATTTCGGAGCGGTTCGCGACTGTGTCAGTGGTTTCGGTCATGATGAGTGATTACTGGTTGTTCTCGAGGTCGATCCCGGATTGCCGTGCGACGCGCTCTCGGAGGTCGTGCGCTCGGTTCCTCGCTCGCTTCCCGTACAGCTGGCCGATCGCGTAGTGGAATCGGAGGTCGGACGTCCGGATCTCCCATCGCACTCCCGTGAGGTCCGTGAGGCGCTCTTCCAATTCGGGGAAGAGCGACGGCCCGTACGAGGTGTCGCTCGCGTACGCGTTCATCTTATCGACGAGTTCGGGAACGAACTGGTTGATCCGGCTGCCGGTCATCTGTTCTGCGGGATACTGCTGGAGGACTGTCTGGTTCATCTCCCGGGTTTGGGCCTGATAGTCCCCGACTTGGCCGACGAGAACCCCGGCGAGGAAGGCGCCGAGTCGGTCGCGCTCTTCGAACGCCGGGCGCTCTTCGATGAATCGGTCGAGACGGTACTTGCGGAAGTTCCAGAAGGCGACGAGATTCCCGTCCTCGTCGAGGAACTCATCCGTGGCTACGTCGGTATCGGTCGTTGCTGTTGGCATACGTGTAAGGGTTGTCAGTGCGTCGTTGGTGGTGTTCGTCGTGAGTCGGTCGACACGGGCGAGTGCTTCGAGTTGTGCGAACTGCGTCTTGAGATGTGACTCGGGCAGGCGGTTCTCGTCGTCATCACGCTGCTCTGCCACGATACGTTCGACGTATTCGTCGAGGAGTCGCTCGACGGGGATCGCTTCCCCGTCACCGGAGAGGAGCGTGAACGTCAGCCAGTCTGCTGGGTCGTCCGCCGGTGGTGCGTCGCCACCCGGCGTCGAGAGCGTACCGTACGCGTACAGTCCATCGACGATCGAGTAGAGGACTGCTTCGGGGGTGGCATCGGCCGAGATGGGCATCCACTCTGGAGGTCGGTTGAATCCCGCGGATTCGTCGAACGTCGTGCCTTTGAGGACCTGCATGTGGGCTTCCGCGAGTTCACGTGCGGGCTGGATCGAGAGGTCCGGCGTCTCGGTGAGGACGTTGATGTCACCGCTATCGTTCCGGACGACGACGACGTAGAAGCGGAGGTCGGCCACGGCTCCCTCGTCTCGTGCTTCGATCGCTTTCTGGACTTCGACGAGGTCTGCTTGCGTCTCGATGGCTGTGTCGCCGAGCGCGAAGTCGAGGTACTGGGCTCGCGTCCCGTCCATCCGCGTGAAGTACGGGATCGTATAGATGCTTCGCCCGCGACGTGTCGTTCGACATCCCTCGACCATCGAACTCCCGGATTGGATCAGTAATGCGGCTTCCGCGGAAATCGAGTGTGCACGCCACGCTTCGGGCTTCTTGAGACCGTTGAACTTCTCCGCGTGCTGCACCGTGAAGAAGGCGAGCGGGTCCTCAGCCGTCCCGAAGACCGTCTCGGTTTCACCCGCGACGAGGCATGCGGCTTCACCGCGCGACGACGGGTCTGATTTCTCGAGGTTTTTTCGCGCGAGTTTTTCTTCTTTCCGTGCGCGCATTCCCGCGTTGAGCACGTGGAGTTGCCCGGGATAGTAGTAGCCGTCGTCTGGGTCGCCCGAGGGCGCGTGTTCAAGCCCATTTGTATCGAGCTTGATGGCGACGGTCGCTGTAACTCGTGCCCCGCCGTCGAACGACTGTTTGAGAAGCCCTTCGAGGTCGTCGTCGAGACCATCACGCTGGCCAATGGACTGTAGCCCCTCGATGATCCATCCGTCTGGATGCTCGTCCACGACCCGACCGACTGCAGGCTCTCTATCGTCAGCGTTCGTCCATCGACGGAGGCAGTCCACACAGTACGTCGTCGCTGTCGAGACGGACGACCCGCCTTTCGCACCTCGCCGCGTGATACTGTGGTCGATACCGCGACCCCACGGATAGCGGGAGAATCCGAGCTTCGGCACATCATCCTGACGGAACGTCGTCGCTTCCACGCCGTCGAGCGTCGGCTCGTCCGTCAGGTCGACGTAGACCGTGACGAGTTTCGGGCCGTCGCTTCCGCCTTCCGCCGTGGTGAACCCGTCGAGTTCTCCGGGTGTGACGTAGAGTTGAAACTCTTCTGGGACGACCGAGCCTCCGCCGCTCTGTGCTTCGGCGATCGCGCCGTAGAGCGTCTGGACGCGACGGAGCGACGTGACCGGACGCTCACCCCAGTAGCGATCGAATCGCTCAGTGAACGACTCAGACACGACGCCCTCCCGGCGGGACGCGCTTGTCCTCGCGGATATTCACGAATCCGAACCCCAGACTATTCCGCTCGGCGAGTCCGCAGTCCAGCGCGAGATTGAGATGACGCCGGTGGTCGTCATCTCGAACGCGATACCCGAAACGGAACTTCGAGAGGACGTGAGTCTCTGTCACGCCCTCTGTGACGGTCACAGGGAGTGCGTACGTCTTGATGTGCTCGTAACTCGTGAAGAGGTCGCCCTCAACGTCGCTCGGCCCTGGAAGGTAGTCATCACAATATAGTCCGTGTTTCCGGTCCAGGTTGTTCTCGAGTTGCTCCTTCAGTGGCTCGAGCGTGTGTTTCGCCCTCCAGAACTCCGGTGCGTCGCTTGGTGCGTCGATGCCGTACTCGTCAAACTTCCAGTGAGGAATCCGAACCACGAGCCCAGTGTCGGTCGTGAGCATTCCCTCCGTTCCGGGCTCTCCGACGTCCGGCTCGATACCCGTGACTTCTTCGACGGTGAACGGCATCTGCTTGATGTTGAACTCGCGGTCCTCGATGAGACTGGACGCGACCGCACGCAGGACATCGTCGCGCGCAGACGCGATAAGGACGTTCCGCCGGTCTCCCTCCTCAATCGATTCGACCGGGAAGGGATTGCTCATCGAGAGCCCAGTCGGCTCGCTCTGGTCGTGGAGTTCGTCGAACTGTTCGCCGTCGAGCGCGCGCCACACGCGACCTGCGAGCCCCCGGTGATACTGGTTATCGTATGCTGCGTCAGCGTCAGCTCGGAGTCGAACTAAAAGCCGCACTCCTCACCTCCCCTGCCAAACCGTCCGAAAGTATTCCCGGACATGACAGCCAACGATTTCGTGTCTCGTGCTATGAAAGTATGGATAAACATAAGAAAGATACCCACCGGACGGTGGGCCTGCTGGAAGCGTCGCGTCTCGCAGCACCAAGATCCCCGCTTCAACCCATCTATCCGATGGCCGAATTGGCCATCGAAGGACCTACTGGAATAGTGAATCCACGAGACGTTCAACTGTGTGTACCAATGCCACCTATCAATTTCGCTATTCATATTGACACCTCAGAATTCTCTCGATCACTTTTGATTGGCTGAACAATAATGATATCACTCCCACTCCGGTTAGTCCATTGAAAGCTAATGAGGCGCTTCCGTTCCAATTGAAGGAGATTCTTCAAGCACCTCTGAGGGGAGCAATTACTTTGCAGAGCGGTTGCCTCTTGTAGTGTCAGGAGAGGCAGTTGCCTATGACGCTCGCTGATTTGATTCCATATGTCGCTCTGTTGTCGCATATTTCTGTATTGTTCTGGGTGATACATAAGTTCCCGAGACTCGTGCAGAACCAAGTCCCCGTAAGCAAGACCTCATAGCAGATACTAAGGCACGTGTCGTATCAACTAGTTCATGGCTGTAACGAGTCTCTCGGATATCGTTGACGCCGAGCGCGACCCGTCGCGAGACCCACCGATCAGAATTACTGGTCTCATGGTCCAGTACTTCGAGGTCTGTAAGCGCGAGCTCTGGTTCATGTCCCGCGGTATTGATATTGACCGGGGGTCAGTAAACATTCGTCGGGGAACACGCGTAGACGAAACGAGCTACCGGGATAAGCGCCAGTCCTTCCAAGTTAATGGCCGAATCGCGATCGACGTGCTCGACGATTCCGGCGACATCATGGAGGTCAAAGTCTCGTCGAAGCTCGAAGAACCACCGAAACTCCAACTCCTCTACTACCTCTGGTATCTCGAAACAGTTCTCGATATCGAGAAAGACGGCGTTCTCGCCTACCCCCAAGAGCGAAAGCGTGAGCGTGTCGAACTCGACGACGAGAATCGAGAACGTATCGAGACCGTGCTGCGCGGGATTATCGAAGTCGTCGAAGCGGACGTGCCGCCCGAACTCGAGAAGAAACCGGTCTGCGATTCGTGTCTGTACCAGGACATCTGCTGGATGTGAACACTCATGGTCAAACCTAATCACCACGTCTTCGCCGACGGCGACCTCCGACGTAACGAAAGCACGCTCCGAATCGACACGCTCGACGGACGAACGAAACACCTCCAGGTCGAGAGCATCGACGCGCTCTACTTACACGGGCAAATCACGTTCAACACACGCGCGCTCGGTCTCCTCAACGAGCACGGCATTCCAGTCCACGTCTTCGGTTGGAAGGATTACTACCGTGGTTCGTACCTCCCGAAACGCACCCACGTCTCCGGGAACACCGTCGTCGAGCAAGTTCGCGCATACGATGACACGGAACGGCGCCTACAGATCGCACAGCGAATCATCGCTGCGAGCATTCACAACATGCGCGTCAACATCCGCTACTACGACCAGCGAGACCACGAATTCACGGATCTACTCGAAGAACTCCAAGCACTCAAAGAACGCGTGGAAACGACCGCGGATATCGAAAAGCTCCGGGGCGTCGAGGCCACCGCGCGTAAACGCTACTATCGCGGATTCGACGAGATCCTCCGCGACCCCTTCGACCTCACGAAACGAGAATACAATCCTCCGTCCAACGAAGCGAACGCGTTGCTCTCCTTCCTCAACGCGATGACGTACACAACCTGTGTCTCCGCGATCCGGAAAACCGCACTTGATCCGAGCATCGGCTATATGCACGAACCGGGCGAACGCCGATACACGCTCTCCCTCGACATCGCGGATATCTTCAAACCCATCCTGGCCGACCGCGTGATGTTCCGACTCGTCAACCGACAGCAGCTCTCCCTCGACGATTTCGAAGACGAACTCGACGGCTGCCTCCTCACAGAGCACGGTCGACAAACCGTTCTCGAAGAATACGAACGCACGCTCGACCGAACCGTCAACCACCCGCGCCTCAATCGGAACGTGAGCTACAAGACACTCGTCCAGACGGACGTCTATAGCCTCAAAAAACACATCCTCACCGGTGAACCATACCACGCAACGGAGCGCTGGTGGTAATGTTCGTCCTCATCGTCTACGACGTCCCCGCGGGACGGACCGAGCGCTACAAGAAAATGCTTCGCCGCCGCCTCGAACACGTTCAATACTCGGTCTTCTACGGTGACGTCACGCCCGGGCTTCTCGTCGAGATCAAGAACGACATCGAAGATCTCCTCCAACCCGACGATTCGATCATCGTCTTCGAAGCCGAACGCGTCGGGGCCGTCGACCTCACCACGTACGGCGACACCGAAGAACCCGGAAGCCGCTTTACCTAACCCCGAATCTGTCGACCCCCCGGGGGTTGACCCAGAATTGGGGGTCGACAGAAACACTTGAGTGAATCCCCCGAGAAGAACCGCTCACGCCCGCAGATTGGGCATACTTCCAGCAGGACCGTAGACGGGTTGAAGCGTCGGTCATACCCGAACCCCCAGTGCGTACGCACTCTTCCAGCAGGACCGTAGACGGGTTGAAGCGTCGCCAGCGTTCTGCGCGCGGAGGAGTCGCTCCTCCTTCCAGCAGGACCGTAGACGGGTTGAAGCTGTCGGCCACGGCGCTGGTAGTGTTCGGCGCGATTCTTCCAGCAGGACCGTAGACGGGTTGAAGCGACGGCGAGGACGTACCGGAGTGGCGGCAGAACGCCTTCCAGCAGGACCGTAGACGGGTTGAAGCTGGGAAGGAGACACCATAGCCGGTGAAGCACCATGCTTCCAGCAGGACCGTAGACGGGTTGAAGCTCTCCTCTCACGGGTGTTAAAAAAGGGGCTGACGGGCTTCCAGCAGGACCGTAGACGGGTTGAAGCTCGATGCCGTCGCAAAGTTGGGCTATGTGGTGATTCTTCCAGCAGGACCGTAGACGGGTTGAAGCTTTCGAAGAACGAGACGACAGTCGCTCCAATCTTCGACTTCCAGCAGGACCGTAGACGGGTTGAAGCACGCTGAAACCGGACTCGCGGAAGACGTTCGAGCACACTTCCAGCAGGACCGTAGACGGGTTGAAGCGCCGTCATTAACTGGCTCAATCTCATTTAAGCGTTCTTCCAGCAGGACCGTAGACGGGTTGAAGCCGACGAGAGAGTGAGGACCGGAGCATGAGCACAAAACTTCCAGCAGGACCGTAGACGGGTTGAAGCTCGGAACGCCAATCTCTATCATCGTCGGCTTCGCGCTTCCAGCAGGACCGTAGACGGGTTGAAGCGTCACGACTGCGCCGGGATCCATCTCAAACA
>NZ_JBHTAA010000012.1:0-5408 GCF_042663225.1 Haloferax namakaokahaiae | reverse complement strand
GAATGCACAAGACAACAACGCGATTTCAGGGCGCTTCAACGCGTCCTGATTCACGGACCCAACCCGAACGGGGTTCGAAGGGTTTATACCCTCGAATCGCTTCGATTCAGGTCCGAAGGAAATGAGGATTTCGCCCCTGCGGTACGCCGTAAGACGATATCTGATGTTAGCTTTGATAGTTCGGTGACATCCGAATGGATTCGCCGAACTTGGACCTATAATGACATTATACGGTGACATTGCAAGCGAACCATGCAAGCAATATCATCCGCCAAACCCGCGTCCATCCCTCTTATGAGAGGATGGCCGCGACCCATTCCGGTTGATCCTGCCGGAGGTCATTGCTATTGGGGTCCGATTTAGCCATGCTAGTTGCACGAGTTCAGACTCGTGGCGGAAAGCTCAGTAACACGTGGTCAAACTACCCAACAGAGAACGATAACCTCGGGAAACTGAGGCTAATAGTTCATAAGAGAGTCATGCTGGAATGCCGATTCTCTCAAACGCTCAGGCGCTGTTGGATGTGGCTGCGGCCGATTAGGTAGACGGTGGGGTAACGGCCCACCGTGCCGATAATCGGTACGGGTTGTGAGAGCAAGAGCCCGGAGACGGAATCTGAGACAAGATTCCGGGCCCTACGGGGCGCAGCAGGCGCGAAACCTTTACACTGCACGCCAGTGCGATAAGGGGACCCCAAGTGCGAGGGCATATCGTCCTCGCTTTTTCCGACCGTAAGGTGGTCGGCGAATAAGAGCTGGGCAAGACCGGTGCCAGCCGCCGCGGTAATACCGGCAGCTCAAGTGATGACCGATTTTATTGGGCCTAAAGCGTCCGTAGCCGGCCTCGAAGGTCCATCGGGAAATCCGCCAGCTCAACTGGCGGGCGTCCGGTGGAAACCACGTGGCTTGGGATCGGAAGGCTCGAGGGGTACGTCCGGGGTAGGAGTGAAATCCCGTAATCCTGGACGGACCACCGATGGCGAAAGCACCTCGAGAAGACGAATCCGACGGTGAGGGACGAAAGCTAGGGTCTCGAACCGGATTAGATACCCGGGTAGTCCTAGCCGTAAACGATGCTCGCTAGGTGTGGCACAGGCTACGCGCCTGTGCTGTGCCGTAGGGAAGCCGAGAAGCGAGCCGCCTGGGAAGTACGTCCGCAAGGATGAAACTTAAAGGAATTGGCGGGGGAGCACTACAACCGGAGGAGCCTGCGGTTTAATTGGACTCAACGCCGGACATCTCACCAGCTCCGACTATAGTGATGACGTTCAGGTTGATGACCTTGACACGATGCTATAGAGAGGAGGTGCATGGCCGCCGTCAGCTCGTACCGTGAGGCGTCCTGTTAAGTCAGGCAACGAGCGAGACCCGCACTTCTAATTGCCAGCAACAGTTTCGACTGGTTGGGTACATTAGGAGGACTGCCGCTGCTAAAGCGGAGGAAGGAACGGGCAACGGTAGGTCAGTATGCCCCGAATGAGCTGGGCAACACGCGGGCTACAATGGTCGAGACAATGGGTTGCTATCTCGAAAGAGAACGCTAATCTCCGAAACTCGATCGTAGTTCGGATTGAGGGCTGAAACTCGCCCTCATGAAGCTGGATTCGGTAGTAATCGCATTTCAGAAGAGTGCGGTGAATACGTCCCTGCTCCTTGCACACACCGCCCGTCAAAGCACCCGAGTGAGGTCCGGATGAGGCTACCACACGGTAGTCGAATCTGGGCTTCGCAAGGGGGCTTAAGTCGTAACAAGGTAGCCGTAGGGGAATCTGCGGCTGGATCACCTCCTAACATCCGAGACCACCCCGATGGGGTGGCTCACCATTCATACGGTCCACTCGGCACTCCATTCGGACACCTTAGAACTATCAAAGCTAACAGTAGGGCCCATAGCTCAGTGGTAGAGTGCCTCCTTTGCAAGGAGGATGCCCAGGGTTCGAATCCCTGTGGGTCCATGGTAAGCAGTGTTCAACCCTCGTTGAGTCGTGCCCCTTAAGTGTGGGACGGCGATACGAAGGGATGGACATTGACGACAGATGCACCAACCCGCGCAAGTGCGGTTGGGAAGGGTCGAATACGTGCCAGAAGTCTACTGGGCGTATGATGAAACCGTGTGTACGTGCAATCCAGGCGTCCACTGGACCCGTTCTCCGGGTCACAGTGCAACATAATCATACACAACTGGCTACTGTGCCAGCTGGTGGATAGCTCGGCTCGAGAGCCGATGACGGACGTGCCAAGCTGCGAAAAGCTTCAGGGAGCCGCATGGAGGCGAAGAACTGAAGATCTCCGAATGGGAATCCCCACGCAATTGCCTTGCGCAATGGGGAACGCACCGAATTGAAACATCTTAGTAGGTGCAGGAAAAGAAAGCAACCGCGATATCGTGAGTAACGGCGAGTGAAAGCGACACAGTCCAAACCGAAGCCCTCACGGGCAATGTGGTGTACGGACTACCCAACACGAAACTGGATTCTACACGAAGTCTCTTGGAACAGAGCGTGATACAGGGTGACAACCCCGTAGTGTAGATGATAGTTTCTGGGGTTGTTCCAGAATAGCGGGGGTTGGATATCCCTCGTGAATTCCGCGGGCATCAACCGCGAAGACTAAACACTCCTCGAGACCGATAGCGAACAAGTAGCGTGAGCGAACGCTGAAAAGCACCCCGAAAAGGGCGGTGCAATAGGGCTTGAAATCAGTTGGCGATAGAGCGACGTGGCATAAAAGGTCTGACAAAGAATGAACTGAGTGCGAACTCGTAGTAAGATTCGTCAGAAGCCGATGTTACGTCGTGCGTTTTGAAAAACGAACCAAGGAGTGTATTTGTTTGGCGAGTCTAAGGGGTGAACCCCCGAAGGCACAGGGAAACCGATACGGCCGCAGCACTTTGTGCGAGGGCCACCGTCTTCAAGGGCGGGGAGTCAAACGGATACGACCCGAAACCAAGTGATCTACGCCGGAGCAGGGTGAAGCGTGGCGAAAGCTGCGTGGAGGCCCGATAGAGTTGGTGTCCTACAATACCCTCTCGTGACTCTGGTGTAGGGGTGAAAGGCCCATCGAACTTGGCAACAGCTGGTTCCAACCGAAACATGTCGAAGCATGACCTCTGATGAGATAGTCTGTGAGGTAGAGCGACCGATTGGGAAACCGGCCTCCGAGAGGAGTTCGCTTCCCTGTCAAACTCCGAACTTACAGACGTCGTAGACTCAGGGAGTCCGGACTGCGGGGTAAGCTTGTGGTCCGTGAGGGAGACAACCCAGAGCTAGGTTAAGGACCCTAAATGTGGATTAAGTGCGATTCGAAGATTGTCTCGAGCCCTAAACAGCCGGGAGGTGAGCTTAGAAGCAGCTACCCTCTAAGAAAAGCGTAACAGCTTACCGGCCGAGGTTCGAGGCGTCGAAAATGATCGGGGCTCAAATCCACTTCCGAGACCTGGCGACGTACTTCTAAGTACGATTCCGTAGGTTGGCATTCTGTTTGGGTGGAAGCACGGGTGAGAACTCGTGTGGACCGAACAGTAACGAAAATCTTGGTCTCAGTAGCAGCGAGAGTCGGGTGTGAACCCCGACGGCCTTACGCGCAAGGGTTCCTCGGCACTGTCATTCAGCCGAGGGTTAGTCGATCCTAAGTCCCACCGTAACTCGAATGGGATGACAGGGAAACTGGTTAATATTCCAGTACCGTCTTGCAACAAAAGTCGACGCTTTGGGAACCACCGAGCGGGGCCTTCGCCCCGTCGAATCATCGAACTCCGTGGAAGCCGTAATGGCACGAAGCGGAAGAATGGTGAGATAGCGAAAGTCGGTCGTACCTAGAGCCCGTGAAAAGACGAGCAAGCGATCGTACCGAGATCCGACACAGGTGCGCAGGCAGAGAAAGCCAAGGCTTGTCGGGAATAACCGACGTTAGGGAATTCGGCAAATTGGTCCCGTAAGTTCGCGATAAGGGATGCCTGCTCTTGATCGAGCAGGTCGCAGTGACTCGGACGCTCCGACTGTCTAGTAACAACATAGGTGACTGCAAATCCGCAAGGACTCGTACAGTCACTGAATCCTGCCCAGTGCGGGTATCTGAACACCCATTACAATGGGACGAAGGACCCGTCAACGGCGGGGGTAACTATGACCCTCTTAAGGTAGCGTAGTACCTTGCCGCTTCAGTAGCGGCTTGCATGAATGGATCAACGAGAGCGTCACTGTCCCAACGTTGGGCCCGGTGAACAGTACGTTCCAGTGCGGAGTCTGGAGACCCCCAAGGGGAAGCGAAGACCCTATAGAGCTTTACTGCAGGCTGTCGCTGAGACGTGGTCGCTAATGTGCAGCATAGGTAGGAGCCGTTACACAGGTACCCGCGCCAGCGGGCCACCGAGGCAACACTGAAATACTACCCGTTAGTGACTGCGACTCTCACTCTGGGAAGAGGACACCGGTAGCCGGGCAGTTTGACTGGGGCGGTACGCGCTCGAAAAGATATCGAGCGCGCCCAAAGATTTCCTCACGCGAGTCGGAAACTCGTGGAAGAGCGCAAGAGCAAACGGAAGTCTGACAGTGACATTCCCAACGAGTGTCGCTGACGCGAAAGCGTGGTCTAGCGAACCTACGAGGTTCATTCATGGGACCCGTAGATGACAGAAAAGCTACCTTAGGGATAACAGAGTCGTCACCGGCAAGAGCACATATCGACCCGGTGGCTTGCTACCTCGATGTCGGTTCCCTCCATCCTGCCCGTGCAGAAGCGGGCAAGGGTGAGGTTGTTCGCCTATTAAAGGAGGTCGTGAGCTGGGTTTAGACCGTCGTGAGACAGGTCGGCTGCTATCTATTGGGGGTGTAAAGGAATTTGACGTGAACGTTCGTATAGTACGAGAGGAACTACGAATGGGTGCCACTGGTGTACCGGTTGTCCGAAAGGGCAGATGCCGGGCAGCTACGCACCACGGGGTAAGAGCTGAACGCATCTAAGCTCGAAACCCACACGGAAAAGAAATTCCACTGAGGACACTCGTAGAAGACGAGTTCGATAGACTCGGGGTGTACGCAACGAGGCAACGAGTTGTTTAGCCCGCGAGCACTAACAGTCCAAGCCACATTCATATGATTCTGCACTGGACTCGGAGAACGAGTCCAGGCGCAAACTGGATTGCACGTACACACGAAGATTCGGCCCACACCGATGATGGTCCACGCAACGGTTCGATTCCGTTGGTCGGCATTAAGGCGGCCACAGCGACGAGGTAACACCCGTACCCATCCCGAACACGGCAGTTAAGCTCGTCAGCGTACTGGTCAGTACTGGAGTGAGCGATCCTCTGGGAAATCCCGTTCGCCGCCTCCACTCATACTACTCATATCACAGCCCAGCAGGCGCGTTCGCGCCCGCTGGGCTTTTTTCATTTATAGCGAGTCGGTC
>NZ_JBHTAA010000010.1:0-799 GCF_042663225.1 Haloferax namakaokahaiae | reverse complement strand
AGCACTTTATACTGTGAAACTGCGAATGGCTCATTAAATCAGTTATCGTTTATTTGATAGTACCTTACTACATGGATACCTGTGGTAATTCTAGAGCTAATACATGCTAAAAACCTCGACTTCGGAAGGGGTGTATTTATTAGATAAAAAACCAATGCCCTTCGGGGCTCCTTGGTGATTCATAATAACTTAACGAATCGCATGGCCTTGCGCCGGCGATGGTTCATTCAAATTTCTGCCCTATCAACTTTCGATGGTAGGATAGTGGCCTACCATGGTGGCAACGGGTAACGGGGAATTAGGGTTCGATTCCGGAGAGGGAGCCTGAGAAACGGCTACCACATCCAAGGAAGGCAGCAGGCGCGCAAATTACCCAATCCCGACACGGGGAGGTAGTGACAATAAATACTGATACGGGGCTCTTTTGGGTCTCGTAATTGGAATGAGTACAATCTAAATCCCTTAACGAGGAACAATTGGAGGGCAAGTCTGGTGCCAGCAGCCGCGGTAATTCCAGCTCCAATAGCGTATATTAAAGTTGTTGCAGTTAAAAAGCTCGTAGTTGAACCTTGGGTCTGGCTGGCCGGTCCGCCTCACCGCGAGTACTGGTCCGGCTGGACCTTTCCTTCTGGGGAACCTCATGGCCTTCACTGGCTGTGGGGGGAACCAGGACTTTTACTGTGAAAAAATTAGAGTGTTCAAAGCAGGCCTTTGCTCGAATACATTAGCATGGAATAATAGAATAGGACGTGCGGTTCTATTTTGTTGGTTTCTAGGACCGCCGTAATGATTAATAGGG
>NZ_JBHTAA010000009.1:0-662 GCF_042663225.1 Haloferax namakaokahaiae | reverse complement strand
TCGGAGTGAAAGGCTAATCAAGCTCGGAGATAGCTGGTTCTCCTCGAAAGCTATTTAGGTAGCGCCTCATGTATCACTCTGGGGGGTAGAGCACTGTTTCGGCTAGGGGGTCATCCCGACTTACCAAACCGATGCAAACTCCGAATACCCAGAAGTGCCGAGCATGGGAGACACACGGCGGGTGCTAACGTCCGTCGTGAAAAGGGAAACAACCCAGACCGCCAGCTAAGGTCCCAAAGTTGTGGTTAAGTGGTAAACGATGTGGGAAGGCTTAGACAGCTAGGAGGTTGGCTTAGAAGCAGCCACCCTTTAAAGAAAGCGTAATAGCTCACTAGTCGAGTCGGCCTGCGCGGAAGATGTAACGGGGCTCAAACCACACACCGAAGCTGCGGGTGTCACGTAAGTGACGCGGTAGAGGAGCGTTCTGTAAGCCTGTGAAGGTGAGTTGAGAAGCTTGCTGGAGGTATCAGAAGTGCGAATGCTGACATGAGTAACGACAATGGGTGTGAAAAACACCCACGCCGAAAGACCAAGGGTTCCTGCGCAACGTTAATCGACGCAGGGTTAGTCGGTTCCTAAGGCGAGGCTGAAAAGCGTAGTCGATGGGAAACAGGTTAATATTCCTGTACTTCTGGTTACTGCGATGGGGGGACGGAGAAGGG
>NZ_JBHTAA010000008.1:0-580 GCF_042663225.1 Haloferax namakaokahaiae | reverse complement strand
GCTCCTGGATTCAGCGGCGGACGGGTGAGTAATGCCTAGGAATCTGCCTGGTAGTGGGGGATAACGTCCGGAAACGGGCGCTAATACCGCATACGTCCTGAGGGAGAAAGTGGGGGATCTTCGGACCTCACGCTATCAGATGAGCCTAGGTCGGATTAGCTAGTTGGTGGGGTAAAGGCCTACCAAGGCGACGATCCGTAACTGGTCTGAGAGGATGATCAGTCACACTGGAACTGAGACACGGTCCAGACTCCTACGGGAGGCAGCAGTGGGGAATATTGGACAATGGGCGAAAGCCTGATCCAGCCATGCCGCGTGTGTGAAGAAGGTCTTCGGATTGTAAAGCACTTTAAGTTGGGAGGAAGGGCAGTAAGTTAATACCTTGCTGTTTTGACGTTACCAACAGAATAAGCACCGGCTAACTTCGTGCCAGCAGCCGCGGTAATACGAAGGGTGCAAGCGTTAATCGGAATTACTGGGCGTAAAGCGCGCGTAGGTGGTTCAGCAAGTTGGATGTGAAATCCCCGGGCTCAACCTGGGAACTGCATCCAAAACTACTGAGCTAGAGTACGGTAGAGGG
>NZ_JBHTAA010000007.1:0-1573 GCF_042663225.1 Haloferax namakaokahaiae | reverse complement strand
CCAGCTCTCGCGGCTGGGGCACTTTGCCGGCACAGGCCAGCATCAGCTCGCTGTCGGGGACAAAAGCTTCAGGAACGTAGCTCTCTTCGGGGAGTGTTATAGCCTGTTGCATAATACCCTTCGGCGGGCTGAGGTACGCGCTCCGCAAGGATGCTGGCGTAATGGTCATCAGCGACCCGTCTTGAAACACGGACCAAGGAGTCAACCTTATGTGCGAGTGTTTGGGTGTTAAACCCCTACGCGTAATGAAAGTGAACGCAGGTGAGAGCTTCGGCGCATCATCGACCGATCCTGATGTTCTCGGATGGATTTGAGTAAGAGCATATAGGGTTGGACCCGAAAGAAGGTGAACTATGCGTGTATAGGGTGAAGCCAGAGGAAACTCTGGTGGAGGCTCGCAGCGGTTCTGACGTGCAAATCGATCGTCAAATATGCGCATGGGGGCGAAAGACTAATCGAACCTTCTAGTAGCTGGTTTCCGCCGAAGTTTCCCTCAGGATAGCAGTGTTGAACTCAGTTTTATGAGGTAAAGCGAATGATTAGGGACTCGGGGGCGCTATATTGCCTTCATCCATTCTCAAACTTTAAATATGTAAGAAGCCCTTGTTGCTTAATTGAACGTGGGCATTCGAATGTATCAACACTAGTGGGCCATTTTTGGTAAGCAGAACTGGCGATGCGGGATGAACCGAACGCGAGGTTAAGGTGCCAGAGTAGTCGCTCATCAGACACCACAAAAGGTGTTAGTACATCTTGACAGCAGGACGGTGGCCATGGAAGTCGGAATCCGCTAAGGACTGTGTAACAACTCACCTGCCGAATGTACTAGCCCTGAAAATGGATGGCGCTCAAGCGACTCACCCATACCTCGCCCTCAGTGTAGAAACGATGCGCTGAGGAGTAGGCGGACGTGGAGGTCAGTGACGAAGCCTAGGGCGTGAGCCCGGGTAGAACGGCCTCTAGTGCAGATCTTGGTGGTAGTAGCAAATACTTCAATGAGAACTTGAAGGACCGAAGTGGGGAAAGGTTCCATGTGAACAGCGGTTGGACATGGGTTAGTCGATCCTAAGCCATAGGGAAGTTCCGTTTCAAAGGGGCACTTGTGCCCCGTATGGCGAAAGGGAAGCCGGTCAATATTCCGGCACCTGGATGTGGGTTTTGCGCGGCAACGCAACTGAACGCGGAGACGACGGCGGGGGCCCCGGGCAGAGTTCTCTTTTCTTCTTAACGGTCTATCACCCTGAAATCGGTTTGTCCGGAGCTAGGGTTTAACGGCCGGAAGAGCCCAGCACTTCTGTTGGGTCCGGTGCGCTCTCGACGTCCCTTGAAAATCCGCGGGAAGGAATAATTCTCACGCCAGGTCGTACTCATAACCGCAGCAGGTCTCCAAGGTGAACAGCCTCTGGTTGATAGAACAATGTAGATAAGGGAAGTCGGCAAAACAGATCCGTAACTTCGGGATAAGGATTGGCTCTAAGGGTTGGGTACGTTGGGCTTTAGGCGGACGGCTCGGGAGCAGGTCGCCACTAGCCGGGCAACCGGCCGGAGGCTTCCAGCATCTGGGTTCTGACGC
>NZ_JBHTAA010000006.1:0-553 GCF_042663225.1 Haloferax namakaokahaiae | reverse complement strand
GCGATGAAAGACGTGGTAGCCTGCGAAAAGCTTCGGGGAGTCGGCAAACAGACTTTGATCCGGAGATCTCTGAATGGGGGAACCCACCTAGGATAACCTAGGTATCTTGTACTGAATCCATAGGTGCAAGAGGCGAACCAGGGGAACTGAAACATCTAAGTACCCTGAGGAAAAGAAATCAACCGAGATTCCCTTAGTAGTGGCGAGCGAACGGGGATTAGCCCTTAAGCTTCATTGATTTTAGCGGAACGCTCTGGAAAGTGCGGCCATAGTGGGTGATAGCCCCGTACGCGAAAGGATCTTTGAAGTGAAATCGAGTAGGACGGAGCACGAGANAACGGGGATTAGCCCTTAAGCTTCATTGATTTTAGCGGAACGCTCTGGAAAGTGCGGCCATAGTGGGTGATAGCCCCGTACGCGAAAGGATCTTTGAAGTGAAATCGAGTAGGACGGAGCACGAGAAACTTTGTCTGAACATGGGGGGACCATCCTCCAAGGCTAAATACTACTGACTGACCGATAGTGAACCAGTACCGTGAGGGAAAGGCGAAAA